>JAJZVC010000024.1 GCA_021845865.1 Pseudomonadota bacterium | reverse complement strand
GATTACATTGAACTGTTTTACAACCCGAAACGCCGACATGGTTACACCAATCAGCTGTCTCCGGTAGAGTTCGAAAAGCAGTACTTTATGAGGCTCGAAAGTGTCTAGGAAACTAGGGGCGATTCAGGATAGGGGAGGGCCCTATTCCGGGATGCCGCCATGCTGAGGTAGTGTATGGGCATCAATCACCTGAGGCGAGTGCACCGTGGAGACAACTCCTTCCGAACTTGTCAAGGATATCGGCAACCTGGCTTCTCTCCCCGATGTCTACTACCACATCAATCATCTGGTGGAGCAGCCCAACAGCACGGTGGACGACATCGCCAAGGCGGTTGCCCGGGATCCCGCCTTTACCTTGCGGCTGCTCCGCATCGCCAATAGCCCTCTGTACGGCCTGAGCAGCCATGTGGACACGCCGTCCAAGGCGGTGTCCATCATCGGCACGCAGCAAATTCGCAGCCTCGCTCTATCCATGTCCGTTACCCATGCTTTTGCGGGCCTGCCGAATGATTTGGTGTCCATGGACAATTTCTGGCGCCACAGCCTGCTCTGTGCCTTGGTGGCGCGTTTCCTCGCCAGACAGATGCGCCGTTGCGATCCCGAGGCCATGTTTACTGCTGGCCTCCTCCATGACATCGGCGAGCTGGTGATTTTCAACCGCATGCCGGACAAGGCCAAGGAATCGCTCCTCCACGTCCTGGACAGCGGGGACGAACTGCCGGTCAATCTCGCCGAGCAGGAGGCAATGGGCTTCGACCACGCGGCTGTCGGCGGGGAACTGGCCAAGGCCTGGAACCTGCCTGCCCTGCTGCGGGAATGTATCGCCTTCCACCATGACATCAAGGCGGCCAGGCAGTACCCTCGGGAAGTGGCGCTGATCCACATCGCCAATATCCTGGCGCAAATGGCCGAGGTGGATACCTTGGACCGCGAAGATGTCCCCCCCATCGATCCGCAAGCCTGGGAAATTACCGGCTTGCAGGAAGGCCTCGTGGAGGAAACCGTGCGCGAGGCCCAGTCCAGTATTGCCGAGGTCGAGGCCCTGTTCGTGGGGAATAGCTGATGGCCATCTCCCCAGCGGTAAAGCAATCGCTCCCGCCTCCAAGCCTGCCAGGCTTCGAGCACGTTCGACGTTCCTGGAACGAACACCTCCAGGCTTACACGGCGCGCATCCTGCCGGGGGAGTTCTACGTCACCCGCAGCGGCGAAGGCATCTCCACCACCCTGGGGTCCTGCATCTCCGCCTGCATCCGGGACAATCTCACGGGCATCGGCGGCATGAACCATTTCATGCTCCCCGCCACCGACGCCTCGCCGGAAGAGGCCTGGAAAGCCACCAACCTCAGCGCGGCCACCCGTTACGGCAACTACGCCATGGAGCACCTGATCAACGAGATCATGCGCAACGGCGGCAAGCGCCACAACCTAGAGGTAAAGATTTTCGGCGGCGGACGCATTCTCGCCAACATGACCGATGTGGGCCGCCGCAATATCCAGTTCGTCCGCGACTACCTGCAAACCGAAGGCCTGAAGGTCACCGCGGAAGACGTGGGCGACGTCTTTCCACGCATGGTGATCTACTTCCCCTCCACCGGCAAAGTCCGGGTGAAGCGCCTGCGCTCCCTGCACAGCAACACCATTGCCGAAATGGAAAACAGCTACCTCAGCCACATCAAGGAAGCGCCGGTCTCCGGCGAGATCGAACTGTTTTGACCACTACGCCGAAAGCGCCAACCGCGGCGCCTAATGGATGCTATCCCTGGAAGGGCTTTCTCCAGAAGCTTTTTCATGGCAAATATACGCAATCAACCGGATGACATGAGCGGCCAAAATAGACTTGACTGAAAGGACTGGGAATGCCCGTCAGCCCCCCCTCGAGGGGCCAAGCTATTGCTACCGAAAGAGCTGTGCCATGTATCTTGATGCCTCCAATTCCAGAACGGCTTTCTTTAGGCTCCTGTCCCATATTTTTCCGGAGCGCCGCAACACGTTGCGCCAGTATCTTTACGTGACCGTTCTCATGACGTTCGCGCTGGCCGCCCGGTTAGTCATCGCGCCGTTGAATGGCGGCATCCAGTACGTCACCTTTTTCCCTGCGGTCGCTTTATCCGCCATTGTCGGTGGGCTCTGGCCGGGATTGTTCGCGGCGATGATCGGCATGGCGATGGCAACGTATTTTTTCTGGCCGCCCTACACGGTGTTTGTGTTCGAATTCAACCACCATATGGTGATTTCCAACGGGGTGTTTCTCATTGATGCTGTCGTGGTGTGCTCCGCTATCGAGGCAATGCACGCCTACTACAAGCGATTTGTGGAGATGGAGAAAAATCTGCGTCTTGCGGCAAGCGTGGTCCAGCATGCCGTGGAGGGAATCATGGTCACGGATGGCGACGGCAGGATAATCTCGGTGAATCCCGCGTTCACGGATATTACCGGCTACGGGGCTGTTGAGGCCGTGGGCAGGAAACCGAATCTGTTACGTTCCAATCGGCATGATGCAGCGTTTTACAGCGCGATGTGGGAGGCGCTGCGGCTGGATAAGTGTTGGCAGGGAGAGATATGGAACCGGCGCAAAAACGGCGAGGCTTATTTGGAGTGGCTGTCCATCAATCGAATCGATGATGAGCGCGGGGACCCCGTTAATTACGTGGCAATGTTTCACGATGTCACGGAGTTTCGCAAGCATGACGAACATATCAAACACCTGGCTTATCACGATGGCTTGACGGGGCTTCCCAACCGGACCCTTTTCCAGGATCGCCTGCAACATGCCGTGGAACGCGCCCGGCGCGACGGCAACCGTTTGCTTGTGGCTTTTGTCGATCTTGATCGCTTCAAGGAAGTCAACGATACCCTGGGGCATGAAGTCGGGGACCTCCTGCTGCAAGAAGTCGGCGAGCGGATCAAGGGTCAGTTGCGAGAATCCGATACCGTCGCGCGCCTGGGGGGCGATGAGTTCGTCATCCTTCTGGAGAGCTGGCATCAGGTCGAAAACTGCATATCCCTTGCCGAGGCGCTGATTTCCGACCTGGCTCGTCCGATGGCCTTGGCGGGGCATGACATTCAAATCGGCGCGTCGATAGGCTTGGCCTACTTTCCTGAACACGGCGGCGAAGCCCAGGAATTGTTAAAGCATGCGGACGCGGCCATGTATGCCGCCAAAGAGGCCGGCCGTAATGCCTACCGCATCTTCGAGCCCGAGATGCTGAATCATCACGCAGGATTGAAATCCGGCCAGTGAAGCGCGCCTAACGGGAAGGGGGAGCGGTTCGGTCAATGATTGACGGCTGTCTGGCCGGCAAGTTTTCCTGTCTCTGGAGGCCATCGATTGGGGAGCGGTATTTTCCTCGGACATGGGGCTCGTTGAGAATATCGATAGGCGATTCCACCGCTTCCCGGGCCTGTGCCGCGAAGAAGCAGCTCAATGGCGCGGCGCTAGAGCCCCCTGGGAGTTTTCGCAATAGAACGCGATAACCATTTGCCGGATGGGGAATATGCGCCTACCCTACGGGGACAGGAAAATTCTTTAACCAGGCACAAGCAACAGGACGGTGATACATGAGCGAGCAACTGCTTCTTCCTTTGAGCGATTTCCTCGGGACCAAGTTCGCCCTCAATGAAACCTCCCACGACTACGCCATGGATGACGACGAGGCGGCGTTCATGCTGGAGGTGCTGAAGGAGGTGGAATGGTCCGAGCCCATCTGCCACTTCGACCGGTACGTCATTCGCCAGCATGGGGGCTGGACGGAGGAGGGGGGCAACGTCGGACTGTTCCTGGGGGATGACCTGATCGGCTTCTACGAGGGGCTGAACCTATGGATACGCCCGGAGCACCGGGGAAAGGGGCTGGCCATTCCCCTCATCCTCTCCGCCGCGCGGCTGCGGGGCGGAACCGTCCTCCCCGAGGGGATATCCTCCCAGCACTATTCCCCTTCGGGCTTACTGGCCCACAGCACGGCCCACCTTCAAGCGCTGCTCTGCGCCATCAAGCACAACGAAGCCATTCCCGAGGCCGTGCTGCGGGAATACAACTTGCGTAATCCGGCGGATTTGCTGCGCATGTTCGGCGTCGAGGACCTGAAGGACTTGAGTTGCTGCAACCCGGTGCGGCAGGGTCAGGAGGCTGAGGCCCAAAAGAAAGCGGGCTGAGGCCTCAGAGTGTGCCGTGCAGGGCTAGTTTCGCCGCGAAATAAACCCCCAGTAGCGCCCAGGCGTAGGCGATGAAGTTCCCCGGCTTGTCCTTGAGGTTGAGATTATCCAGCCAGCCCTTGCCGAAGACGAAAACCACCACTACCCCCAGCAGGAGCAGCAGGGAATAAGTGGGATTCTTGTTCCAGATCAGGTCCCATCCTTGGGACAGCAGGCCTTCCGGCATGATGAATTTGAACACGATGCCGGCCACCCCCAAGAGCATGAAGGCGAACAGGATCACGTCGAACAGCAGATGAAGGAGGGATTTCACGGGGGAGGCCATGTCATTCGCCGATGTCTTCGTTCCACAGGGTCGGGTTGGCGGCGATGAATTCCGCCATCAGTTTGGCGCAGGTGGGGTCATCCGCCACCGTCACTTCCACCCCTCGGCTTTTCAGCCAGGCCTCTTCGCCCATGAAGTTGCGGTTCTCCCCCACCACCACCTTGGGAACGCCATAGAGCGCGATGGCGCCGCTGCACATGGGGCAGGGGGAGAGGGTGGTGTAGAGCACGCATTCCCGGTACACCGAGGCGGGAAGCCGGCCTGCGTTTTCCAGGGCGTCCATCTCCCCGTGGAGAATGGCGCTGCCTTTCTGTATCCGCCGGTTGTGGCCGCGGCCGATGATCCTGCCCTTGTGCACCAGCACCGAGCCGATGGGGATGCCGCCCTCCTTCAATCCTCGCTCGGCTTCTTCGATGGCGGCTTGCAGGAAAGGGTCCATGGCGGTCTCCCGGGAGGGTCAGCGGCCCTTGCCGCTGAGGGAACCCCGGTTGTAGTCCTTGTCGCCGGGCATCACGGTCCGGCCCAAACCCATCCAGCCTCCCTGGGCGGCCTCGGGACGGAGATGGTTTTCGGGGTACTGGTCGGCGATTTGTTTCGCGGCGGCCTCCTTTTGGGGGTCCACGTACCGCCACCGCCCATTGGGTTGGAGCAATACCTTGTCGCCGCTGGCGGTGGTGGCCTCGATCGGCGCGTTGTCGGCCCAGGCGGGCAGCACGGCGGCCAGGAGGCAGCAAAGCAGGGAAAAGCGGGCCATGATGGGCTTTCTTCCGAAACGGGTTAGGGCTAGTTTAGGCGGCGAAGGGCGCTGCGTAAACCTTGGGGTGGAAAATAATGCCGGGCACTTTTTTGCCGGAACGCGTTCCCATAAGGTCAGCCGGCGCCGCGGGCCGGCAAGAAAACACTAACGATATTCGGGGTTAACCATATGGAGCTGCATGCTTTTTTCCTGATGCTGGCGGTCATTCTGCTGTCGGCGCGTTTCCTGGCCGAGTTCGGCAGCCGCTTCGGGGTGCCGGCGGTGATCGGCGAGCTGGCGGCGGGGCTGATTTTCGGGCCTTCCCTCCTGGGCTGGCTCGAACCCGGCGAGACCTTGAAGATACTGGCCGAGATCGGCATCATCCTGCTCCTCTTCGAGGTGGGGATGGATACCGACATCTACCGCCTCGCCAAGGCTGGCAGCAAGCCGGTGGTGGTGGCCGGCGTCGGTTTCGTCCTGCCTTTCCTCGCCGGCTACGCCGTCAGCGCCTATGTCTTCGACCTGCCGATGCTCGCCAGCCTTTTCGTCGGCGGCACCCTGACCGCCACCAGCATCGGCATCACCGTGCGGGTTCTGTCCGATCTCGGGCGGCGCTCGTCGGACGAGGCCCAGGTGGTGATCGGCGCCGCCGTGCTGGACGACATCCTGGGGGTCATCGCCCTGGCCTTCCTGTACCAGTTCGCGGTGCTGGGCCAGGTGACCGTGGCTTCCATCGGCCAGGTCAGCCTGTTCATCCTGATTTTCATGCTGCTGGCGCCGGTGGCCGCCAAGGCGGTGGCCTGGGTCATCGACCACTTCGACCGCAAGAGCGAATCCCCCGGTCTCCTGGTGACCATGGTGGTGAGCCTGATCATGATATTCAGCTACGTGGCCCATGCGGTGGGGGCCCCGGCGATCATGGGCGGTTTCGCCGCCGGGGTGGCCCTGGGGCAGGGCTTCAAGCTGCGCCTCGGCGGCGGGAGCAGCCCCTTGTCCGCCCTTTTCAACCGGGTGTTTTCCGCCAGCCCCGAGCTGACCCACCGCCTGGAGGGCCAGTTCCGGCCCCTGGTGCACCTGTTCAGCCCGATTTTCTTCGTCATGGTGGGGGTGTCCCTGGATCTCAAGGTGGTGGATTTCAGCTCGCCCTTCGTCTGGTGGATGGCGTTCGCCATGACGGTGGTGGCTATCCTGGGCAAGTGGCTGGCGGGGTTCTTCATCCGGGAGAGCCGCCTGCGCCAGTCGGCCATCGGCCTGTGCATGATTCCCCGCGGCGAGGTTGGGCTGATCTTCGCCCAGTTGGGCTACCAGCAGGGGCTGCTGGCGTTGGAAACCTATGCCGCCCTGCTGATCGTCATCGCCCTCACCACCGCCCTGCCTCCCTTCGCCCTCAAGTGGTACTACGGCAAGTGGGGGGACAGGCCGGAACTGGCCGGTTAGTCGATTTCGTGGAGCAGGCCGCCCCGGAACACCAGGGCGCAGCGCACCGGCTTGCCGGGAAAGGCGGCGGCCACCGCTCGGCGGTACTCGGCCAGTTGCTCCCGGTACGGCGCGGCGGCGCGGGCCGGGTCGGCGACGGACTCCGTGGTCTTGTAATCCAGTACCCAGAAGGCGTCATCCAGTTCCACCAGGCGGTCGATGCGCCGGGTTTCGCCGGCGGCGTCGCGGTAGGGGAGCTCGTTCCAGGCGCGGCGATATTGGGTTGGGTCGAAGAAGGCTTGCAGGTGGGATGCCTGCAAGATGGCCTGGGCCTCCTGCCACAGGGGTTCGAACTCGCCGTGCTCCAGCTCCAGCCGGTCTTGCAGGGCGGTCTTGCCGGCGACGGGGGCCGGCGGCGCGAGCCATTCCAGCAGGGCGTGGAGGCGGATGCCGAGGCGCTGCTGGGGCGTCTGTTCGGCCTGTTCCCGCCGGCCCACGGCGAGCGGCCGGGTGAGGCGCGGGTCGGCGGCAACGGCGGCCGGCGCTGGGGCCGCCGCCGCTAACGGAACGGCGGTTTCGAAAACCGCTGAAAGGGGAACGGCCTCTTCGCCCGCGGCGGCCTGGAGCTTGGCGTGCCAGCTGTTGCCGCCCCCTTTCCTGACCTCGCAGCCGCTCACCAGCAGGGCCTGCTGGGCGCGGGTCATGGCGACGTAGAGCAGGTTGAGGTTCTCCCGGGCGGCGATGGCGGCTTCCTCTTCCAGCAGCGCTTTCTGCTGGGGCACGAGGCCGTCGCTTTTGCCGTAGAGGGAGAAATGGCGCGGGGCGGGTTCCTCCGGCGGCCAGTCCAGCAGCACCCGGTAGCCCCGGTCCGGGTTGGGGGCGGCGTTGGCGTCCAGCAGCCACACCACCGGGGATTCCAGGCCCTTGGACTCGTGGACGGTGTGGATGCGCACGGCGTTGGCGCTGTCGCCGATGGCGCCCTCGTCCGGCGCCTCCTGGTCGGCGGCCCGGCGCAGTTCGGCGATCTGGCGCAGGAACTTGGCCAGGCTGGGGTAGCGGCCGCTGTCCACCGCCAGGGCCAGCTCCAGGTAGGCGTGGAGGTTGGCCGCCACCGCGCCCTGGAGGGCCTCGGGCACGGCGGCGCGGTAGCGTTCCAGCAGGTCGCTGCGGAAGTAGACGCGGTCCAGCAGGTCGTGGACCGGCAGGGTGTCCGCCAACTTGATCCAGTCGGCCAGCAGGTCGTGTGCCCGGGCCAGGGCGGGGCTTGCCGCGCCGTTCTGGACAAGGGCCCGCAGGCGGCGCCACCAGGTGGGCTCGTCCCGTTGGGCGAGGGCGATGAGGTCGTCGTCGGCGCAGCCGAACACCGGGGAGCGCAGGGCGTGGGCCAGCTTGAGGTCGGCGAAGGGGGCGGCGAGGAATTCCAGCAGGGCGGTGAGGTCCCGGCACTCCAGGGTGTCCAGTAGGCCGCCGCGGCGGGTGCTGACGAAGGGGATGCGGGCGGCCTTGAGGGCCTTTTCGTAGGCTTCCAGCCGGGTGCGGCGGCGCACCAGCAGCATCACGTCCCGGTAGTCGGCCAGGCGCGGGCCGTTTTCGCCCGCTATCGCCCAGCGGCCGACGATGGCGCGGATGCCGTCGGCCACCTGGGCGGCTTCGGCTTCGTAGCGGCGGTCCTCGGTATCCTCGCGCGGGGTGGCGAGGGGGTTGCGTAAAGGATGAGGGATGAAGGATGAAGGATGAAGGGCGGTCGCTTCGCGGGTTTTTTCCATGGCTTGGTCCGCAGGACACATTGCTTCATCCTTCATCCTTCCGCCTTCATCCTTGGCCAGTTCAAGTACTTCCACGCCCCCTTTCAGCTCCGGCCGGAGGGATGCGTGGGGGTGGAAGAGGTCGTAGCCGGCCTCCATGGCGAACAACCTGTTCACCTGCGCGATCACCGCCGGGGCGCAGCGGCGGGAGGCGTTCTGGGACAGGCGGGCGGCGCCGTATTCGGCTTCCAGGAAGTCGCCGGCTAATTTGAACAGCCGGGCTTCGGCGCGGCGGAAGCGGTAGATGGACTGCTTGGGGTCCCCCACCAGGAACACCGTGGGGGGCGAGCCGGCTTCGCTGGAAGCGGCGAGCCAGGACTTGAGCACCTGCCATTGCAGGGGGTTGGTGTCCTGGAATTCGTCCAGCAGGATGTGGCGGTAGCGGGCGTCCAGCTTGTACTGCATGGCCGCGGCATAGTCGGAGCGGGCCAGGAGCTGGTGGACGCGCCATTCCACGTCGGCGAAATCCAGCCCCTGCTGGTCCGCCTTGAGCTGCTGGAATTTCTCCAGCAGGGCGGCGCCGCACAACAGGGCGTCTCGGTTGAAGGCGTAGGCGGCCTGGGCGGCCAGCGCCGTGCGGGCGGTTTCGAAGCGCTCGCAGAGGAAGGCGTGGAGGGACAGCAGGCGCTCCTCGTTGGCCTCGCCCAGAAGACGCTTGGCTTGGGTGGGACTGGCCTTGCGGGAACGGGGCGTGCCCTGACCCCCGTCGGTAAAGAGCACGCCGCAAATTTCGGCGAACCACCGCTGCTTGTCGGCTTCAGCTAGAGCGGCAGCAAGCCGCGCCCCGAGCTTTTTATCGGTGTCGGTGTTCATTTCCAGCAGGCCGAGGTAGGACTGGAGTTCGCCTTCCAGGCCGGGCAGGCTGGCCAGCTCGCCCAGGACGTCGGCCTCCGGGTCCACGCCCCATTCCTCACGCAGCCGTTCCAGGGCGTAGGCCACGGCCTCCGCCCGGTCGCCCACGTAGGCCCACCATTCGGCCCGCCGGGCGACGAAGTTTTCCAGCAGGTCGTGGGTGGCGGCGAGGCCGATGCCGGCGAACAGGCGGTTGAGGGCCTGGGCGGCGTCGCCGGAGGGGTCGTCCTGCAGGTCCTCGGCGAAGCTTTGCCAGGCTTCCTCCAGCAGGGCGGAGGTCTGGTCGAGCAGGGTCTGGGCGCCGGCGTAGCCGCTTTCCAGGGGCGCCCGCTGGAGCAGTTGCAGGAACCAGCCGTGGAAGGTGTTGACGGTGAGGCCGGGGCGGGCGGAGAGGAAGGCTTCGAACAGGCTCCGGGCCCGGGGCAGGACGGCGTCCAGCTCGGCCTCGGGCACCGCCCGTTCCCGCAGGAATTTCCGCACGCCGTCGTCGTCGGCCAGGGCCAGGAGCTCCAGCCATTCCCGCAGCCGGGCTTCCATCTCCTGGGCCGCCTTGCGGGTGAAGGTGATGGCGAGGATTTCCCCCGGCGGCACGCCGGCCAGCAAGAGGCGCACGATGCGGGACACCAGCAGCCAGGTCTTGCCGCTGCCGGCGCAGGCCTCGATGACCACCGAGCGGGCGGGGTCGAGGGCGGTGGCGTTGTCGAACTCACTCATTCCAATGGTCCTTGCGGCACAGGCCGCGCATTTCGCACCACTCGCACACTTCCGCCAGGCCCTGGGCGGGGAGGCCGGCGCCGTGGTGGAGTTGGTCGAACAACTCGGCGAGGCGGGCTTCCACCGCGGCGCCCAGGTCGGCGATGTCCTGTTCCAGGGGGATGCTCTCCACCCCCTCCTTGTCCAGGCTGACGAAGGCCGCCTCCGTCGCCTCGCCGCCCTGGAGCAGGGCGTAGACCGGGAGTTGGACGTCCTCGCCGGGCTCCTTGAGCTTGTCCTTGAGCTTTTTCACTCCCTGGGCCTTGTAGTCCAGGACGGCGGACTGCAAGGATGAAGGATGAGGTATGAAGGATGAAGTGAGGGCTCCTTCGGAGGGGATTTCTTTCATCCTTGTCTTCACGTCCACCCGGTCGAGGCGTCCCTTGAGGGTGAGGCTCCGGCCGCCGGGGAGGGGGATTTCGCGGCTGCGCTGGACTTCGCTCTCCTCCACCCGCCAGCCTTGCGCTTCGTGGGCCCGCTGCCAGTCCAGGTAGGCCGGAATCAGCGCCTTCCAGCGCAGGGCCCAGGCGTGGCTGAGGTAGCTGGCTTCGGTGGCGGCGGCGAAGACCTCGTCGGTGAGGGCGGCCAGTTCGGCCTGCAAGGCTGCATCATCCCCGCCGGCGATGGTGGGGTGGGACTGGTGGAAGCGGCACAGGATGGCGTGGAGGTATTCGCCGTAGTCGCGCTTTTCCAGGGCCTCCTGCACCTCGTCCAGCTCGTTCAGGCGCAGGCCGTGGCGGGCGTAGAACTGGTAGGGGCAGGCCAGCAGGCTGTTGTAGCCGCTGGCGGAGACGGAGGTGGGGATGAGGGCTTCCGGCAGCGACGGGAAAGGAAAGGATGAGGGATGAAGGATGAAGGATGAAGGTGAAAAGCCGTCCGCGGGACTCGATGCTTCATCCTTCATCCTTCCGCCTTCATCCTTGACTTGCGCCGCGGCGATCAGCGCGGCGAAGCCCTCGTCCCGCAACCCTTCCCCGTGGGCCAGGCGGTGGAAGGTTTCCAGGCGCTCGAACCAGGGGGAGAGCAGGTTGGGCTCGCCGTCCTTCCTGGCCTGCCAGGTGACGAAGACTTCGCCGGCATCGGCTAGCACGTCCACCAGCTCCCGCTCCTGGCGGGCGAGGGCGGCGGCCCTTGAGGGCAGGCCCAGCTCCTCCCGCACCGACTGGTTGAAGAACAGCTGGCCCGCGTCCTGGCCCGGCAGGTGGGCGGCGTCGGCGCCGGCGATGACCACGCCGGCGAAAGCCCGCAGGCGGGCGTTGGCCAGGTGGGTGAAGACCACCGGGCTGGCGATGCGCTCGTCGCGGAAGGTGGCGCCGTCCAACAGGCGGTAGAGCCATTGCTTCCATTCGGCCAGGGCGAAGGTGGCGGATTCGTGGGACAGTTCCCGCTGGCGGTTCTTGAGGAGCTGCAGCAGCTGCCGGCCGGCGATGTCCTTTTCCAGCCCGGGCTGGATGCCCAGGGCGGCGAGGCTTTCCAGCAGCACCTGGAGCCAGGCGCTAAGCGTGCGGGCTCGGCGGGTGAACAGGGTCTGGGCGTCGGCCAGGCGCTCCAGCAGGGCCGCGGCATCCTCCAGCCCCTCCCGGCGCTTGGCGGCCTCCAGGTAGCGGTTGAGGTGGGAGACGATGCTGCGTTCCCGCAGCAGGCGCTCCAGGCCGTAGACCGCTTCCTTGCGCCGGGCGGGTTCCCAGTCGGCGAGGAGGAAAGGGGACTTGAGCAGGTCCAGCAGGTCCAGGTGGTAGAAGCGGCTCGCCAGGCAGTCCAGCCAGCGGCGCACCACGGTGCTGGCGGAGGCGGTGGAGAGGGTCCAGCCGGTTTCGTCCTCCACCAGCACCCCGGCACGTTCCAGCAAGGCCCGGGCGCGGCGGGCCACCAGGCGGTCCTGGGCGACGATGGCGAGGGGGCCCTTGCCGTCCACCAGCCACTGGCGCGCCTTTACGTCCACCGCCTGGGCTTCCTGCTCCAGGGAATGGGCGCCGAACAGGACGAGGCGGCCGGTGAGGGAGACGGTTTCGGCGCTGGCGGCCCGCTGCCGCAGGGGCGGGGCATCGCCCAGGGGCCAGGCGGCGCGCAGGGTGCGGGAGACGGGGTCGGGCTCCGGGGCGGTGACGTGGCGTACCGGCTGGCGCTGGGCGTAGGCGTCGAGGAAGGCGTTTTCCGCCGGGGACAGGTCCTCCAGCCCCACGGCGTAGAGGGGGCCGGGGGCGGATTCGGCCAGGGCGGCCAGGCGCAGGGCGTAGGCGCTTTCTCCGTCCGGGGCGCCGCCGTCCCGTGCCAGGGCGAACCACATCTCGTGCACCAGCCTGGCTTCGAAGCGCAGGGAGCTATTGGCCTTGGCCCGGTAGGCGCGGGTCAGGCGGTCGGCGAAATCGTCCCAGGAATCCGGGAGGGCCACTTTCCAGCGGGTCAGCTCGTCGGCCAGTTGGCGCAGTTCGGCACTCACCTGCCAGAGGTCGGTTTCCGGAAACCAGCCGCCGTCCCGCAGCACCTGGTAGAGCATGGCCTCGCGGCGGCTGTCGGGCAGGATTTCCACGGTGGGGGAGATGCCCTCCGCCCACGCCTTCAGGGTGGTGATGCGCGGCAGCAGCAGGGCGTCGACGTTCGCCACCAGGCCCAGTTCCCGCACGAGCTCCGGCGCGGAATGCAGATGGGGAAGCAGGACGGTGATGCCGGAGAGGTCCGGCAGCCGCGCGTTTTCCCCCGCCAGAAGTTGCCGGGCGGCGGCGCGGACGAGGCGGGCGGCGGGGGGAGTGGCGCTGTTCACGACTGGAGGGCGAGAGGGTTCATGGGAGCTATTTTAGGCCCTTGGGCGGCGGCTTCCCATCCCCCACGTTTTTGGTTAGGATAGCGCTTGACCTTGAGTCCGCCCCGCCAGGTGCGGGCCGATTCCCCATAACCAACACGAGGTTTCCATGAGCGAACACATCCATTACATTACCGACGATAGCTACGAGTCGGAGGTGTTGCAGGCCGAACTCCCGGTGCTGGTCGATTTCTGGGCGGACTGGTGCGGCCCCTGCAAGATGATCGCCCCCATCCTGGACGAGGTGGCCCAGGAGTACGCAGGCCGGCTCAAGGTGGCCAAGCTCAATATCGACGAAAACCAGCAGACGCCGCCGAAATACGGCATCCGCGGCATTCCCACCCTGATGATCTTCAAGAATGGCAACGTGGAAGCCACCAAGGTCGGCGCCCTGTCCAAATCCCAGCTCACCGCCTTTATTGACAGCAATATCTAAAGCCGATATTCTCCGCCTGAACCACCCGCTCAACCCCGTCCGAACGCGGGTTCGAGCCACGGCTGGTTCAGGCGTGTTTCCTTCCCCCGCTTCATTTCCCGTTTCTCCCCACCCTCAATAAGAATTAATCCGTACCGTCTATGCACCTATCAGAGTTGAAACTCAAGCATGTGTCCGAACTGCTGGACATGGCCATCGCCAACGAAATCGAAGGCGCCAACCGAATGCGCAAGCAGGACGTGATCTTCGCCCTGCTGAAGAACCAGGCCAAGAAAGGGGAAAGCATCTACGGCGAAGGCACCATGGAAATCCTGCCCGACGGCTTCGGTTTCCTTCGTTCCCCCGACACCTCCTACCTCGCCGGCCCCGACGACATCTACGTTTCCCCCTCCCAGATCCGCCGCTTCAACCTGCACACCGGCGATACCATCGAGGGCGAGATCCGCACCCCCAAGGAAGGCGAGCGTTATTTCGCCCTGGTGAAGGTGGACAAGGTCAACGGCGAGCCCCCCGAGAACGCCAAGCACAAGATTCTGTTCGAGAACCTCACTCCCCTCCACCCTACCCGCATGCTCCACCTGGAGCGGGAAATCCGGGCGGAGGAGAACATCACTTCCCGCGTCATCGACATGATCGCCCCCATCGGCGCCGGCCAGCGAGGCCTGCTGGTGGCGCCGCCGAAATCCGGCAAGACGGTGATGCTGCAGCATATCGCCCATGCCATCACCAACAACCACCCCGGGGTGGTGCTGATCGTCCTGCTGATCGACGAGCGCCCCGAGGAAGTGACCGAAATGACCCGCACCGTGCGGGGCGAGGTGGTGGCCTCAACCTTCGACGAACCCGCCACCCGCCACGTTCAGGTGGCCGAGATGGTGATCGAGAAGGCCAAGCGCCTGGTGGAGCACAAAAAGGACGTGGTGATCCTGCTGGATTCCATCACCCGCCTGGCCCGGGCCTACAACACCGTCATTCCCGCCTCCGGCAAGGTGCTCACCGGCGGCGTGGACGCCAACGCCCTGCAGAAGCCCAAGCGCTTCTTCGGCGCGGCGCGCAACGTCGAGGAAGGCGGCAGCCTGACCATCATCGCCACCGCCCTGATCGACACCGGCTCCCGCATGGACGACGTGATCTACGAGGAATTCAAGGGCACCGGCAACATGGAGATACACCTCGACCGCCGCATGGCCGAGAAGCGCATCTACCCCGCCATCAACGTCAACCGCTCCGGCACCCGCCGGGAGGAGCTGCTCCTCAAGCAGGACGTGCTGCAGAAGATGTGGGTGCTGCGCAAGCTGCTCTATCCCATGGACGACCTGGAGGCGATGGAATTCCTCCTCGACAAGATCAAGGCCACGAAAACCAACGCCGACTTCTTCGATTCCATGCGAAGAGGGTGAGCGTCTTGGCGGTTCGGCGAAACGGGAGCTTCGGCTCCCGTTTTTTTTTTGTGCGTCTCCCCTTTTTGAGGGCCCCGGTCCCTTTGGGGGTTTTTCGCGGTTACCTATCCGTGGCACCAAGAAATCGAACAATACCCTGGGAGGGCTCATGCAAAAATCACGGCAAGGCGGTTGGACCATCAAAAGAAAGCTGGTCCTGCTCATCGTCGGAACCATGATTGGTTTGGTGGTGGTGGCTGCCACGGCGCTGTTGTTCCAGAAATCCCTGATGTTGGAGGACCGTAAGGTCAAAACCCGCCACGTGGTGGAAACGGCCTATGGCGTGCTGAGTTATTTCCATGAGCGGCAAAAGAGCGGCGACCTCAGCGAAGAACAGGCGAAACAGCAGGCCCTCGCCGCCATCAAATCGCTGCGTTACGAGAAAAACGAATATTTCTGGATCAACGACCTGCAGCCGAGGGTCATCATGCACCCCATCAAGCCGGAACTGGATGGCAAGGACGTTTCCGGCACCAAGGACCCCAACGGCAAGGCCTTGTTCGTGGCGTTCGTCCAGGTGGCGAGAAGCCAGGGGGCGGGGTTCGTGGACTACCTGTGGCCCAAGCCCGGCGCTTCCGATCCAGTGCCGAAGATATCCTACGTCAAGCTGTTCGAGCCCTGGGGGTGGGTGATCGGCTCCGGTATCTACATCGACGACGTGAGTCGGCTCTTCTGGCAGCAGGTGGCCCGTATCGGCGGCTTGATCGCCGTGATCATGGGCGTGCTCGCCGTGTTCATGGTCGTGCTTTCCCGTTCCATCTTCAAGCCGCTGGAGGCGCTGGAGGGGGCCATCGAGGCCGCCCAGAAGAACAACGATCTCACCGCCCAGGTGGTGGTCAACAAGGGCGACGAGGTAGGGCGCATCGCCGTGGCGTTCAACGCCATGATCGCCTCATTCCGGGACACCCTCAACTACGTGACCGCTCGGGCCCAGGCCGTGGCCTCCGCTTCGAGCCAACTGTCGTCACTGTCCGGTGGGTTGGCGCAGCGCACCAACCAGCAGAGTGACGCCACCACCGCCATGGCGGCGGCGGTGGAGGAACTTACCGCCAGCATCGACAACATTGCCGCCAGCGCCGGCGAGGCTCACGAAATCGCCCGCCAGGCGGGGGTGCTGTCCGCCAGCGGGGGAGACGTGGTCCAGGGGGCCGTGAGCGAGATGAGGAAGATTGCCGAGGCGGTGGACGAGTCGGCCCGTTTCATCGAGGAGTTGGGTCACAATTCGGAGCAGATTTCCGCCATCGTCAACACCATCAAGGAAATCGCCGACCAGACCAATCTCCTGGCCTTGAATGCCGCCATCGAGGATGCCCGCGCAGGGGAACAGGGGCGGGGCTTCGCGGTGGTGGCGGACGAGGTGAGGAAGCTTGCCGAGCGTACCGCCAAGTCCACGGAGGAAATCACGGCCATGATCGCCAACATCCAGGGCGGTACCGCCAACGCGGTGGCGAGCATGGAGCAGGGGAGCGCCTGCGTGCACGACGGGGTGCGGATGGCCGGCCAGGCCGGGGATTCCATGGGGCAAATCCGTGCAGGAGCCGAACGGGTGGTGGAATCCGTGCGCGATATCTCCGCCGCCTTGCGCGAGGAGGGCGCGGCCAGTAGCCAAGTGGCGCGGAATGTGGAGAAGGTTGCCGTCATGACCGAGGAAACCAGCGGCGAAGCCGGCCAAATCGCCGCCGCTTCCGGGGATTTGGAGCGGCTGGCGCTGGAACTGCAAACTGCGGTGGCGAAGTTCCGGGTGTAGCGCTATAGGGCCCCGACCAGCGAGGAAATCAGGATTTCCTGCAGCTTCTTCCAGTGTGCCCTGCCTGGGGCGACGTGCTTCTGGTTGATTTCCAGCTCGATTCCCACGTAGGCCTCGGCGGGGAAGCGGCGGCGCAGGTAGGCGGTGAAGCCGTCGGATTTTCCCGTGTAGGGGTAGTTGCGGCGTACCCTGAGTTCCGGCGCCGCCTCCTTCAGGGCCGCCTGCCAGCGGCGGGCCAGCTCCGCTTCGCCGGGGCGGGCGGGGTCGTAGAGGAGGCCGATGTCGGCGTCGCGCACTTCGCCGTCCAGTTCCGGGGTGAAGCTGTGGGCGGAGAGGTGGATGACCTTTTCCCCCTCGGCGATGGCCTCGGCGGCGGCGCCTTCGACCCGCCGCCGGTAGGGCAGGTAGTGGCGCTCCAGAATCTCCCGCCGCACCGCCGGCGAGGCGGGGCGGGTGGCCTCGGAGTAGAGGCGGGGGTGGCCTAAGGAGCGGTTGAGGTCGATCACCAGCCGGCTCACGGTGGCGTAGAACAAGGGGGCGCCGAGGGCGCCGGCCAAGCGCCGGGCCAGGACCAGGGCGCCGGGATCGTAGCCGCGGTGGGTGGCCAGCAGGGATTCGTGGCCGGCGAAATACCGCCGGTAGGCGGCGGGGACGCGATTGCCGCCGTGCTCGCAGGTGACGAGGCAGCGGGTGCTCATGGCCGGAACAGCCTCCCGTCCTCCAGGCAGCCGCACAGTTCGCCGTAAATCTCCGCCAGCCGCGCTTTCGTGGGCGACGGGCCGGTGGCGAGGAGGATGCGGCGGGCCAGGGGGCCTTGCTCCAGGATGGTATCCAGCGGGGGGGATGGCTCCCGGACCAGGTGCCGCCACAGCTCCCGTGCCTCGCAGCGCTCGCCGGGGAAGCCCAGGAGGCGCAGATATTCCCCGTTGTCGATGACGGCGGCCTCGGCGTCCCGCGCGCAGGCCTGCAGGAGGTCCGCCAAGGCGTCGGTGGCGATGGCCTGCTGCTTCGCCAAGGACGCCCATTTCTCGTCGTAAAGGGCCTTAATGACCCCGGTGGCCGCGGCGGCGATGGCGATGTCCGCCGACGGACATTCCTGCACGTCGATGACGCGGATTTCCAGGGCGTGGCGGTCGAAGCGGGGGATGGCGCCGCGGCAGTTGAGCCACTCATGGCGCAGGATATTGTCAGGGTCGTGGGGGGCGATATCCCGGTACATGGGGGCCAAGACCCGTTCGGTGAATTCGGCCCGGCTGGCGAGGTTGTCCGGCACCACCCTCCCGATGAGGGACGGCACCCTGATGGGGTGGGTGCGGTAGGCTTCCATGCGGGTGTCCAGGAAGCCGGAGGGATGCCCCTCGGCGATGGGGGAACTGGCCGCCAGGGCGGGAAGGATGGGTAGAACCAGCCGCGCCGCGGCGTGGAGACGGGCGAATTCACCGTCGTCGGCGAAGGGCAGGTTGAGGTGCATGCTCTGGAGGTTGGCCCAGCCGTGGCGGCGGCAGTCGAAAATGCGGTGGTAGGCGCGGTAGATGTCGGCGTGGTCGTGGGGCCAGAGGCGGGTTTCCGTGGCGGGGTCCATCCACGGGTGGACCCCGCCCGGCATGAGGCGGGCGTTGAAGGGTGCCAGGGCTTGGTTGATGGCCCGGATTTCCTCCTGGAACGCCGCCGGCAATCCGCCCAGGGGTGAGGGAGACTGGTTCTTGACCTCCATCAGGTGCAGCACCAGTTCGTTGGACCAGCCCATGGGCCCCCGCGCCACCTCGCCCGCCGTGCCCACCAGCCGGTCGGCGATGGGGCTGACCGCCAGGGTATCCCGGTCCACGATCATGTATTCCAGCTCGACGCCATAGGCGGAGAAGGCGGGAAGGCTCATCGGCCGCCCCATTTCTTTTCCTCGATGCGGCGCAGGAACACCCCCATCACTTCCCGGTACAGGGCGTCCTTCAGCACGCCGTCCTCGTTGCCGGCGTCCACGTTGGGGTTGTCGTTGATCTCGATGATGACGTGGCGCTTGCCCACCTGCTTGATGTCCACGCCGTAGAAGCCGTCGCCGATGAGATTGGCGGCCTTGAGGGCAGTGCTCACCACCGCTTCCGGCGCCTCGCCCACCGATACCGCCGTGGTGGCCCCTTCCACGTAGTCGTGCTTCTGGTCGCCGTGGAGGACGATCTGCCAATGGCCGGGGACCATGTGGTATTTGGCGACGAACAGGGGCCGCCGGTCCAGGATGCCCACCCGCCAGTCGAACTCGGTGGGAATCCATTCCTGGGCGACGATGAGATCGGATTTCTCCAGCAGTTCGCCCACCATGGCCCGCAGCTCGGCCTCGCTTTCCGCCTTGGCGACGCCGATGGAAAAGGAACTGTCGGGCTGCTTCAGCACGCAGGGCAGGTTCAGGGTGGGGATGACCTGGTCCACGTTGTCCTTGTGCACCAGCAGGGTCCTGGGGGCGGGCAGGCGGTGGCGGGCGAGGAGTTCGGCCAGATAGACCTTGTTGTTGCACTTGAGGATGGAGTCCGGGTCGTCGATCACCACCAGCCCCTCCGCCGCCGCCTGGCGGGAGAAGCGGTAGGTGTAGTGGTTGACGAAGGTGGTGTCGCGGATGAACAGGGCGTCGAATTCCCCCAGGCGGCCGAAGTCGGCCCGGGTGATGAACTCCGCGTGCAGCCCCAGGGCTTCCGCCGCCTTCTCGAATTTCCTCAGGGCCTTGGGGTTGGAGGCGGGCTCCGGGTTGTCCGGGTCCACCAGGATGGCCAGGGAATGGCGCGGCACCGGGCGCTTGCGCAGGCGCGGCTTGCGGCCGGAGAAGTAGTCGCTGGCGGCCTGGACCACGAAGTCCTGGTGATGGGGCGGAATGTCGCTGGCGGCGATGGGCTTGATGGCGTGAAGGCGCCATTGCTCGCCGTGGCGTTCGAAGACGGCGCGCAGAAGCGGGGCCTGGAGCAGGCCGAAAAGCTGCTGGCACAGGGGGTCGTAGCGCTTGGCGACGTTGCGGCCGAAGTAGATGCTGAGTTCGAATCTATCGGACTTGATCGGCGCCAGGGATTTCTGCACCAGGTCGTCCAGGCCATGGGCCAGCAGACGCACCAGGTTGCGGGATTGCAGGTCCTCGATGGTGCCGGTACGGGGGAGAGGCCGATGGCCCCGGGCCTCGGCCAGGAGGGAGACGTAGTAGCCCAGGGACTGGTAGCGGTAGGAGCGGCACAGGTTGAATACCCGGGCGCTCCGGTCCGCCCCCCAGGCCGGGTCGGTGAGGTATTCCCGCGCCGGCACCACGCTGACCCCGGGGATGTCCAGGGGCCAGTAGCGGGGGTTGTCGACGACGATGAGGATGTTCATCGGGGCGGCTGGATCACCAGGAGATTGGCGTCGTGGGTGACGATGCCGAGGAGGATGGCCCCCAGCGCCCGGTCGATATCCATCCAATATTCGTGGCTGGGACCGTAGGGGTGGCGATCGTAGGGATCGGCCACGAGGACGGTGCTTTTATCGCCGTCGTAGCCCGTCAGGAGGACGAAATGCCCCGCCGGCAGGCCGCGGATATCGTCCGGGGTGTCATCGGGGCCGAATTCCCGGGCGGCGCGGTAGAGGTAGGTGGACGACAGCCCCGCCAGGATGGGCAGCCGACGGCGCAGGATGCGGCGGAGCAGGGGGCGGGAGAGGTCGGCGAGGCGCAGCTTTCCCCCCAGTTCGAGGAACTCCAGATAGCCGTCGGTGACCTGCTGCACCCGGGGGATATCGGGCTTGGCGCTTTTCTGCCGCCGCAGGCGCTCGGCGATGTCCACCCCGGGGGCGAACCAGGTGGGGTCGAAGACAGTCAGGTTGTAGGTGTAGATGGTGGCCCGGAACCCTTGGCGCAGGGCGTCGCAGGCCAGGAACACGGCGAAGGTGCCGCCGTGCCGCATCTTGTAGGTGCGGTCGATGAGCTGCCGCAAATCCTCGTCCTTGCCCCAGTAGCGGTAGACGGCGTTGAGGCAGGTGGGGCCGCAGGTGGTTTCATCCGGCTGGGGCGTCATCCGGATCGGCAGGCGCAGGGCTGTGGGCATGGCTTGGGGGGCTCCCGTTGGCTTTTCTTGAAGTATAGGCGCCACCATCATCTATTTCCCGGTTGCAATGTATTGGTCTTTCAGGGATAATGCGCGTTTTTCCCGGCCGTGGTTGCCGGCGAGTTACTAAGGATTAGGCCATGAAACAAGGTATCCACCCCGAATACACCGAAATCGACGTGACTTGTGCCTGCGGCAACAAGTTCAAGACCCGCTCCACCATGGGCAAGGCCCTGAGCATCGAAGTGTGCTCCGAGTGCCATCCCTTCTTCACCGGCAAGCAGAAGATCGTCGACACCGCCGGCCGCGTGGAAAAGTTCCGCCAGAAGTACGGCATGAAGTAATCCGGGCGGTTCGTTGCGGGAAAAGGCAGCTCAGGCTGCCTTTTTGTTTATCCGCTCCGCCAGGGGCGGCGAATCCATGGCACAATCTGGAAGGCCGTTCGCGCTGAGCGGCGCATAACCATAACCGATAATCCGAGGGCACCGTTTTCCACCCAACGAGGAGCTATCATGGATAAACGTCAACAAGCGCTGGATTACCACGAATTTCCCCGTCCCGGCAAATTGTCGGTCGAATCCTCCAAATCCTGCGCGACCCAGCAGGACCTCTCCCTCGCCTACACTCCCGGCGTCGCCGAGCCGGTGCGGGAAATCCACAAGGACGAAGAAAACGCCTACCGCTACACCAACAAGGGCAACCTGGTGGCGGTGATCACCGACGGCACCGCCATCCTCGGCCTGGGTAACCTGGGTCCCCTGGCGAGCAAGCCGGTGATGGAAGGCAAGGCGGTGCTGTTCAAGCGCTTCGCCAACGTTGACGTGTTCGATATCGAGGTCAAGGCCCCCAGCGTGGAGTCCTTCATCGAGACGGTGGTGAACATCGCCCCCACCTTCGGCGGCATCAACCTGGAAGACATCGCCGCGCCCCATTGCTTCACCATCGAGGAGGAGCTGAAAAAGCGCCTCGATATTCCCGTCTTCCACGACGACCAGCACGGCACCGCCATCGTCATGTGCGCAGGCCTCCTGAACGCTCTCGAAGTGCAGGGCAAGAAGGTGGAAGAGGTGAAGCTGGTATGCCTCGGCGCCGGGGCCGCGGGGCTGGCCTGCATGCGCCTGCTGATCGCCATGGGGGGGAAGAAGGAAAACATGACCCTGGTGGATTCCAAGGGCGTGATCCATGCCGGCCGCGCCGACCTCAACGCCCACAAGCAGGAGTTCGCCAAGGACACTTCCCTGCGTACCCTGGCCGAGGCGATGCAGGGGGCCGACGTGTTCATCGGCGTCTCCGGCCCCAATCTGGTGAGCCAGGAGATGGTGAGGAGCATGGCGGCCAAGCCCGTCATTTTCGCCATGGCCAACCCGGACCCGGAAATCCTGCCCGCCGACGCCCACGCCGCCCGGGACGACGTGCTGATGGCCACCGGCCGTTCCGATTTTCCCAACCAGGTGAACAACGTGCTGGGCTTTCCCTACATCTTCCGCGGCACCCTCGACGCCCGGGCGAAGGCCATCACCCAGCCGATGATGATCGCGGCGGCGAAGGCCCTGGCGGCATTGGCCAAGGAGCCGGTGCCGGCGGAGGTGCTCCGGGCCTACAACCTGGACAAGCTGGAGTTTGGCCGCGGCTACATCCTGCCCAAACCCTTCGACCCGCGCCTGATCGACCGCATTCCGCCCGCCGTGGCGGCGGCCGCGCAAGGCTGAGCCGCGACGGATGTCTGACCTGAACGCCCACCACCTGTCCCGTTTCCGCCTGTTCTTCATCGAGCACGCCAAGCTGGTGCTGGTGGTGCTGCTGGCCGTGGCGTGGCTGCTGCCGGGCCTGGTGGGCCACGACCCGTGGAAGCCCGACGAGGCCTACAGCTTCGGCCTGATCTACCACATCTACCAGACCGGCGACTGGGTGGTGCCCACCCTGGCGGGGGAGCCTTTCATGGAAAAGCCCCCCCTCTATTACATCGCCGCCGCCCAGGTGGCGAAGCTGTTCTCTCCCCTGTTGCCTCTCCATGACGCCGCGCGCCTGACCAGCGGATTTTTCATCGCCCTGACCCTGGCGCTCAACGGCCTGGCGGCGCGGGAGCTGCTGGGCAAGGGCAAGGGGCGCATCGCGGTCCTGGTGTTGCTGGGCTGCGTCGGTCTGCTGGTGCGGGGCCACGAGATGATCACCGATACCGCCCTGCTGGCGGGGTTCGCCCTGGCCTTCTACGGCCTTGCCCTCTCCCTGCGCCGGCCGCTTCTGGCGGGGCTGCTGCTGGGGACCGGCGTCGGCGTCGGCTTTCTCTCCAAGGGGCTGATCGCCCCCGGCGTGGTGGGGGTGACCGCCCTGCTGCTGCCCCTGTTCCGCCCCTGGCGCTGCCGCAATTATCTGCTGGCCCTCGGCGTGGCCTTGCTGGCCGCTCTTCCCTGGCTGCTGGTGTGGCCCTACGCCCTCTACCGGCGCTCGCCGGAATTGTTCCACCAGTGGTTCTGGGTCAACAACCTGGGGCGTTACCTGGGTTTCGCCAAGCTCGGCCCCACCCCCGACCGGGGCTATTACCTCGAAACCCTGCCCTGGTTCGCCTGGCCCGCCTGGCCCATCGCCCTGTGGGCCCTGTGGCGCGGCAGGCGCAACGGCATGTCGCAGCCGGCGATGCAGTTGCCCCTGGTCGCCTTCCTGGTGATCCTGGCGGTGCTGCTGAGCGCCTCCGACGCCCGGGAAGTCTATGCCCTGCCCATCCTGCTGCCCCTGTCCCTCCTGGCCGCGGCAGGGGTGGACATGCTGCGGCGCGGGGCGGCGGCGGCCCTGGACTGGTTCGGCCTGATGACCTTCGGCCTTTTCTCCGGCTTCCTCTGGCTGGGCTGGGTCGCCATGATGACCGGCTGGCCCGCCAAGCTGGCGGAGCGGGCCCACTATCTCCAGCCCGCCTACGTGCCCGAGTTCAAGCCGCTGGCCTTCGGCGTGGCGCTGATCTACACCGCCCTGTGGGGAATCCTGGTTACCCGCCTGGGGCGCAACACCCGCCGCGCCATCGTCAACTGGACGGCGGGCCTCACCCTGATGTGGAGCCTGCTCACCACCCTGTGGCTGCCGTGGATCGACACCGGCAAGACCTACCGGGCCATGATCGCCGATTTGCAGCAGTCACTGCCGCCCCGCTACGACTGCATCACCAGCCAGTCCCTGGGGGAACCCCAGCGGGCCCTGTTGCTGTACTATGCCGGCATCCTGACCCAGCGCCGGGAAAGCCAGGGCAGGGAATGCAGCCTGCTGCTGATCCAGGGCGGGGCGGATAACCCTCCCCGGCTGGGCAGGGAGTGGGCGCAAATCTGGGAAGGCGCACGTCCCGGCGACCGCAGCGAGCGTTTCTGGCTCTTCCAGCGCCACGTTTCCCGGCATTGATGGCGGTTCGCCCGAAAATCAGCGCGGTGATCCTCGCCGGCGGCCAGGGCAGCCGCATGGGCGGAGTGGACAAGGGCTGGATGGAATTCCGGGGCAGGCCCCTGATTCTCCACGTGCTGGAGCGCATCCGTCCCCAGGCCGACGAGGTTCTTATCAGCGCCAACCGCAGCCTCGACGAGTACCGTCGCCTGGGGGTCCCGGTCCTGACCGACGACATGCCCGATTATCCCGGCCCCCTCGCCGGCATCCGCCAGGCGCTCAAGACGGCGTGCCACGAACTTCTGCTGTGCGTTCCCTGCGATACCCCTTTCCTGCCCCCGGACTTGGCCGAGCGCTTATGCCAAGCGCTGGAGAGGGGCGGCGAGGATATTGCCGTGGCCGAGGCCGGCGGCGAGGTTCAGCCGGTGGTCTTCCTGTGCCGAAAAAGCGTGCTGCCCGGCCTCGAGGATTTCATGGCCCAAGGCGGGCGGGGAGTGGGCCGCTGGCAGGCCGGCCTGAAGCGGGTGGGGGTGGCCTTCGATGCCGGGGCGTTCCGCAATCTGAACACCCCGGACGAATTGCAGGGTTAGGCTACTTCCACAGGTCCACCTCGACCCCCTTGGCCCGCAGGGCATCGGCCCGCGCCTGGACGAAGCGCTGGAAGTTGGGTTGGGTCTTGTAGGCGCCGCTGGCCACGTAGTCCAGGCTGGACTGGAGATGGAAGGTCTTGAGGAAGGCCTCCACCCGGAACACCTCCTTGCCCTTCTCGTCGAAGAACACGATGGTGGGGGTGTAGGCCACCTTCAGGGCGCGGCCCCATTCCCCCTCGTTCAGCTTCTTGCCGTCGGGCGTGACGAGGGGCGTTTTGCCGAACAGGTTGAGCCGCGCCACGTCGAACTTGTCCAGCAGTTGCCGCGTCTCCGGTTCCTTGAGGGGGATGGCGTGCATCTCGTCGCAGCCGGTGCAGAATTTCTGTTCGAAGAACACCGCCAGGGGCTTCTTCGCCGCGATCACGTTGCGCTGCAGCAGATAGGGGGGCGCCATGAAGAAGGGCTCCTCATGGAGCAGCCCGGTGGACGGGGCGGCATTGCCGACGTTCTTCAGGTAGTCGGCGAAAGACGTTTTGCCTTCCAGATGGCCGCTGACGTAATCCAGGGCGGCGCTGAATTTGCGCGGCGGATAGAAGCCGTTCAGGCGCAGGGCCGTTCTCCCTTTTTCATCCAGGAAAATCAGCGTGGGGGTGAACTGGACCTTCATGGCGGCGGCGAACTGTTTTTCGCTCCCGTCTTTGCCGTCCAGGCCGGTGACTTCCCGGTCGCCCCAGATGTTGATGGCGATGACGTCGAAGTGTTTGCGGGTCTTGGCGACGATGGCCTTGTCGGCGAAATTGACCTGGATGAGTTCCTTGCAATAGGGGCAGCCGTCCTGGTGGAAATAGAGCAGCAGCCGTTTGCCGGCCTTGTTCGCTTCCGCCTGATCCTCCCGCAGGTCGAGGAAGGAATTCTTGAACCAGGCCGGGTGCTCGATGGCGTTGGGGCTGGCTTCCTCGGCGTGGGCGGGGAGGGCCGCGCCGAGGACGATGAGGAGGGTGAGCCGGTAAAGGGCTTGTCGCAAGGTGAGCATGATTTTGTCTCCGTTCAGATATTATTGTTTTGGGTATTGCCGGGCATTACTGGGACTGGCGGCTGATGGCCTGCTCCTGCTCCGCCGCCTGTTTCTGGACCGCGTCCCCCACTTCCTTGGCCTGGTTCAGGGTGTCGATGCCGGCCTGGGCGCGCTCCGGCAGGCTGCTCGACGAGGCACCGTCGGTTTTCGGCAAGGGCGGCTGGTTGGGGGGCGTTTCCTGATTGCAGGCGGCCAGGGCCAGGGCCAGGGAGAGAGGGATGAAGAGTTTTTTCATGGATGTCTCCGGTGGTTAATCGTTAAACAGGCCCGTGGGCAGGCCGTCGATGCTGACGCGGTTCTTTTCCCGCCAGTAGGCGCGAATGCCGCCGTCGCCCTTCTTTTCCGCCCAGCGCAGCAGCTTGTCCCGCTCCCCCTGGTAGTCGAAGAGGGGGACCCCGGCGCCGCAGGAGGTTTGCAGGGAGTCGATGTCCAGCACCATGATCTGGCGGATGCCGGGATAGCGGGGAAAGCGCGCAAGCAGTTCGTCCCACTCCGGTTCGTTCTGCTGCACCGCCCGCCCCCGGCCGTAAAGGCGGAGGATCAGGGGCTCCCCCTCGAGGGCGCAGAACATCAATGTCATGCGGCCGTTCTGCCGCAGGTGGGCGGCGGTTTCGTTGCCGCTGCCGGTGAGGTCCAGATAGGCTATGCGCTTGGTGTCGAGGACGCGCAGGCTGTCCAGGCCCTTGGGGGACAGGCTGATGCGCCCGGCATCGGGGGCGGTGGCAACGAAGAACAGCTTCTGGGCGGCGATGAACCCGCGCAGGCTGTCGTCCAGTTCGGCGTAGAATTTGGCCATGGAGTGGGAGCCTAATCGAAGTGGGGAAGAAGTTGAGCGTTTTCTTGGGGAAAGGATAGCAAGATGCCCTTCAAACGCAAAGCGCGGGTCCTGTTTCTCGACGGCGGCAGCGGCATGGCGGCGAGGGCGGCGGCCCTGGCCGGGGAAACGGCCGATGCCTGGCTGGAGGGGAAAGGCGCATCGCTGCCCGTGGACGGTCGGCTGCTGGATTGGGCCGACCTGGTGGTGACCCTGGACGGGGAAGCGGAGCGCCGCTGCCCGCCCTTGCCGCGCCACGGGCAGCGTCGCCACTATCCGGCGGCGGACGAGGCGGCGCTGCGGGAGCGCATCGCGGGGATGGCAGGGGGGCTGAAACTGCTGGCCCGTGCTGGGGGTTAACGGTCCTCGCCCCAGCGGGCCATCAGCCGGTGGGGAACGCCGACCTGGTCCAAAACCCGCGCCACGACGTAATCCACCAGGTCCCCCACGGTTTCCGGCTGGTGGTAGAAGCCGGGGTTGGCGGGGAGAATCACCGCGCCGAGGCGGGCGAGCTTGAGCATGTTTTCCAGATGGATGGCGGAGAAGGGCGTCTCCCGGGGCACCAGCACCAGCTTGCGGCCCTCCTTCAGCATCACGTCCGCCGCCCGCTCGATCAGGTTGTCCGACAGGCCCTGGGCAATGGCGGCCAGGGTGCCCATGGTGCAGGGGCACACCACCATGGCGTTGGCGGGGTTGCTGCCCGAGGCCACCGGGGCGAACCATTCCTCCCGCCCAAACACCCGCAGCTGCCCCTCGTGGGGGGAATACATCTCGCTCAGCAGGGCTTCCAGTTCCCGGGGATTGCCGGGAAGGGCCAGGTCCAGCTCCTGCTTGGCGACGATCTGCGCCGCCTGGGAGGCGAGAAGGTAAACCCGGCAGCCGCCCCCCAGCAGCCCTTCCAGCAGGCGCAGGCCGTAGACCATGCCGGAGGCGCCGGTCAGGGCGAGGGTGACGGTTTTGGCGAAGTTCATGGCGGGCTCCGAGATGGCTGAGGCCATTATAGGCCAGGTTGGGACGCCTTCGCCTTCTCTGGCGCGGGAGGCGTGGCCGGAGCGGGAGTGGCGGCGGCTGGCGGCGCGGGCTTGGCTTCCGGGGATTTGGCGGCCTCCGGTGGCGGCGCCTTGGCCTTGGCCGCCGCTTCTTCGGCTTTGCGCTTGGCCTCCTCCTGTTTTTGCCGCACCAGGGGACAGAGGGTCTGTTCGAAGAGGTCGCCGATGCTCTCGGGAATGATGGGGGCGGCGATGGCGTCCTTGGTCTCGGTGTACTCGATCACCGCGCCGTCGGCGGCCTGGAGCAGGTAGCTCAGGGGCTTCAGGGTGTGCTCCCGGCAGTGGATTTGCTCCCGGAAAAGGCCGCTGGCGGCGGCCAGCCCCTTGACCGGCTGGGGCGTCTTGAACAGCACCTTTTTCCAGTAGGTGGCCTCGTCGCCCTCGATCACCAGCTTGGAGGCGTCGTAGTAATAGAGGTCGGCGCTGCGCGGAGCGGGAACGGCCAGCCATTCGGCGCCGGCGGCGGCCAGGGGGGCGAGGAGGGCGAGAAATAAGAACAAGGGTTTCATGGGCGGACGGAAGATGGAGCGCCCAGCAGGCGGGCGGCGATGAGGCCGTTGACGGTGCCGAACAGCAGGGCGGCGGCGGCAAAGGCGGGCACCAGGTACAGCAGGCCGTCGTGGGGGATCAGCCACAGCCGCACCACGGCCAGTTGGCCGGCGATGTGGGCGAAGGCGGCGATGATGCTGAGGGAGACCGCGCCGAAGCGGGATGCGGGCAGCAGCAGCGCCAGGCGCAGGGCCGCCAGGCTGGCGATGGCGCCGGACAGGCTGAGGGCGAAGGACGGCGAAAGGAAGGAGCCCAGCATCAGGCTGCCTGCCACCACCCGCAGCAGGGACACCCAGACCGCGTCGCCGAAGCCGAAGCGCTTCAGCACCACCAGGGTGACGATGTTGGCGATGCCGGGCTTCACCCCGGGCAGGGGGCTCGGAATGACCGCCTCCATCAGGGACAGGGCGATGGCCAGGGCCGCCAGCCGCGCGATGCGGTGGTCTTCCCGGGTGGGGGCGATGTCAATAGTTGAGGGAGTCATAGAGCTTGTCCGCGCCCGCGAGTTCGATGCTCACCTGGTTGGGCAGGCAGATCGCCGCTTCCCCCGCCCGGCTCAGCCAGCCCTGCTGCACGCAGTATTGGCGCGGGCTGGGGTCCTTCGCCACCCGGGCGCGGCGCTGGTCGATTTCCACCAGGGTTTGCCCCAGGGGGCCCGGCACGGTGACGGTCTGGCGGCCGGAGAGGGTGAGTTCGGCGAATACCTTGCCGCCGCTGCGGATGACTACCCGGTCCGCCGCGCCGCCCCGGTGCCAGAACTGGCCCGCGAGCCAGGATACCGCCAGAAGGCCGGCGGCGAAAACCAGCCAGTCGCCGGATTTGACCAGGCGCAGGGCGTTCACGGCAGGCTGCGGTGGCGCACCATCACTTGCTGATTCTCCCGGAAGTAGCCGGCGAGGGTTTCCACCATGTAGACGGAACGGTGCCGGCCGCCGGTGCAGCCGATGGCCACGGTGAGGTAGCTGCGGTTGTCGCGGATGAAGCAGGGCAGCCAGTTCTCGACGAAGCGGCGGATGTCGTCCAGCATCCGCTGCACCCCCTCCTGCTTTTCCAGGAAAGCCACCACCTCGGCGTCCTGTCCCGTCTGGGGGCGCAGCTTGGGGTCGTAATGGGGGTTGGGCAGGCAGCGCACGTCGAACACCAGGTCGGCGTCGAGGGGGATGCCGTTCTTGAAGCCGAAGGATTCGAACAGCAGGACGATGCGGGCGTGGTCGTAGTCGATGAATTCCTTGATCCAGGCCCGCAGGGTGTTGGCCCCCAGTTCGCTGCTGTCCACGCGCTGGGCGACCTGGGACAGGGGTTCGAGCAGATGGCGTTCCAGGGCGATGGCTTCTTCCACCGTCAGCCGGTCCTTGCTCAAGGGGTGGCGGCGGCGGGTTTCGGAGAAGCGCTTCACCAGGGTTTCGGTGTTGGCCTCGAGGAACAGGACCCGCACGTCCACGCCCTGTTCGCGCAGTTCCACCAAGCGCCGGGGCAGTTCCTGCACCGGTTCGCCGCCCCGGGCATCGACGCTGACGGCGATGCGGCTGTAGCCGGATTCCAGGAGGTAGGCGGCGATTTCCGGCAGCAGCTTGGCGGGCAGGTTGTCGACGCAGTAGTAGCCGCTGTCTTCCAGCACGTTGAGGGCGATGCTCTTGCCCGAGCCGGAAAGGCCGCTGACCAGGATCAGCTGGGGGGGGGCGGTCATTGCTCGCCGTCCTTGGCCAGGAGGTCGGCGTGGCGGGCGACGAACTGCTCGGTGCTGTTGATGCCGCGCGTCTGCAGGATGTGGTTGCGCACCGCCACTTCCACCAGCACCGCCAGGTTGCGGCCGGCCGCCACGGGGATGCGCACCTGGGGGATTTCGACGCCGAGGATGTCCTGGGCGGTGGAGCTGATTTCCAGGCGGTCGATTTCGCCGGGGTTGAGCTTGGACATCTTCTCCAGGTGGACGATGAGGCGCAGGTTCTTGCGCGGCGCGACGGCCGTTTCGCCGAACAGGGCGCGGATGTTGAGGATGCCGAGGCCGCGCACTTCGAGAAAATCCTGCAGCAGGACGGGGCAGCGGCCCTCCAGGCGGTCCGGCGCCACCTTGTAGATATCCACCATGTCGTCGGCGATCAGGCGGTAGCCCCGGGTGATCAGCTCCAGGGCCAGTTCGCTCTTGCCGATGGAACTGTCGCCGGTGAGCAGAACGCCCACTCCCATCACGTCGAGGAAGACGCCGTGACGGTTGGTGGAATCGGCCAGCACCTGGGTGAGATGGTGGCTGAGGACGTTCATCAGGCCGGGACTGGCCTGGGGGGAAGTGAACAGCGGCGTCTGGGTGGCGTTGGAGGCGTCGATCAGGACCTGGGGCACCGATTCGCCGTTGGCGACGATGATCGCGGCCAGTTCCGTGGAGAAAAGGTTGCCAATCGCCTGCTCCAGGTCGGCGCCATCCAGCCGGCGCAGGTAGTCCATCTCGGCGCAGCCCATGACCTGGACCCGGTTGGGGTGGACGAAATTGAGGTGGCCGATCAGGGCCAGGGAGGGTTTCTGGACGGTTTCCGAGGTCAGCAGCTTGTTGCCGCCGTCGAGGCCAGCGATCCACTCCAGGCCGAGCCGGGCCCGGGTTTCCTCGAACAGCTTTTTGACGCTGACCTGGGACATCAGGGAGACCAGCCCACGACCAGCCGGTGCAGTTCGGCGGCATCGTCGCAGGCCAGCATTTTTTCCCGCAACGCCTTGTCGCTGAACATTTGGGCCAGTTCGCCGAGGATCTGCAGGTGCATGTCGGTGGCCTGCTCGGGCACCAGAAGGACGAACATCAGGGCGACGGGCTTGCCGTCCGGAGCGTCGAAGGGAATCGGCTCCTTGAGCTTGATCAGGGCGCCCACCGCTTCCAGCAGGCCCTTGATGCGGCCGTGGGGAATGGCGATTCCCTCTCCCAGGCCGGTGGAGCCGAGTTTCTCCCGGGCGAACAGGCTGTCGAACACGGTGCTGCGGTTGAGGCGGCCGGCGCCTTCCAGCAGCTCGCCCACCTGTTCGAAGGCCCGCTTCTTGCTGGCCACGTCCAGCCCCACCACCACGTTGGCGGCGGGCAGGATACCGGATACGAGGCTCATGATGGGAGGACGGGCTTACTCGGCAGCGGCCTGGCGCTTGACGTCGCTGTGGTGGTTGCCGTGCTTTTCCTTGTGCTTCAGCACTTGGCGGTCCAGCTTGTCCACCAGGCTGTCGATGGCGGCGTACATGTCGGCGTCGGTGGCTTCCACGTGGATGTCCTTGCCGCTGACGTGGACGGTGACTTCGGCCTTCTGGACGAGTTTCTCCACCGACAGGATGACGTTGACGTCGATCACGTGGTCGAAGTGGCGGGTGACGCGGCCCAGCTTGTCGGTGACGTAATCGCGGATGGCGGGGGTGACTTCGACGTGGTGGCCGGTGATGTTGAGGTTCATGATTGCTCCTTGAAGGGGGTTGTTGGTAATTATATCGATTTGCGCAGGTTGACGGCGGGAATCTGCATGGACTCGCGGTATTTCGCGATGGTGCGCCGTGCCACCACGATGCCTTGGTCGGCCAGCAGTTTGGTTATCTCGCTATCGGAAAGGGGCTTTTTCGGGTTTTCGGCGCCGACGAGCTGTTTGATCAGCGCCCGGATCGCCGTGGCGGAGCAGGCGCCGCCGGTTTCCGTGGCCACGTGGCTGCCGAAGAAATACTTCAGTTCGTATACTCCCCGGGGGGTGGCCATGAATTTCTGGGTGGTGACCCGGGACACGGTGGATTCGTGCAGGCCCACGGCGTCGGCGATTTCACGCAGCACCAGGGGGCGCATCGCCACCTCGCCGTGTTCGAAGAAATGGCGCTGGCGGTCGACGATGGCCTGGGATACCCGCAGGATGGTGTCGAAGCGCTGCTGGATGTTCTTGATCAGCCATTTTGCTTCCTGCAGCTGGGCGGAAAGCTGGGAATGGGAGGCGTCCCGGTTGCGGGACAGGATGTCGGCGTAGAGCCGGTTTACCCGCAGGCGGGGCATGGCGTCCGGGTTGAGGCTGACCGTCCAGATGCCCTTCGTTTTCTTCACCACCACGTCCGGCACCACGTAGCGGGTGTCCACCGGGGCGAAATCGCCGCCGGGGCGCGGGTTGAGGTGGGTGATGAGCTGCTGGGCGCCGCGCAGGGTGTCGTCGTCGCACTTCAGGGTTTTCTTCAGGGAGGCGTAGTCCCGGGAAGCGAGGGCGTTCAGATGGTGGCGCACGATCTGGAACGCCGGTTCACGGTAGGGCGTATCCTCCGGCAGGGTTTCCATCTGCAGGGCGAGGCATTCCGAAAGATTGCGCGCGCCGACGCCCGGCGGGTCGAAATTCTGCAGGTGCTTGAGGGCGGTGTGGACTTCGATGTCCTCCACTTCCACTTCCAGTTCCGGCGGCAGGATGGCCAGCAATTCCTCGACGGACATGGTGAGGTAGCCGTCGTCGTCCAGGGCGTCGATGAGGAGGGAAACGATGATCTTGTCCCGTTCCGACAGGGGCAGGAGGTTGAGCTGCCAGTTCAGGTACTGGCGCAGGGTCTGGGTCTCGGCCACGGCTTGGCGCGAGTCCTGTTCCTCGTCGTCGTCGTCGTCGCGGCCGCCTCGCCCGGCGCCTTCCGCCCACCAGCCGCCTTCCTCGAAGCTGTCGAGGGCCGCGGGCTCCCGTTCCTCGGCGGCGGGTTCCGGCGTGGTTTCGGTTCGGCTTTCATAAGGCTCGCCCATGGGGGCACCCCCCCCTTCGTCCCAGTCGTCGGCCCGTTCCAGGAGGGGGTTGGACTGGATGAAGGTCTCCATCTCCTGGTTCAGTTCCACTGTCGATAGCTGCAGCAGACGGATGGACTGCTGCAGTTGCGGCGTCAGGGTCAGGTGCTGGGAGAGCTTGAGTTGTAGGCTTTGTTTCATGAACGGGTTGCGGGTCCGGATACGCGCCGCAAATCAGGTGCTCGGCGGGTCAAAGTTTGAAATTTTCACCGAGGTAAATCTTTCTTACGTTTTCATTATAAACGATTTCATCGGGCTTACCGTAGGTGAGGACCGCGCCCTCGTTGATGATGTAGGCCCGGTCGCAGATGCCCAGGGTCTCGCGCACGTTGTGGTCGGTGATGAGGACGCCGATGTTGCGCTCGGTGAGGAAGCGGATGATCTTCTGGATGTCCAGCACGGCGATGGGGTCCACGCCGGCGAAGGGCTCGTCGAGGAGGATGAAGCGGGGCGAGGTGGCCAGGGCGCGGGCGATTTCCACCCGCCGCCGCTCGCCGCCGGAGAGGCTGGCGGCCTGGTTCTTGGCCAGGTGGCCGATGTGCAGGTCGTGCATCAGCTTGTCGAGGCGGGCGTCGATTTCTCCCGCGGGGAGGGCTTGCAGTTCGAGGATGGCGCGGATGTTCTCGGCCACCGTCAGCTTGCGGAAGATGGAGGCTTCCTGGGGCAGGTAGGAGACGCCCATGCGGGCTCGGCGGTGGATGGGCAGGCGGCGCAGCTCCTTGCCGTCGAGCTGGATGCTGCCGCCATCCGAGGGAATCAGGCCGACGATCATGTAGAAGGTGGTGGTCTTGCCGGCGCCGTTGGGGCCCAGCAGGCCCACCACTTCGCCGCTTTGCACCGACAGGGAAACGTCGTGCACCACGGTGCGCGACTTGTAGCGCTTGTTGAGGCTGGTGACGGAGAGTTCGCTCATGGTGCTTTCTTGGCGTCGGAACGCGTGGCTTCGCCGCCGTTCCCGGCGGGCACGGCCTTTGCGGCCGGGGTGGCCGGCTTGGCGCCCTGGTCCTTGTTCTTGGGCATGATCATGGTATGGACCCGAGCCGGGGCGCCTTTTTCCTTGCCGCCGCTGACGTTGAAAAATTCGGTCTTGCCGTCGTAGGAAATATAGTCGCCGCGGGATTCGTCCTGGCCCCGCTTGACCCGGGCGTTGGTGAACAGCTCCACCTTGTCCGCCTTGCCGTCGTATTCCAGGCGCTGGCCCCAGCCTTCCACGTATTCGTCCACGCCTTCCCGCTTCTGGCGGAAGTAGGCCGGGTTGCCGTAGGCGGTGCCGTACTGGTTGCCTTCCGCGTCCTGGCGCATGATCAGCTTGTCCCCCTTGATGACCAGGGTGCCCTGGGTGAGCACGGCGTTGCCGGTGAAGGTGCTGACCTTGTTGGCGTCGTCGGTGACGGCGGTATCCGCCTCGATGAACACCGGTTTGTCCCGGTCGGCCTTCTCGGCGCGCGCCACGCCACTGGCGGCGAGGAACGCCAGCAGGCAGCACAACGCCAGGCTAGGATTGCGGTTTTTTGTCATAGCGAGCCCTCACGCGGGATTGCAGTTGGATGATCTGGGTCTTGTTGTCCACATGGAGGCCGACGCCGTGGATGTGGGTCTGGGCATCCTGGATTTCCACCGGCCGGTCCGTGTCGGCGGTGTCCTTGTCCGGCACCAGGTGCAGCCAGCTGGTGGTCACGGTCATGGCGCTGCGGTCGCCGTAGGCGTCCCGCACGGCCTTGACGTCGTCGATGAAGTAGAGGTCCTCGCCGTCGCGGGAGGCCGTGCCGGTCCGGGACTGGATCGAGCTGAGGGGCTTGTCCTTGCCGAGGCGGTAGAAATGCGGGGCGATCAGGTGGGTGGTGTCGTCGTCCGGGTAGTGGGTCATTTTCTCCGCCACCAGCCGGGATTGGGGCTGGCCGTCGGGGCCCAGGCGGATGGCGGTGAAGTTTTCCACGTAGTAGTCCGGGTCGTGGCGCTGGCTGCCGTCCTTTTTCGGCAGCGAGGCCTGCACGCTGCGCTCCAGCCAATAGGTCAGCGCCGCCAGCAGGGCCAGCAGGACGACGGGAAACCACGGGGCGGAGCGCGCTTTCATCAGCCGATATAAGGCGCCATGGCGTCGGCGTAGGTGCCGTGGGCCTGCATCACCAGTTCGCACACTTCCCGCACCGCGCCGTGGCCGGCGGGGGTGTGGGTGATGTAATGGGCCCGTTCCTTCACCAGGGACGGGGCGTGGGGGACGGTGAAGGCCATGCCGCAGTGGCGCATGGGGGGCAGGTCCACCACGTCGTCGCCCATGAAGGCGGCGTTTTCCGGCGCGACGCCCAGCTTGGCGAGGAGTTCCTGGAGAGGGGCGAGCTTGTCATGGCAGCCCTGGTAGACGTGCTCGATGCCCAGGTTGGCGGCGCGCATTTCCACCACCTTGGAGGAACGGCCGGTGATGATGGCCAGTTCGACGCCGGTGCCCTTGAGCATTTTCAGGCCGTGGCCGTCGAGGGAATTGAAGCCTTTGTATTCCTGGCCGTCGTCGCCCAGAAACAGGGTGCCGTCGGTCATGACGCCGTCCACGTCGAAAACGATCAGGCGAATGTTGCGCGCCCGTTCCATGGTGAGGTGCATGTCAGGGTTCTCCCTTGCTTGTTATCGTTGTCAGACCACTCCCGCCCGCAGCAGGTCGTGCATGTTGAGGGCGCCCACCAGGCGGCCACTGTCGTCCGCCACCAGCAGGCCATTGATCTTGCGCTCGTCCATCACCTGCACCGCTTCCGCCGCCAGGCGCTGGGGATGGATGGCGCGGGGATTGGGGGTCATCACCTCGTCGATGGGGGTGGCGTGGATGTCCACGGGACGGTCCAGGGCGCGGCGCAGGTCGCCGTCGGTGAACACGCCCACCGCCCGGCCGTCCGCGTCGACGATGGCGGTCATGCCCAGGCCCTTGCGGGTCATTTCCAGCAGGGCGTCGGCCAGGGTCACCCCCTGGGGGACCTTGGGGATGCCTTCGCCGCCGCGCATCACGTCGGCCACGTGAACCAGCAGCCGCCGGCCCAGGGCGCCGCCGGGGTGGGTCTTGGCGAAGTCCTCGGCGCCGAAGCCGCGGGCATCCAGCAGGGCCACGGCCAGGGCGTCGCCCAGGGCCAGGGCGGCGGTGGTGCTGGCGGTGGGCGCCAGGCCAAGGGGGCAGGCTTCCTGTTCCACGCTGGCGTCCAGATGGACGTCGGCCTCCCGGGCCAGGGTGGAGCGGGCATTGCCGGTCATGGAAATCAGCTTGGCGCCGTGGCGCTTCAGCAGGGGCACGATGGTCAGCAATTCGGCGCTTTCGCCGGAATTGGAGAGGGCGATCACCACGTCGTCGTGGGTGATCATGCCCAGGTCGCCGTGGCTGGCTTCGCCGGGATGGACGAAGAAGGCCGGCGTGCCGGTGCTGGCGAGGGTGGCGGCGATCTTGCGCCCGATGTGGCCGGATTTGCCCATGCCGCTGACCACAACGCGGCCGCGGCAGTGTAGAATGAGCTCCAGCGCCGCCAGGAAACTGGCGTCGAGCCGGCCGATCAGGGACTCCACCGCCTTGGCCTCGATGGACAACACTTCACGGGCCAGATCGAGGGCTTTCGGCGTGAGCGAGGGGGAAATCGTTGCAGATGCAGTCATAAGGCGCGATTATACCAAGAGTTTGCATCCCGCCGCCGCAATTCGCATTTAACCCAAGCCCGACCCATGCACGGTACCCTACAGTTAGTCCTGATTCTCCTCGCCGCTTCGGTGCTGGTGGTGGCCCTGTTCCGCACCCTGCGCCTGCCGCCCCTGCTGGGCTATCTCCTGGTGGGCATCGTCGCCGGCCCCCACGGCCTCGGCTGGCTGCCGGAAAGCGAGGAAGGGACGGCCCTGGCCGAGTTCGGGGTGGTGTTCCTGATGTTCAGCGTCGGCTTGGAGTTCAGCCTGCCCCAGTTGAAGGCCATGCGGGGCGTGGTGTTCGGCCTCGGCACGGCCCAGGTGGCGGTTACGCTGCTGGGGGTGCTGGCCATCGCCCTCCTGTTCGGCGAGAAATGGCAGGCGGGCGTTGCCTTGGGAGGCGCCCTGGCCATGTCCTCCACCGCCATTGTCAGCAAGATGCTGGCCGAGCGTATCGAGCTCCATTCCCAGCACGGCAAGCAGATCATCGGCGTCCTCCTCTTCCAGGACTTGGCGGTGGTGCCGCTGCTGATCCTGATTCCCGCCCTCGCCGCCCCCGGGGGGAATCTCGCCGGCACCTTGGCGGCCGCCTTCGCCAAGGCGGCGGTGGTGCTGTTCCTGCTGCTTTTCTTCGGCCAGAAGCTGATGCGTCCCTGGTTCCACCAGGTGGCCCGGCGCAAATCCACCGAGCTGTTCATGCTCAACGTGCTCCTGGTGACCCTCGGCCTGGCCTGGCTGACGGCTTTGTCCGGCCTGTCCCTGGCCCTGGGCGCTTTCCTTGCCGGAATGCTGATTTCCGAGACCGAATTCCGCTACCAGGTGGAGGCGGACATCAAGCCCTTCCGTGACGTGCTGCTGGGCCTGTTCTTCGTCACCATCGGCATGTTGCTGGATGTGCGGGTGGTGGCCGCCAATTTCCTCTGGATTGCCCTGCTGCTGGCGGTGCTGCTGGCGGGCAAGACCCTGCTGGTGATGGGGCTGGCCATGCTGCGCGGCTCCGACCGGGGAGTGGCGATGCGCACCGGCCTGTCCCTGGCCCAGGCGGGGGAGTTCGGCTTCGTGCTGTTGTCCCAGGCGGCAGGGCTGCATCTTGTCGACCCGCAGACCCTGCAGATTGTTCTCACGGCCATGGTGCTGTCGATGCTGGCGGCGCCCTTCATCATCCACCACAACGAATTCCTTGCCCGCCGCCTGGCGGGGGGGGAGTGGGCCAACCGGGCGACCCAGCTGCATGAGATCGCCATCAAGACCTTCGGCACCACCAACCACGTCATCGTCTGCGGCTATGGCCGCAGCGGCCAGCACTTGTCCCGCTTCCTGGAACAGGAAGGGATCCCCTTCATTGCCCTGGACATCGATCCCCAGCGGGTCAAGGCCGCGGCGGCGGCGGGCGAAAGCGTGGTCTACGGCGACGCGGCCCGGCGGGAGGTGCTGATGGCGGCGGGCCTCAACCGGGCCAAGGCCCTGGTGGTGAGTTACGCCGACGCGGCCTCGGCGCTGAAAATCCTCGGCCACGTCCAGGAGCTGCGGCCCGAGCTGCCGGTGGTGGTGCGCACCCTGGACGACACCGACCTGGACAAGCTGAAGCAGGCGGGCGCGGCGGAAGTGGTGCCGGAGGTGCTGGAGGGCAGCCTGATGCTCGCCTCCCACGCCCTGATGCTGCTGGGGGTTCCCCTGGCGCGGGTGGTGCGGCGCGTGCGCCAAGTGCGGGAGGCCCGCTACGACCTGCTGCGGGGATTCTTCCACGGCGCCACGGACGAGGAATTCGAGGCCAGCGAGAAGGTCCAGCCCCGCCTGTTCTCCATCGCCATCGGCGAAGGGGCGGCGGCGCTGGGCAAGACCCTCGGCGAGCTGGACCTGGAGAGCCTGCTGGTGCAGGTGACGGCGGTGCGGCGGCGCAACATCCGCGCCCTCGATCCCCAGCCGGAAACCATGCTGGAGGCGGGGGACGTGCTGATTCTGAAGGGGGCTCCCCAGGATTTGGCGGCGGCGGAAATCCGCCTGCTGCAGGGGTGACGCGGCGCTATTCCCCCGCGACGGTCATGCGCTCGATCAGAATCGAGCCGCACTGCTTGGAGCCGCGCGCTTCCACGTCCTTGCCCACCGCCGCGATGTCGCGGAACATGTCCTTGAGGTTGCCGGCGATGGTGATTTCCTCCACCGGATACTGGATTTCCCCGTTTTCCACCCAGAAGCCCGCGGCGCCGCGGGAATAGTCGCCGGTCACGGGGTTGATGCCGTGGCCCAGGAGTTCGGTCACCAGCAGGCCGGTGCCCATTTTCTTCAGCAGGCCGGGCAGGTCCAGGTCGCCGGGCTCCAGAATCAGGTTGTGGCAGCCGCCGGCGTTGCCGGTGGTCCGCATCCCCAGCTTGCGGGCGCTGTAGCTGCCGAGAAAATAGCCCTGCACCACGCCGTCCATCACCACGTCCCGGTCCCGGGTGGCCACGCCCTCGTTGTCGAAGGGACTGCTGGCCAGGCCCCGGGCCAGGTGGGGGCGTTCCCGCAGCTGGACGAAGGGGGCGAAGACTTGCTGGCCCAGGCTGTCCAGGAGGAAGGAGGATTTGCGGTACAGGCTGCCGCCGCTGACGGCGGAAACGAAATGCCCCAGCAGGCCGGCCGCCACGGGGGCCTCGAAGACCACCGGCACGTCGCCGGTCTTCACCCGGCGGGCGTCCACCCGGCGGGCGGTGCGCGTCCCGGCGCGGCGGCCCACGTCCTCGGCCCGCTCCAGGTCCGTGGCGTTGCGGGCCGTGGAATACCAGTAATCCCGCTGCATCCCCCCCGACGTCTCGGCGATCACCGAGCAGCTGAAGGCATGGCGGGAGGCCGGGTAGCCGGCGAGGAAGCCGAGGGAGTTGCCGTAGACGAACTGGGATTCATGGTTGGAGGCCGTGGCGCCCTCGGAATTGGTGATGCGGGAATCCACGGCGAAGGCCGCCGCCTCGATGCGGCGGGCGAGGTCGATGGCTTCGTCCACCGGCAGGTCCCAGGGGTGGTACAGGTCCAGGTCGGGGATGTCCGTCGCCAGGCATTCCGCGTCCGCCAAACCGGCGAATTCGTCGCTGGCGGTGTAGCGGGCGATGCTCACCGCCGCCGCCACCGTGTCCTTCACCGCCTGGGGCGAGAGGTCGGAAGTGCTGGCGTGGCCGCGCTTCTTGCCGAAGTACACCGACACGCTGAGCCCCTTGTCGCGGTTGTACTCGATGGTTTCCACCTCGCCGTGGCGCACCGTCACGTCCTGGCCGAAGGCCTGGGAAACCTCCGCCTCGCAGTCGCTGGCGCCCGCGGCCTTGGCCTGCGCTAGGGCGTCGCGGATGATGTGCTTGAGGTCGTCGATGGTGTGGGAAAATCGGCTCTCTGCCACGGGTGAAACTCCTCGCTGTCCGCGGGGGCCGTTCGCGCGGCCCTCCAAAAGCGGCTATGATAGCAAAGTTAGCCGTTTCCCACTGTCACCATGCGCCACCATTCCGAACCCGAAGATTTTTCCGATGAGGCGGACGACGCCTACGTCAGCAAGACCCGCCGCAAGAAGGACATGCAAGCCCTGCAGGAACTGGGTGAGCAGCTCGTCGCCCTCGGCAACGACCGCCTGGCCCAGCTCGATCTGCCGGAATCCCTCCTCGACGCGGTGAAGGAGGCCAAGCGCATCACCAAGTTCGGCGCCCTCAGCCGGCAGATGCAGTACATCGGCAAGCTGATGCGGGACGTGGACCCTACCCCCATCCGCGCCAAGCTGGACGAGTGGGCGGGGCATTCCAAGGAGCTGAACGCCAAGTTCCACCGTCTGGAGAAACTGCGGGAGCGCCTGCTGGAAGACGACAAGGCCCTGGGGGAGGTGGCGGAACAGCATCCCCAGGCGGACCTGCAGCACCTGCGCGCCCTCATCCGCAATGCCCGCCAGGAGCAATCGGCCAACAAGCCGCCGAAGAGCAGCCGCGCCCTATTCAAGGCGTTGCGGGCCCTGCAGGAGGGCGGCGAGGCCGGGACGGAACTGGACGACGAGGAATGAGCATGAGCGCCGCGCGCATCGGCTTGGTCAGCATCAGCGACCGGGCTTCCCAAGGCATCTACGAGGACAAGGGCCTGCCGGCCCTCAAGGAATGGCTGGAGGCGGCCCTGCTGACCCCCTTCGAGACGGTGACGCGGCTGATTCCCGACGAACAGCCCCTGGTGGAGGCGGCGCTCAGGGAAATGGCCGAGGAATGCTGCCTGGTGCTGACCACCGGCGGCACCGGCCCGGCGCCCCGGGATATCACCCCGGAAGCCACCCTGGCGGTGGCGGACAAGGTGCTGCCGGGTTTCGGCGAGCAGATGCGGGCGGTGAGCCTGAAATACGTGCCCACGGCGATTCTTTCCCGCCAGGTGGCGGTGGTGCGGGGCCGGTGCCTGATTATCAACCTGCCGGGCCAGCCCAAGGCGATCAAGGAAACCCTCGATGGCGTGTTCGCCGCCGTGCCCTACTGCATCGACCTCATCGGCGGCCCCTACCTGGAAACCCGGGACGAGGCGGTGCGGGCCTTCCGTCCCAAGTCGGCGCAAAAGCCCAAGGCCTGACGCTTTCCTAGGCCTGTTGGTTTTCTTCCGGCCAATTCTTGATGTAGCGCTTCAGCAGCATGTTTTCGTAGGCGGCGGCCTTGAGGGCGGCCTTGGCCACGTCGTGGAAGGAGATCAGCCCCACCAGCTTGTGGTCCTCCATGACCGGCAGGTGGCTGATGTGGTTCTCGGTCATGACCCCGCGCACGTCGTCCACGGTGTCCTCGGGGCTGCCGATGTAAAGGTTCTGGGTCATGACTTCGCGCACCGGCACGGTGGTGAGGTCGCAGCGGCAGTGGTCCAGGGCCCGCAGCACGTCGTGGGGGGTGATGATGCCGGCCAGGCGCTCGCCCTCCATCACCAGCAGGGAACCGATGTCCAGTTCCATCATGCGGTGGACGGCCTCGCTCAGGGGCTGGTCGGGGGAGATGGCGTGGAGCTTGGCGCCTTTCATGTCGAGAATGTCGCGGATGATCATGTCGCCTCCTCCGGTGCGGAATGAAGTATGCCTCGATTCTAGCCCATAATCCCGCGCTCTGCCCCTTGCTTCCGGAGAGGGCGTTGCGGTAGGCTGGCTCCCCCTGCGATTGTCGGTGCCTGGCTATGTCCTCTTTTTCCCGCCTGCGTTTTTTTCCAGTGTCCTTCTTCGCCATGATCATGGGGCTGGGAGGCTATGCCCTGGCCCTGGAGCGGGCGGTGGATATCCTCGGCTTCCCCGAGGCGCCCGCTGCCGCCATGCTGGTGTTGGCGGCGCTGCTGTTTGTGCTCCTGGCCTTAAGCTATGGCGTTAAATTGGCCCGCTTCCGGGAAGAGGTGATCAAGGAGCTCGGCCACCCGGTCAAGCTGAGCTTCTTTCCGACTTTTTCCATCAGTCTCGTCCTGCTGGGAACGGCCCTGCTGCGTTACCACCCCGGTTTGTCGCTGGCCCTATGGGCCGCCGGGGCGGCCCTCCAGCTGGGCTTCACTCTCTTTGTCCTGTCCCGCTGGATCAGCCACACGGCCTTCGAGATCCAGCATTCCAACCCCTCCTGGTTCATTCCGGTGGTGGGGAATATCCTGGTGCCAATCGCCGGCGTGGCCCACGGCTTTCACGAGATTTCCTGGCTGTTCTTCAGCGTGGGAGTGCTGTTCTGGCTGGTGCTGTTCACCATCATTTTCAACCGGGTGATTTTTCACCACCCCCTGCCGGAAAAGCTGGCGCCCACCTTTTTCATCCTCATCGCTCCCCCCGCCGTGGGGTTCATCGCCTACCTGCAGCTGGCCGGCGGCCTGGATGCCTTCGCTCGGGTGCTGTACTACTCGGCCTTGTTCCTGGCGATGCTGCTGGCGGTATTGGGGCGGCGGTTGTTCCGTATCCGCTTCTACCTCTCCTGGTGGGCCTATTCCTTTCCCACGGCGGCATTCACCGTCGCCAGCCTGTTGATGTTCCAGCATACCGGCCTGGCTTTCTACCGAGGGCTGTCGTGGCTGATGATGGCCGCCCTGACTGGGGTGATCGCCGTCCTGCTGGCGTATACCGGACGCGCCGCGCTCCGGGGCGATATTTGCGTCGAGGAATGATCGGTCAGCGGTCGGCGGTCGCCACGGAACCGCCGTCCTGCTGGCGGCCGGCGGCGATTTCCCGGCCCAGCTGGAACACCGCCATGGCGTAGTGGGTGCTGTGGTTGTAGCGGGTGATGACGTAGAAGTTGTTGAATACCAGCCAGTACTCGGTCCCGTCGCGGTTTTCCAGGGCGATGAGGGCGGCGGGCTGGCTGTCCGCCACCGGTTCGAGGGGGGCGATGCCCAGTTTCTTGAGCTCGCCCACGGTCCGCTGCGGCTTGGCGCCGTCAGCCAGCACCACTTGATAGCCGGCGCCATCCACGGAAGCTGG
>JAJZVC010000066.1 GCA_021845865.1 Pseudomonadota bacterium | reverse complement strand
GACCCTGATCCAGATCGCCATCTCCCTCGCTTCCATCACCGCCCTGACCCGCAAGCGCTGGCTGTTCGTCCTCGCCGCCGCCGCCGCTGCCGGCGGGGCGGGAATTTGGGCCTACGCCGCCTTCGGAGCCTGAGATGATGAAGGAAATCCTTTACGACTGGGGCGGCGCCAACGCCTGGCTGTTCCACGCCGTCAACGACGTGCGCGGGCAAGGGGTGGACCTGTTCATGCTGTTGGGGACCGGTCTGGCCGAGCATGGGAATTACCCGTTCTACCTGGCCATGGTGGCGCTAATCGGCTTGTTTTCAGTGGCGGGCAACGGCCGCGGCAGCTGGCTGGAACTGCGGGAACAATCCTTGGCCTGGCTTACCGTATTGGCGGTGTTTTCGATTTCCTACGTGGCCGACGGCTGGCTGCTGGGGTGGCTCAAGCCGCTGCTGGATTTCCCCCGCCCGCCCGCTGCCTTGCCGCCGGGGACGGTGCACGTGATCGGCGCGCCCGAATACCAGCATAGCCTCCCCAGCGGGCATGCGTCGTTCGCCATGCTGCTGGCCGCTTCCCTCTGGCCGCTGTTGCAGGAGAAGGGACGCTGGCTGGCCGGGGCCTTCGTGGCATGGGTCTGCCTGTCCCGTGTCAGCCTCGGTTTCCACTTTCCCGCCGACGTGCTGGCCGGAAGCCTCTCCTGTCTGGCGGTGGTGTGGCTGGTCAGAAGGGGCCTGACGTTCGCCGTCGCCCGCCTGTCGCTCCATCCCTTGCGCGAAGGCGAACGCTGAGGCCCTGATATAATCCTCCCCAGCCTAACTACTTACTGACAAAGGGACATCGTGCATACCCTCATTTGCGGCTCCATGGCCTACGACAACATCATGGTCTTCCCGGACCGGTTCAAGAACCACATCCTGCCGGACAAGATACATATCCTGAACGTGTCCTTCCTGGTGCCGGAGATGCGGCGGGAGTTCGGCGGCTGCGCCGGCAACATCGCCTACAGCCTGCACCTGCTGGGGGGCAAGCCGCTGATCATGGCCACCGTGGGCGACGACTTCGCCCCCTACGCCGACCGCCTCGGCCAGCTCGGCCTTTCCCGCGCCCATATCCGCCAGGTGGCGGGCACCTACACCGGCCAGGCCTTCATCACCACGGATTTGGACGACAACCAGATCACCGCCTTCCACCCCGGCGCCATGAGCTTTTCCCACCAGAATCACGTGGCCGATGCTCAGGATGTGAGCCTGGGCATCGTTTCCCCCGACGGCCGCGACGGCATGATCCAGCACGCCAGGGAATTCCGCGAAGCGGGCATCCCCTTCGTCTTCGACCCGGGCCAGGGCATGCCCATGTTCAACGGCGAGGAGTTGCTGAATTTCGTGGAACAGGCGGATTACGTGACGGTCAATGACTATGAGGCCCAGCTGCTGCAGGAACGCACGGGCCGCAGCCTGGAAATGCTGGCCAAGGGGCTCAAGGCCCTGGTGGTGACCCTCGGCGGCAAGGGCTCGGAGATCTACGCCGACGGTAAACGGATCGAGATTCCCTGCGTTGAAGTGGATAAGGTGGTCGATCCCACCGGCTGCGGCGACGCCTACCGGGCCGGTCTGCTCTACGGCCTGGCCCAGGGCATGGACTGGGAGCTCACCGGCCGCCTGGCGGCCCTGATGGGGGCGGTGAAAATCGCCCGCCGCGGTCCCCAGAACCACGTCTACACCCGCGCCGAACTGGTGGAGATGTTCAAGAAACACTTCGGCACCACTTTCGAATAAGCGAGGTGCAAGCATGAAAGCGATCAAAGGATTGGCGCTGGCCCTGGTGGCGGCCACGGCCTTGGGGGGCTGCGCGGGCAGCCTGTCCGGCAGCTCTTATTCCCGCAGCGAAGCGCGCCAGGAACAAACGGTGCGCCTGGGCGTGGTGGAGAGCGTGCGGCCGGTTACCATCGAGGGCGAGAAGGGGGTGCTCGGCGCCGTCACCGGCGCCGTGGTCGGCGGCTACGCCGGCAGCAACGTCGGCGGCGGCCGCGGCAGCGAACTGGCGACCGTGCTGGGCGCCGTGGCCGGCGGCGTGGCCGGCTCCGCCATCGAGGGCAAGGTCAACACCAAGCAGGGGTTGGAAATCACCGTCAAGCTGGACAACGGCCAGCTCATCGCCGTCACCCAGGAAGCCGACGAGCAGTTCCGCCCCGGCGACAAGGTGCGGGTGCTGTCCGGCGGCGGCACGACCCGGGTGACCCACTAAACGTTCCGCTGCAAGCGGCCTTCGCGGCCGCTTCGTTTTCATATGCCCCTTCTTGCCCGCTTTTTGCGATACCTGCGCCTGGGTCTGCACCTCGTGGAAGGGTTGCTGACGGTCCTGCTGGTGTTTCCCTTCGCCGGCGTCGGCTGGCGCGAGCGCCGTGCAGTGAACTGGGCTCAGCGCATCCTGGCCATCCTAGGCATTCGCCACCAGCCTCGGGGCGATATCCCAAGCCCGACCGACGGCAACCTGCTGTTGGTGGCGAACCATGTTTCCTGGCTGGATATCTATTTGCTGCTGGCGGTCCTGCCCCTGCGCTTCGTCTCCAAGGCGGAGGTGAGGCAGTGGCCCCTGGTCGGCTGGCTGGCGGAGAAGACCGGCACCCTGTTCCTGGAACGGGGGCGCCGCGCCGACGCGGCCCGGGTCAACCGTCATATCGGCGACGTGCTGGCGGCCGGCGGGCTGGTGGGCTTCTTCCCCGAAGGCACCACCAGCGACGGCACGGAATTGAAGCACTTCCATGCCTCCCTGCTGGAGCCCGCGGTGTTGGCCGGCTCCACCGTGCAGCCGGTGGCCCTGCGCTACCGCCGCCCGGACGGCAGCCCCAGCCTGGCGCCGGCCTATACCGGCGATATCTCCATGGGGCAGACCCTGAAGGCGATGGCGGCGGAGGGGGAAATCGTCGGCGAGGTGGTATTCCTGGCGCCGATTTCCGCCGCCGGCCACAACCGCCGGGAGCTGGCCCGGCTGGCGGAAGAGGCTATTCGTGATGCGCTGGGTTTCGGTACGGGTGGCAGGGAACCTGGAAGGTCTTCCGGTCCTCCAGGCGCATAGCGGAGAGCTTGCCGCCCCACAGGCAGCCGCTGTCGAGGGCGGCGATGTTGTTTTCCAGCCGCAGGCCGAGGGCCGACCAGTGGCCGAAGATCACCAGATTGTCGCGGCTGGCGCGGTTTTCCACCTCGAACCAGGGGAGAAAGCCTTCCGGCCGTTTTTCCACCTCGCCCTTGTGGGCGAATTCCATTTTCCCCTCCGGGGTGCAGAAGCGTAGACGGGTCATGGCGTTGGTGATGGCGCGCAGGCGGTCCATGTCCTGCAGGCCGTCGTGCCAGTGGTCCGGGTGGTTGCCGTACATGCGGGCGAAGAAATCCCGGTAGGCGTCGCCTTGCAGGGCCTGCTCCACCTCGGCGGCCAGTTCCCGCGCCCGGGCCACGCTCCATTGGGGCAGCAGGCCGGCGTGGACCAGGGCGACGCCGTTTTCCACGTGCATCAGCGGCCGGCGGCGCAGCCAGCCCAGCAGTTCCTCCCGGTCCGGAGCGTCGAGGATGTCCTGGAAGGTGTCGCCCCGCTTGGCGGGCTCGAAGCCTTCCGCCACCGTCAGCATGTGCAGGTCGTGGTTGCCCAGGACGGCGATCACGGCCTCCCCCTGGTCCTTCACCCAGCGCAGGGTGGCGAGGGACTGGGGTCCCCGGTTCACCAGGTCCCCCACCAGCCACAGGCGATCCCGGGACGGGTCGAAGGCGATCCGTCGCAGCAGTTCCTGCAGGCTGTCGAAGCAGCCCTGGAGGTCGCCGATGGCGTAAGTGGACATGGGGCGGTGATGTCGTGAAAGTTGGTGCTATGGTAGGCGGGAAGCGCCCCCCGGGCAAGCCCGCAATTCCCGAGCGATTCGGTTGTCTATCCGCCCCGCCGGCGCTATGCTGGCGATGCCCGGGCACGCGGGCGAAACATCACGCCAAGGAGACGACATGAAGAACTTGAAACGGGCATTGGCCCTGCTGACGGGTCTTATCTTCCTCCTGGCCGCGCCCCTTGCCGCCCAGGTGGCGGACAAGGGCAAGCCGGCGCAGGCGCCGCGGAACAAAATCGTGTTCCAGGTCAGCGATAACGATCCGGCGCGCTGGAATTTGGTGTTGAACAACGTCAAGAACCTGCAAAAGGAACTGGGCGCGGACAACGTGAAAATCGAGGTGGTGGCCTACGGCCCGGGCATCAATATGTTCAAGCTCGATTCCGATGTGGGGGGGCGCCTGCAGGAAGCCGCCGACAGCGGCGTGAAGCTGGCCGCCTGCGGCAATACCATGAAGGGCGCCAAGCTCACCATGGCCGACATGCACCCGGCGGTGAGCCAAGTCCCGGCGGGGATCGTCGAACTGATGCGCAAGCAGCAGGAAGGTTGGGCGTATATCCGGCCCTAATCTGGCTGGCGATGGTGGCGCGCCAGCACCGCCATCGCCCCGTTGATGGCCTGGAGGATGCCGGTGTCGCCGCCCCGGTCGGGGTGGTGGCGCATGGCCAGCTCCCGATAGCGGCGGCGGATGGCGGGAAAATCCGCCGTCCCGTCCAGCCCCAGGACCTTCAGGGCGGCCTCCCGCTCGCCGTGGCTGGCATAGCGCAGCCAGAATGCCGCCAGCAGTTCGTCCACCTCCTCCTTTCCCGTGGTCTCCAGGTTGTCCAGGTCCAGGTAGTAATCCCGCAAGGGGTCGCCCTGTGCCGGCAATTGTTCGTTGCCGGCGGAGTAGGGGCGGAGGACGATTTTCAGGCAGTGGATGTCCAGACATCCCTCCCGTTCCCGCTGCAACCGCTCCTGCAAGCGGTAGAGGTGGTGGAAGAGAAGGAAGTGGGTCTGGAACAGGGGCAGGGCGTCGCTCAGGGATTCCCGGTTGATGGCCGGGTCGTCGAGGGCGGCGATGAGGGCGAACTCGCTCAGCCCGTCGGGGTGGGCGCGCAGCAGGTCGAGGAGGCGGTCGCCAAGGGGCGGAAGGTTGGTATCCATGGGCTTCCCGACTGTAGCCGATTCCGTCAGTCTGAGCCAGGGGAGGGCTGTGGTAAAATTCCCGGTCGTGCGTCCACCGGTTCTCCTCCCCATGCTCTCCCACCTCAATTCTCCCCAGCGCGAAGCCGTGAAGCACCTGGATGGCCCGCTGCTGGTGCTGGCCGGAGCCGGGAGCGGCAAGACCCGGGTGATCGCCCACAAGATCGCCTACCTGATCCGGGAATGCGGCTACTCCGGCAACCACATCGCCGCCATCACCTTCACCAACAAGGCGGCGCGGGAAATGCAGGAGCGGGTGGGGACCCTGCTCGAAGGAAAGTCCGGTCGCGGGCTGACCGTTTCCACTTTCCACTCCCTGGGCCTGACGATGCTGCGCCAGGAGGCGGGCGCCATCGGCTACAAACCCCGTTTTTCGGTGCTGGACGCGGCGGACGCCATGCACATCACGAGCGAGATTCTCAAGACCACCGATAAAAGCGAAATTCGCCGCATCCAGGGACGGATTTCCCTGTGGAAGAACGCCCTGGTGTCGCCGGAACTGGCCCTGAAGCAGGCCGAGGATGAAGCGGAGCACCAGGCGGCCCGGGTCTACCTGACCTATCAGGATACCCTGCGGGCGTACCAGGCGATGGATTTCGACGATCTCATCCTGCGGCCGGTGGAGTTGCTGCGCGACCATCCGGCGGTGCTGGAGAAGTGGCAGAACAAGCTGCGCTACCTCCTGATCGACGAATATCAGGACACCAACGCCTGCCAGTATCAGCTGCTGCGGCTGCTGGCGGGGGTGAAGGGAATGTTCACCGCGGTGGGGGACGACGACCAAGCCATCTACGCCTGGCGCGGCGCCGACGCCAACAACCTGCGCCTGCTGCGGGAGGACTACCCGCGGCTGGCGGTGGTGAAGCTGGAGCAGAACTACCGCTCCACCCTGCGCATCCTGCGTTCCGCCAATACCCTCATCGCCAACAACACCAAGCTGTTCGAAAAGAAGCTGTGGAGCGAGCTCGGCCTCGGCGATCCGATCCAGGTCATGACCGCCAAGAACGACGAGCACGAGGCGGAGACGGTGGTGATGCGCCTGCTGGCCCACAAGTTCCAGCACCGCACCCGCTTCGGCGACTACGCCATTCTTTACCGGGGCAATCACCAGGCGCGGGTGTTCGAGCAGGTGCTGCGCAACGAGCGGGTGCCCTATCGGCTCTCTGGCGGCAGCTCCTTTTTCGACAAGGCGGAAATCAAGGACTTGACCGCGTATCTGCGGCTGATCGCCAATTCCGACGACGATCCCGCCTTCATCCGCGCCGTCACCACGCCCAAGCGGGGAGTGGGTGCCCAGACCCTGGAAGCTCTCGGCCAATACGCCGCTGGGCGCCATATCAGCCTGTTCGCGGCGGTATTCGAGGAAGGGCTCGCACACCAGCTGGCCCCCCGGCAACTGGAGCCCCTGCGGGAGTTCGGCGCCTTCCTCAATCGCCTGCAGTACCGGGCGGAGCGGGAGCCGGCGCCGCAGATTCTCAGCGACCTGCTCGCGGCCATCGACTACGAGACCTATCTCTACGACGTTGAAGAGCCGCGGGCCGCCGAAACCAAGTGGAAGAACGTGCAGGACTTTGTCGGCTGGATCAACCGCAAGGCCGAGGAGGACGAAAAAAGCCTGGTGGAGCTGGCCCAGACCATCGCCCTCATCAACATGCTGGAGAACCGCGAGGACGGCGAGGTGGACGCGGTGAAGCTGTCCACGCTCCATGCCGCGAAGGGGTTGGAGTATCCCCACGTTTTCCTGGTGGGGGTGGAAGAAGGCATTCTTCCCCATCGCGAAAGTCTGGAGCCGGCGAAAGTGGAAGAGGAGCGGCGCCTGATGTACGTGGGGGTGACCCGCGCCCAGCGCGGCCTGTCCATGACCTACTGCCTGAAGCGCAAACGGGGCGGGGAGTGGCAGGCCTGCGAGCCGTCCCGCTTCATCGCCGAGCTGTCCCAGGAGGACCTGCGCTACAGCGGCCGGGAGACGGCGCCGACGGAGGAGACCAAGGCCGAGGGCAACGCCCGCTTGGCGCAGTTGAAGGCGATGCTGGGGAAGAAGGACGCCGCCTGAACCCCCGAACGGCGGGCAACAAAAAAGGCGCGGTTTCCCGCGCCTTTTTCGTGGAGGATACGATCCTTATTTGGCCAGGCCAACCATGTAGTCCACGGCAGCCTTCACTTCGGCGTCGGACAGGCCGGGGTTGCCGCCCTTGGCGGGCATGGCGCCGCTCTTGCCGGTGAAGCCGCCGAGAGCATGCTTGTACAGGGTGTCCTTGCCTTGGCTGATGCGGGGGCCCCAGGCGCCCTTGTCGCCCGCCTTGGGAGCGCCGGCAGCGCCGGTGCCATGGCAGGCCTGGCAGGTGCCCTCGAAGACCTTCTTGCCGTCGACCGCGCCGCCAGCGGCGGCCGCAGCGGCGGGGGCCTCGGCCTTCTTGGGCTCGGGGGCCTTGAAGTTGGCGCCAGCCTGGTTGGCCATGAAGGCCACGGCACCGGCCACTTCGTCGTCGGTCAGGTCGGAAGCGCCGCCGCGGGCGGGCATGGCGCGGATACCGCTGATGGCGTGCTTGACCAGGGTGTCGTAACCCTGGCTGATGCGGGGACCCCAGTCCCCCTTGTTGCCGATCTTGGGAGCGTTCAGGGCGCCGGTGGCGTGACAGGCGGAACATACGGCTTTCACCACTTCTTCGCCGCTCTTGCCGCCGGCAGCGGCAGCGCCGCCCTCGGCGGTGGCGATTTCGGCCACGGGCTTGATGCGCTCGGCGACGGCAGCGCCGTCTTTTTCGGCATCGGGAGCGCCGAAATTGGCGACATAATGCCTGACGTGACCAGTAATCAGCACGGCAACGATCAGAACCGGAACCAAGCCACCAACAACAGCCAGCAGGAACTGGGTGACGGTAGTCTTGGGCATAGAGTGGTGTTCGCTCATGGTATGTCCTTAGGGATTAGTATTTCAAAAGGTGCTAATTATAATCAGATTTGAGCGAGGCGCAATCGAAGGGTGATAGACGGCGGGGGAAAAAGCGGCTATGCTTCACGTCTTTCGCGCCCGTAGCTCAGCTGGATAGAGCGTTGGCCTCCGGAGCCAAAGGTCGTGCGTTCGAATCGCGCCGGGCGCGCCAGCTTTCTTTCCCATCGATTCCATTCATCCTTAAGCAGTAACGGGCAGGCTAGGCCATCGGTCTTTCTGCCTGCACAGAGTTCCTCCTTTCCTGTCCGAACCCTCATAATCCGACTCATCCATTTTGTCGCGGAGGTCCGGAGTGGAATGACTGACGATGTCGCTGACGGAGGAACTGGCCAAGCAGTTCGACGATTTCATCCGCGACAAGGGGTACACCAACCGTTCCGAGGCCCTGCGCGACCTGATGCGGGCAAGGCTGGAGCAGGAGCGGCTCAAGTCTTCGGCCGACAGCGGCTATTGCGTTGCCGCCCTGACCTACGTTTACAATCATCACGAGCTCGATTTGGCCAGCCGCCTGGCGGCCTCCCACCACGAGCACCATGACCTGACCCTGGCGACCCAGCATGTCCACCTGGACCACGACAACTGCCTGGAAACCGTGTTGTTGCGGGGACCGGTAAAGGCGGTGCGCGCCTTTGCCGATGGCGTGATCGCCGAGCGGGGGGTGCGCCACGGCAAGCTGCACATGATACCGGTGGCCGTGGCAGAAGAGGTTCACTCCCACGGCCACGTTCACAGTCATCCCATCACCTGATGTTCCGCAAGGGCGGAAATTTCTGCCGCCTCGCTTGGTCTTCAGGTGCTCATTCCCTTTTTTATCAATAACCTGGTTGTTTGGTACGATGCTTGCTCGCC
>JAJZVC010000023.1 GCA_021845865.1 Pseudomonadota bacterium | reverse complement strand
TTTTCGAGCCCTAATTTCTCCACCAAGGAAAACGGCTCGGGCATCGGCCTTTACATGGCCCGCCTGATTCTGGAGCGCATGGGCGGGCGCATCGAAGCCCGCAACGTCGAGGGCGGCGCGGAAATCGTCATTTCCGTGCCGGTCGCGCCCTAGTAGCGCTTCTTCAGGGTCATGGTATCCCCGTCCCGCTTCATCTCCACCCGGTTGAGGAAGCTCATCCCCAGCAGGGTCACCGGCGGCGAGCCGCCTTCGATCACCGCCGCGTCCACCTGGTTCATGCTGATGTCCCCCACCCGCACGGTGTTGAGGGTCACCTTGTAGGCGGGCACCACGCCGTTGGCGGTGGACATGGCGCCCCGTTCGCCCCGGCTGTAGTCCAGCCCCAGGCGGCGCGCCTCGGCGCTGCTGAGGGAGACGTAGGTGGCGCCGGTATCCACCACGAAGCGGGTGGTGGCGCCGTTGATGCTGCCCAGGGTGACGAAGTGCCCCTGGGAATTGGCGGTGAGGGTCACCATCTGGCTGCCGGAGGAGGAACCGCCGCCCACCGAAACCCCCTGCCCCAGGCCAAGGGTTTTGCGCTTGCCGTCCACTTCCAGCACCGCGGCGTTGGAATCGGCGCTGATCAGCTTCACCCCGTCGATGCTCTGGCCCGCGCTCACCATGCGCGGCGCGCCGCCGTTGAGGGAAAGCATGGCCTTGCCGGTGAAGAGGCCGGTGACGCTGACGTCGGTGGCCCGGGCTACTCCAACGGCGGATAGCAGCAGCGCCGAAAGGACCATAGAATGGAGCGACAGTTTTCTCATCAAGGAAGCCTCCGCGTATGAAACCCGTTGCGATTTTCCGGCACTACCCCACCGAAGGTCCGGGTTATTTTGCCACGTTCCTCGACCGCCGTTCCATCCCCTGGCGGCTGGTCGCCATCGACGCCGGCGCCCCGGTCCCCGCCGACCCCGGCGCCTTTTCCGGCCTGGCGTTCATGGGCGGCCCCATGAGCGTCAACGACGACCTGCCGTGGATTTCCCCCGCCCTGGCCCTGGTCCGGGCCGCCGTGGAGCGGAATATTCCCGTCCTCGGCCACTGCCTTGGCGGCCAGCTCATCGCCAAGGCCCTCGGCGGCAGCGTCGGCCGCAACCCGGTGAAGGAAATCGGCTGGGGCGAGGTCAGCGTGGCGGATTCCGCCACCGCCCGCGCCTGGTTCGGCGACGTCAAACGCTTTCTCTCCTTCCACTGGCACGGCGAAACCTTTTCCCTTCCCCCGGGCGCGGAACGCATCCTTTCCAGCCCCCACTGCGCCAACCAGGCCTACGCCCTGGGCAAGCACCTGGGCATGCAGTGCCACGTGGAGATGACCGCCGACATGGTGCGGGAATGGGGCGCCCAGGGCGCCGACGAAATCGCCGCCGCCCTCGCCAGCCCGGCGGTGCAGACCGCCGAGGCCATGAGGACGGGCCTGGACGGGAAAGTGGCCGACCTCAACGCCGTGGCGGACAGGCTCTATACTCAGTGGACGGCCGGCCTGGCGACCTGACGCGGCAACCCGCCTGATTCAGGGACCGGCCGTCGATTCCAAGAGCCGAACATAGGCCTAAAGGCAGCCATGCAAACCCACGCCTCCCTGATTGCCGGACCGGGCGACGCCCTGGTGCTGGTGGACGTGCAGAACGACTTCCTGCCCGGCGGCGCCCTGGCCGTGGCGGAGGGGAACCGGGTCGTCCCTCCCCTCAACCGCTGCATCGCCCTCTTCACCGGGCGCGGGCTGCCGGTCTACGCCACCCGGGATTGGCATCCGCCGGACCATTGCTCCTTCGCCCCCCAGGGCGGGCCCTGGCCGCCCCACTGCGTGGCGGGCAGCCCCGGCGCGGATTTCGCCCCCGCCCTGCGGCTCCCCCCCGGCCTGCCCATCGCCCTGATCGGCAAGGGCCACGATCCGGCCAAGGATTCCTACTCCGGCTTCGAGGGCACCGACCTGGACCGGCTGATGCGGGCGGAGGGAGTTGAACGCCTCTTCGTCGGCGGCCTGGCCACCGACTACTGCGTCCTCAACACGGTGCTGGACGGTCTCCGGCTGGGCTACCGGGTGGTGGTCCTGACGGACGCCATCCGGGCGGTGGACGTCCACCCCGGCGACGGCGAGCGGGCCGTGGCCAAGATGGCGGCCCACGGCGCGGCGCTGGCGACGACGGCGGAGCTGTCATGAGCTGCCCCGACAGCCTGCTGCTCACCGACCTCTACCAGCTGACCATGCTCCAGGCCTACCTGGACCACGGCATGACCGGCACCGCCGTGTTCGAACTCTACGCCCGGCGCCTGCCGGAGTGCCGCGGCTTTCTCCTGGCGGCGGGGCTGGAATCGGCCCTGGAATTCCTCGAGAACGCCCGCTTCAGCGCCGAGGAAGTGGCCTGGCTGGAGGCCAGCGGCCGCTTCAACCGCCGCTTTCTCGACTACGTGGCGGATTTCCGCTTCCGCGGCGAAGTCCGCGCCCTGCCCGAGGGCACCGCGTTCTTCCCCGACGAACCCCTTCTCCAGGTCGTCGCCCCCCTGCCCGAAGCCCAGCTGGTGGAAACCCGCCTCATCAACCTGCTCCAGTACCCGACCATGGTGGCCTCCAAGGCCGCCCGTTCGGTGCTCGCCGCCCCCGGCAAGCTGCTGGTGGAGTTCGGCCTGCGCCGCGCCCACGGCGCCGACGCCGGCCTGGCGGCGGCCCGGGCCGCCTATCTGGCGGGCTTCGCCGGCAGTTCCAACGTCCTGGCGGAGCAGCGCTACGGCATCCCCGCCTTCGGCACCATGGCCCATTCCTTCATCCTCGCCCACCGCGACGAGGCGCGGGCCTTCGCCGACTTCGCCCTGTCCCTGCCCCGGAACGTCACTTTCCTCATCGATACCTTCGACACCGAGGCCGCCGCCCGCAAGGTGGTGGAGCTGGCGCCAGGCCTGAAGGCCCAGGGGGTCAACATCCGCTCGGTGCGTCTCGATTCCGGCGATCTCGCCGGCCACGCCCGCAAGGTGCGGCGCATCCTGGACGCGGGCGGCCTGCCGGATGTGGGCATTTTCGCCAGCGGCGACCTGGACGAGCACGCCCTGGAAGAACTGGCCGACGCCCCCATCGGCGGTTTCGGCATCGGCACCCGCCTCGCCACCTGCGCCGACCAGCCCTATCTCAACTGCGCCTACAAGCTGCAGGAATACGCCGGGAGGCCGAAGCGCAAGCGCTCCGAGGGCAAGGCCACCTGGCCGGGGCGCAAGCAGGCCTATCGCCGCTTCGCCGCCGATGGGCGCATGGCCGGGGACACCCTGACCGTGGAGGGGGACCGCCAGCAAGGGGAGCCTCTCCTGCAACGGGTCATGGCCGACGGCAGGAGACTCGCCCCCTCGCCGCCACTGGAGGAAATCCGCGCCCATGCCGCTTCTCAGCTCGCCGTTCTGCCAGAACCCCTGCGCCGCCTGGAAAAAGGACTAGAATATCCGGTGACCATCGCCCCCGCCCTGCGCCGCTTGGCGGAGGAAGCGGATGCACTGAGCACCGGTTCGAAGCCGTAACCAGAAGAGGGAACCAACCGTGACGGAAAGCCGCACCAGCCTGCTGATCGTGGATGACGCGACCGCCGACGTGGAAATGCTGAACGACTTGTTTCAGGCCGATTATGAAGTGTTCACCGCCCTCTCCGGGGAAGAGGGCATCGAAGCCGCCCAGGAGCTGGCCCCCAATCTGGTGGTCGCCAACGCGATGCTCACCGACATGGACGGCTTCGCCCTCTGCCAGCGGCTGCGGGACGATCCCCGCACGCGGGAAATCCCCGTCCTGCTGCTGTCCGCCCTGGGCGAGGAAACGGAGGCGGAGCGGGGCTTGCTTTGCGGCGCGGCGGATTTCCTCGCCAAGCCCATCGATCCCCACCTGGCCCGCCTGCGCATCGGCCATCTGCTGGCTTGGCAGCGCTGCCGGGAAAAGCTCCACAGCCTCACCGACCGGGACGAACTGACCGGCCTCGCCAACCGGCGGCAAGTGGAACATGCCCTGGAGCACGAATGGCAGCGGGCCCTGCGCCATCGCCGCCCCCTGTCCCTGGTCCGCCTGGAAGTGGACTACCTGGAGGAATACCGCCTGCGCTACGGTGACCTGATGGCCGACGAGGTGCTGCGGATGGTGGCCCGGGAACTCAAGGGGGAAATGGCGCGCCCCGGCGACCTGCTGGCGCGCTTCAGCGAGGGGGGATTCGCCTGCCTGCTGCCGGAAACCGACCGGGAAGGCGCCTGGCTGGTGGCGGAAAAACTGCGCCTGAGCATCGGCGACCTGGGCATTCCCCACGCCGACTCGCCCCTGGGGCGCGTCTCCCTGTCCGGCGGGACGGCCACCGCCACCACGGACCGTCCCCACTCCCCCACCGAGCTGTTGAACCTGGCCGAGAACACCCTGGCGGCGGCCCAGGAAAAAGGCCGCAACCAAGTGCTCACCACCCTTTAGGGAACCCCTGAACAACCTACCGCGCGGCCCCTTGCGCCCGGGGCTGCCCGCTGCGGTTCTTCAGCGGGTCATTAGGCGAACAGCGCCGCCAGGGCCGCGCCCGGGTCCGGGGCGCGCATGAAGGCCTCGCCCACCAGGAAGGCGTTCACCTCGTGCCGGCGCATCAGTTCCACGTCCTCGGGCTTGAGAATGCCGCTTTCGGTGACCACGATGCGGTCCTTGGGCATCCGGGGCAGCAGGTCCAGGGTATTGGCGAGGCTCACCTCGAAGGTGCGCAGGTTGCGGTTGTTGACGCCCACCAGCGGGGTCTTGAGCCGCAGGGCCAAGTCCAGTTCGGCGGCGTCGTGGGTTTCCACCAGCACCCCCATCCCCAGCTCCTCCGCCACCGCCTCCAGCTCCTGCATCTGAACCAGGTCCAGGGCCGCGACGATGAGGAGGATGCAGTCCGCCCCCATGGCCCGGGCCTCGTAGACCTGGTAGGGGTCGATCATGAAATCCTTGCGCAGCACCGGCAGGCCGCAGGCCGCCCGGGCCCGGCGCAGGTAGGCCTCGCTCCCCTGGAAGAACTGCTCGTCGGTGAGCACCGACAGGCAGGCCGCGCCGTGGATGGCGTAGCTCTCGGCGATGGCGGCGGGGTCGAAGTTCTCCCGGATCACGCCCTTGCTCGGGCTGGCCTTCTTGATTTCGGCGATCACCGCCGGCCGGCCCGCCTCCAGCTTGTGCCGGATCGCGGCCACGAAGCCCCGTGCCGGCACGTTGCGCTCGGCCTCGGCGCGCACGGTGGACAGGGGCTTGCGCGCCACGGCGGCCGCCACTTCCTCGGCCTTCACGGCCAGGATTTTTTTCAGGATATCCGACATCACGCCACCTTGAAGCGGTTGGAGAATTCGGCCAGGGCTTGCAGCTTGGCCTTGGCCGCGCCGCTGGCCAGCGCCTGAAGGGCCTTCTCCACCCCCGCCGCCAGGGTGTCGGCAAGGCCGCCGACGTAGATCGCCGCCCCGGCGTTGAGGGCCACGATGTCCCGCCCCGCCCCCGGCGCGTTGTCCAGCACCGCCAGCAGCTTGGCCTGGGCTTCCGCGGGGTCGTGGACCTTGAGCTCCTCGACGGAGCCCAGCTTCATGCCGAAGGCCTCCGGGTCCACGGCGTAGTCCATGATGCCGCCGTCCTTCAGCTCGGCGACATAGGTTTCGGTGGTGATGGTGATTTCGTCCATGCCGTCGCCGCCGTGGACCACCAGCACGTGGCGGGCGCCGAGCTGCTTGAGAGCGTGGGCGATGGGCAGCGCCAGTTCCCTGGCGTAAACCCCCATGACCTGGTTCTTCGCCCCGGCGGGGTTGGTGAGAGGCCCGAGGAGGTTGAACAGGGTGCGCACCCCCAGCTCCCGCCGCACCGGCGCGGAGTACTTCATGGCGCTGTGGTGGTTGGGCGCGAACATGAAGCCCACCCCCACGGTCTCGATGCTTTGCGCCACCTGCTCCGGCGTCAGGTTGACGTTGACCCCCAGGCCCTCCAGCACATCGGCGGAACCGCAGGTGGAGGACACTGAACGCCCGCCGTGCTTGGCCACCTTCACCCCCGCCGCCGCCGCCACCAGGGCGGAAGCGGTGGAAATGTTGAAGGTGTGGGCGCCGTCGCCGCCGGTGCCGCAGGTGTCCACCAGATGTTCGTCCCCCGCCACCGGCACCTTGGTGGACAATTCCCGCATCACCTCCGCGGCGGCGGCGATTTCCGTCACCGTCTCGCCCTTGGCGCGCAGGGCGATGAGGAGGCCGGCGATCTGCACCGGAGTCAGTTCGCCGCCCATGATCTGGCGCATCAGGGACAGCATCGCCTCGCGGTCGAGGTCCTGGCGGGCGAGGAGGATGTTGAGGGCGGCCTGGTGAGTGATCATGCCCGCTTCTCCTTGAGGAAATTCTCCAGCATGGCGTGGCCGTGCTCGGTGAGAATGGATTCGGGATGGAACTGCACCCCTTCCACCGCCAGGGTCTTGTGCCGCACCCCCATGATTTCACCGTCCTCGGTCCAGGCGGTGATTTCCAGGCAGTCGGGCATCGTCTCCCGCTCGATCACCAGGGAATGGTAGCGGGTGGCCTGGAAGGGGTTGGGCAGGCCGCGGAACACCCCCTCGTCCTTGTGATGGATGAGGGAGGTCTTGCCGTGCATCACCTGCTTGGCGTGGATGATTTTGCCGCCGAAGGCCTGGCCGATGCTCTGGTGGCCCAGGCAGACGCCGAGGAGGGGCACCTTGCCGGCGAATTCCTTGATCACCGGCACCGAGACCCCCGCCTCGGTGGGGGTGCAGGGACCGGGGGAAATGACGATATGGTCCGGCTTAAGGGCGGCGACGCCCGCCAGGTCGATCTCGTCGTTGCGGACCACCTTCACTTCCTCCCCCAGCTCGCCGAAATACTGCACCAGGTTGTAGGTGAAGGAGTCGTAGTTGTCGATCATCAAAAGCATAATGCGCCTCGTGGCGTGGTAACCGGGTGATTATACCCGCCCCCGCACGAAGTGAAGAATCAGGGACGGAACTGGGCAGGAAAGGAGAGAGCGGTGCGATAGAGGCGCCAGAGGCGCCAACCGGCCTTGAGGAGGCCGACGGTACCGCGAAAACGGAACACCAGGGCCGCCCCCACGCCGGCAATGGCGACGGGGTGGGCCTTGGCGAAGCGCAGGGCCGCGAGGCCGGCGCCGGCCACGGCCAGGGGTTTCTCCCAGCGGGCGGTGATGATGCCCAAAGCCTCCCGCTGGGCCTCGATCTTGGCCTGCAGGCGGGCGCGGCGGACGCGGATGTCGATCAGGCGCTCGTTCATAGGCCGGAAGTGAGGCGCTCGCCGTCTTTTTCCAGCTCGGCGAGGCTGGCGGAAAAGAGCTTCGAGCCGCTGTCGGCCTCGTTGCGCAGCGCGCGTGCGGACAGCAGGGTCAAGGCCAGGAACAGCGCCGCCAGGGCGCCCAGCACCACCAGCCGGTGGCTGTCCCAGAACAGCACCACCACGAACACCGTGGCGAGCAGGACGGTAATGCCGAAGAACAGCACCGCCAGGGCGCCGAGGAGAAAAAGCCGCGCCAAGCGAAGCTTTTCCTCTTCCACTTCGTTGGCGAGCAGTTCGAGGCGGGTCCCCACCACCACCGTGGTGTTCGCCGTCAGCCGCCGCAGGGCGGCCATCAGGCCGCTGTGCTGCTCCCCCATGGATCAGCGCCGGCCGATCAGCATGCCGACGATAACGCCGACGCAGGCGGCGATGCCCACGGCTTTCCAGGGGTTCTCGTGGACGTATTCGTCGGTGGCGCGGGCGGCCTGCTTGGTCCTCTCGACGATGGCCTCCTCGGCGGCGGCCAGGCGCACCTTGGCGTGAGCCAGGCTGTCCTGGATGCGCTCCCGGGCGGCGGCGATCTTGTCGCCCGCCTGGCCGGCGGTGGCGCGCAGCAGTTCCTCGGCATCGGCCACCACCACGCGCAGGTCTTCCACCAGCTTGTCCTTGGTCACGGCGCTTTCCACATCCATCAGTTCGGTGTTCATGGTTTTCTCCTAGGTTATATGTTTAATGCGACCCACGTTTTGATTCTACACGCTCGCCCGCCCTCTGGTTAAGAACCGGCGCAATAAATCCGCCCCTATAGCCCCATGTCCGCCGATTCGTTGACCGACGCCTCCCGGAACAGCACCATCAGCAGCACCAGGATCACCGGCCCGAGGATCAGCCCCAGCACCCCCATGGTGGCCACGCCGCCGAGAATGCCGAAGAGCACGGCGAGAAAATGAATCTCCGCCGAGCCCTGGATCAGCATCGGCCGCACCACGTAATCCGCCGCCATCACCACGGCGGTGCCGACGGAAAAGACGAAGATGCCCCCTAGCGGGGAACCGGTGACGAACATCAGGAAACCGACGATGGCCAGCACCAGGGGCGCCGCCATGGGGATGAAGGCGATCAGGGCCGTCCCCAGCCCCAGCAGCACCGCCGACGGGATGCCGAACACTTGGTAGAGGGCGCTGAGAATCACCGCCTCCCCGAGGCCCACGATCACCAGGCCGTTCACCGCCGCCCTCAGGGAGGGGGGAATGTGGTGGGCGTAGGAGTGCCAGCGCTTTTGCAGCCACTTGACGCCGATCAGGTTGATGCGGGCCAGCAGCCGCTCGCCATCGCGGTAAATGAAGAACAGCACCAGCAGGGCGAAGAACAGGGTCGCCATGCGGGAGGTGATGGACAGCAGCACCACGTTGACCACCTCCTGCAGCAAGTTGACCTTGGCCGACATCCATTCCTGCAACAGGCCGGAAATCTGGTGGGGGGACGCCAGGTACTGGTTCCACTTGCCGGCCAGCAACTCCCCCGCGCCGGGCAGCATGGGGAGCCAAGCTGGCACGGGCGCGCCGTTCTTGTCGGCGGTGATCAGGTAGGCGGCCACGCCGTTGAGCTCGGCCACCACCAGCACCAGCAGCACCGCCATGGGCGCCACCAGGGCGACGCCGATCACCAGGGTGGACAAGATCGCCGCCCGGTTGTTGTCGCCCTTGAGGGCGACGCGGATGCGCACGTGGAGGGGCCAGGTGGCCACGGCGATGACCGCCGCCCACAGGATGGCGAGCAGGAAAGGCCGCAGCACCGCGAAAGCCGCCAGGAGAATGAGGCCGCTGAAGGCGATGTTGACGAAGGCGGTATAGAAGCGGGAAGGCATGAGGGCCACGGAACGGGTTGATTTTCAACCCATTCTAGCAGAACTCAGGACACCAGCCCGGACAGGGCCATTTCCGCCGCCCGCAGCACGGCCCGGGCCTTGTTCTGGGTCTCGATCCATTCGCTCTGGGGCACGGAATCGGCGACGATGCCCGCCCCGGCCTGGACGTAGAGAGTGCCGTCCTTCACTACCGCGGTGCGCAGGGCGATGGCCACGTCCATGTCGCCGTTGAAGCCCAGGTAACCCACGGCGCCGGCGTAGATGCCGCGCTTGCTGGGCTCCAGCTCGTCAATGATTTCCATGGCCCGCACCTTGGGCGCGCCGCTGACGGTGCCCGCGGGGAAGGTGGCCCGCAGCACGTCCATGGCGCTGACATTGGGCTTCACCTTGGCCTCGACGTTGGAGACGATGTGCATCACGTGGGAATAGCGCTCGATCACCATTTTCTCGGTGACCTTCACCGAGCCGATCTGGGCCACCCGGCCGGCGTCGTTGCGCCCCAGGTCCATCAGCATCAGGTGTTCGGCGATTTCCTTGGGGTCCGCCAGCAGGTCTTTCGCCAGGTTCTCGTCCTCCTCCCGGCTCTTTCCCCGGGGACGGGTGCCGGCGATGGGGCGCACGGTGACGGTGTCCCCCTCCAGGCGCACCAGGATTTCCGGCGAGGCGCCCACCACGTGGTGGTCCCCCATGTCGTAGTAGAACATGTAGGGAGAGGGATTGAGGCTGCGCAAGGCGCGGTAAAGGGTCAGGGGCGAGGCGTCGAAGGGCTGGCTCATGCGCTGGGCCAGCACCACCTGCATGATGTCGCCGTCGAAGATGTAGCGCTTGGCTTTTTCCACCGCCGCCTTGAAGGCTTCCTCGCCGAATTCGGACACGGCCTGCTGTTTCGCCTTGGCCTGCACCACTGGCACCTCCACCGGCTGCTTCAGCACCGCCCGCAGTTCCTCCAGGCGGGCTTGCCCTTTGGCGTAGGCGCCGGCCTCGGCGGGGTCGACGTAAACGATGAGGTAGATTTTGCCAGACAGGTTGTCCACCACCGCCACTTCCTCGGACAGCAGCAGGAGGATGTCCGGGGTGCCGAGGACATCGGGCTTGGCGGCATGGGCCAGCTTCTTCTCGATGTAGCGGATGGTGTCGTAGCCGAAGTAGCCCGCCAGGCCGCCGGCGAAGCGGGGCTGGCCGGGACGGACGGCCACTTTCAGGCGGGCGGCGTAGTCCTGGACGAAGGCCAGGGGGTCGTCCACCTCGGCCTCCTCGAAAACCTCGCCGTCCCCCTCCACCCGCACCTGCTTGCCACGCACCACGATGCGCTTCTTCGCCGGCAGGCCGATGAAGGAGTAACGGCCGAAACGCTCGCCGCCGACGACGGATTCGAGGAAATAGGAATAGGGCCGGTTGGCCAGCTTGAGGTAGAGGGACAGGGGCGTGTCCAGGTCCGCCAGGGTCTCCAGGACCAGGGGAATGCGGTTGTAGCCCTGCTGGGCCAGGGCGTTGAATTCTTGTTCGGTCATGACGGTCACCTTAAAAAAACACGGAAGTTCACGGAACGTTGCGAGGCCTTGCTAGCGCAGGCGCCGCCATCGCCGGGAATTCCGTGTTTCGAGGTGCATGGTCAGGCCTTGACGATCCGCTTCGACGCTTCCAGCAGGCTGGGAACCACCGCGTCCACGTCCAGCTCTTCCACGCTGCGACCCCGGTTGTAGCCGTAAGGGACGCAGAAGACGTGACAGCCGGCGGCCCGGGCCGCCTGGGCGTCGTTGAGGGAATCGCCGATCAGCAGCAGCTGCCCGGGAGAAATGCCGAAGCGCTCGCAGGCGTGGAGCAGGGGCAGGGGATCGGGCTTCTTCTTCGGCAGGGTGTCGCCGGAGAGAATCAGCTCGAAGAAATCGAACAGGCCCGTGTCCTTGAGCAGGGGAAGGGTGAACTTCTCCGCCTTGTTGGTGATGCAGGCGACCCGGTAGCCGGCCTGCTTCAGGGCCTGGAGACCTTCCACCACGCCGGGGAAGGGCCGGCTTTCCCGGCTCACCCCCTCGGCGTAGTGCTTCTCGTACACCGGCAGGGCGCGGGCGAACAGCTCGGCGTCGGGTTCGGCGTCCATGTCGCGGGTGAGCACCCGCTTCACCAGGCGGGAAACGCCGTTGCCGATGTAGGTCTTGATTTCGTCCAGGCCGATGGGCGGCAGGCCCAGCTCCGCCGCCATGCGGCTGGCGGCTTCCGCCAGGTCCGGCGCGGTGTGGAGCAGGGTGCCGTCGAGATCGATCACCACCGCCTTGACGGCGATGGGGAAGGCCTTGCCGGCGGTCATGCCTTGGCCAGCTCCGCGCGCATGGCGGCGATCACGCTGTCGTAGCGGTGGGGGTCGCTGTCCTTGCCGGCGCCGAACACGGCGGAACCGGCGACGAAGGTATCCACGCCGGCTTTCGCCACTTCCAGGATGTTGGCCGGGCTCACGCCGCCGTCGATTTCCAGCTCAACCTTCAAGCCGCGATCGTTGATCATCTGACGCACCTTGCGGGCCTTGTCGAGGACGTAGGGGATGAACTTCTGGCCGCCGAAGCCGGGGTTCACGGACATCAGCAGCACCATGTCCAGCTTGTCCAGGGTGTACTCCAGCACGTCCAGGGGGGTGGCGGGGTTGAACACCAGGCCGGCCTTGCAGCCGCTTTCCTTGATCAGGCCGATGGTGCGGTCGATATGCTCGGAGGCCTCGGGATGGAAGGTGATGTAGGTGGCGCCGGCCTTGGCGAAGTCGGGAATGATGCGGTCCACCGGCTTGACCATCAGGTGCACGTCGATGGGGGCGGTGACGCCGTGCTTGCGCAGGGCCTCGCACACCAGGGGGCCGATGGTCAGGTTGGGCACGTAATGGTTGTCCATGACGTCGAAATGAACGATGTCCGCGCCGGCGGCGAGAACGTTGTCCACCTCCTCGCCCAGCTTGGCGAAGTTGGCGGAAAGGATGCTGGGAGCGATGCGGAAAGCGGGCATGGTGCGGATCCTTGTTGCGAATTTGGGCAAAGGCGGCATTTTAACCACAAAATTCCGACTCGGCATAGGGTTGCGATGGTTGCCAGCGCGGCAAAAAAGGAGTGAAATTAGCTCCATGGCCGAAAGCAAGAAGTACGAAATCCAGGTTTCCACCCAGGTGGCGTTCGTCGAGGAGCAATCCGACGTCAACAACGACCACTACGTCTTCGCCTACACCATCACCCTCGTCAACACCGGCACGGTGGCCGCCCAGCTCATCAGCCGCCACTGGATCATCGCCGATGCCGAGGGCAAGTCCCAGGAGGTGAAAGGGCTCGGCGTGGTGGGGGAACAGCCCCTGCTCAAGCCCGGCGAGAAGTTCGAATACACCAGCGGCACCTCCATCGCCACCCCCGTGGGCACCATGCAAGGCAGCTACCAGATGGTGGCGGAGGACGGCACCAAATTCGAGGCGCCCGTCGCCAAATTCGCCTTGAGCATGCCCCGCGTCCTGCACTGACAGGCCCTCGCTTTTCCCTACCCTCATGACCAGCAACTGCCAAGAAAACTTCCTCGAATCCGTCATCCAGATCACCGAGCAGCGGGACCGGGACTCCCTGGAACTGAGCCTGGTCAGCACCTTTCTGGAATTGACGGGGGCCATTGGCATTTCCCTTTACCGCCTGCGGGAAGCCTTCGGCGAGACCTTTCTTACCCTGGCCGTGAAGGCCAGCGGCGACGGGGTCGCGACCGGTTCGACGGAGTACGGCGACGACGTCCTCCTGCCCCTGGCCGACAACCCCCTGTTCGCGGCCTGCCTGGAGAAAGGCGAGAGGGTGTCGGAAAGCTGCGGCACCGAGTGCGCCGAGGCCTGCCAGCGCCACCTTTACCCGGTAACGGGCAGCCACGGCGTGGTGGGCTTCATGGAAATCTACACCGCCCGCTACGGCGAGGCGGACCGCAAGCTGGCGGAAGGCTTTCTGCGCATCTACCGCAACTACCTCGCCATCCTGGACGAAAGCGAGCACGACACCCTCACCGGCCTGCTCAACCGCAAGACCTTCGACCGCAACATCGCGCGCATCCTCGCCTCCCGGCGGCGGGCCGACACCGCCAGCATTCCCGACCATCCCTGCCGGCGCCAGGCCGCCGACGACGCGGAACACTGGCTGGCCGTGCTGGACATCGACTACTTCAAGCGCATCAACGACCGTTTCGGCCACCTATACGGCGACGAGGTGCTCCTCCTCCTCGCCCGCATCATGCGCCAGGTATTCCGTCACGGCGACAAGCTGTTCCGCTTCGGCGGCGAGGAATTCGTCGTGGTGCTGGAACCCACCACCTTCGAGAACGCCCACATGGTCTTCGAACGCTTCCGCAAGAACGTGGAGAATTACGACTTCCCCCAGGTGGGGCGGGTCACCGTCAGCCTCGGCTTCACCCGCATCGGCGCCCAGGACGCCCCCGCCACCGTCGTCGGCCATGCCGACGAAGCGCTTTACTACGCCAAGCATCACGGCCGCAACCAGGTCCGCTCCTACGAGCTGCTGGTGGAAGGAGGCCAGCTGGAAAAACCCGTCCAGGCCAGCGACCTCGAACTTTTCTGATTTCCGCGGTTCCTATTTCCTGACTTTCCTCGGGCCCAGGCCATGTCCCTGCAGCACACCTACACCCTCTTCGCCCCCGTCTACGATGCCCTCATCGAGCGCGCCTCCCGCCCGGCGCGGGCCCGCAGCCTGGCCCGCCTGCCCGCCGAAGGGGTGTTGGAGATTCTCCTCGCCGGCATCGGCACCGGCCTCGACCTCCCTTTCCTGCCGCCAAGCCACCGCTACACCGGCCTCGACCTCACCGCCGCCATGCTGCGCCGCGCCGCCGCCCGCCGGAACGGCCTCGACCTGGCCCTGGCCCAGGGAGATTGCTGCGCCCTGCCGTTCCCCGGCGCCCGCTTCGACCACGTGGTGGCGCACCTGATCGTGGCCGTCACACCCCAGCCCCTCGCGACCCTGCGGGAGGCCGCCCGGGTGCTGAAGCCGGGCGGCAGCCTGCTGGTGCTGGACAAGTTTCTGCGCCCCGGCCAAGCCGCGCCCCTGCGGCGAACCCTCAACCTCCTGTCGCGCCACGTCGCCACCCGCATGGACGTGGTGTTCGAAGACCTGTTGGCCGAAACGCCCGAACTGACCCTGGAATCCGACGAACCGGTGCTGGCCGGCGGCTGGTTCCGCTCCCTCAAGCTGGTAAAATCCTGACCCATGACTACCTTCACCCGCCGCCTCGCCCTCGCCCTTCTGCCCCTGCTCGTCGCCGCCTGCGCCCAGCTTCCCAGCGCCAAGCCCAAGCCTCCCATCCCGCCCGGCAAGGCCGTGGAGGGCCCCGCCGCCTACCAGCCGGCGGAATGGACGGCGCTGCCCGGCTGGCAGGAGGACGACCTGTCCGCCGCCTGGAGCGCCTTCCTGCAAAGCTGCCGGGGAATCAAGAACCGCCCTGGCTGGCAGGAGCCCTGCGCGGCCGCCGCCGCCCTGAAGCAGCCCGACAGCGCCGCCGTGCGCGGCTTTTTCGAGGCGCGCTTCGCCCCCTACCAGATCGTCAACCCCGACGGCATGGAGGACGGCCTCGTCACCGGCTACTACGAACCCCTGCTCAACGGCAGCCGCAGCCGCAGCGCCCGATTCCGCTACCCCCTCTACGGCGTGCCGGACGACCTGCTGACCATCGACCTGGCGTCGGTCTATCCCGAACTGAAGAACCTCCGCCTGCGGGGCCGCCTGGACGGCCACAAGGTGGTGCCCTACTGGGACCGGGGGGAGATCGAGGCCGGCGTCTCGTCGGTGAAGGGCAAGGAACTCTACTGGGTGGACGACCCGGTGGACCTGTTCTTCCTCCAGATACAGGGCTCCGGCCGCATCCGGCTGCCCGACGGCACCCTGGCGCGGGTAGGCTACGCCGACCAGAACGGCCATCCCTACCGCTCCATCGGCAAGCGCCTGGTGGAAATGGGCGAGCTCACCCTGGACAAGGCCTCCATGGAAGGCATCAAGGACTGGGCGCGGAACAACCCGGCCAAGCTGAAGGACCTGCTGGACTACAACGCCAGCTACGTCTTCTTCCGCGAACTGCCCCACCAGGAAGGCGGCCCCCTGGGCGCCCTCGGCGTGCCCCTGACCGAGGGCCGCAGCATCGCCGTGGACCCGCGCTACATTCCCCTCGGCGCGCCGGTGTTCCTCGCCGCCACCTGGCCCAACAGCGACCAGCCCCTGCAACGGCTGATGCTGGCCCAGGACACGGGCGGCGCCATCCGCGGCCCGGTGCGGGCGGACTTCTTCTGGGGCTTCGGCCCGGAAGCCGGCAAGCGGGCCGGGGCCATGAAACAGCTGGGGCAGCTGTGGCTGCTGCTGCCGAAGGGCGTTCCGCCGCCGGCGGGCAACGGCAATTAGCGCACGGCCTTGGGCGTGCCGGGGCGGCCGCCGTTCAGTTCGTACGTCACCCGGATCAGCACCCGGCTCTTCACCGCCCGCCCCTTGCGCTCGGCGGGCCGGAAGCGGGCGTTCTTGAACGCCGCCAGGGTCGAATCCTCAAACCACCCCTCCGGCTTGGCGTCGGCCACCGAGGCCTCGCGCACCACGCCGTATTCGTCGACCAGCAGCAGCAGCGTCACTTCCCCTTCGACGCCCATGTCCGCCGCCCGGTCCGGGTAGGCGGGCTCGATCTTTTGCAAGGCCAGGGGATGGACGTCCACCTGGCTGGCCGGGTAGTAAGTGGGGTCCTCGGCCAGGGGCAGACTCACCGCTGGCATGGGGCTCGCCTTCTCGGGCGAAGGGGGTGAGGGAGGCGCCGGCGGCGCGGGACGCGGCGCTGGGGCCGGCAGCTCCCTGTTCGGCGCGGGCGGCTCCTGGGGCGCCGGGACGGGCGATGGCGCCGCCGGCTCGGCTCGCGGCGCCGCATCGGCCCGAGGAGCGGCAGCCTCCGCCAGGCGCGCCTGGATCACCAGCGGCTGCGCCGTATCGGGACCCGCCGAGGGAACCACTTTCACCCCGAACAGCAGCGCCAGATGCACGGCCAAAGAAACGCCGAGGGCGGCGCCGAAGCGCCGCCCCACACTGGATGTTTCCCCGGTCAGTATCCGATGTCGAGCTTCCACCCGGCCATTATATCGTGGCGGAAGGATACGCTCTCGCCCCACCGAGGCCGGAACCCATCCTTTACCGGTTGGTGCCGGACTGCTGGCGCGCCTGGTCGCGAACCTGTTCCCGGTTCTGTTCCCGGACCTGCTCCTGGTTCTGTTCCCGCGCCCGCTCCTGAACCTGCTCCTGGCGACGCTGGGTGTTGCGGTAGGAACTATCGTCCTGGCCTGACAGGCCGCTTCCGCCGCCGTGCATTCCACCGCCCATGCCGCCTCCCATGCCTCCGCCGCCACCGCCCCGGGCGAAGCTGGGCAGGGAAACGCCAGCGGCCAACGCAGCCAGAACCACCACCAGAATGGATTTACGCATCATCTTCTCCTCTTGAAAAAAAGCAGCCGGTCACCCTGACGGGGCCGGCCAAACTTTGACTGATCTCGCCCCTTATTGGTTCGGCGTCAGAACTTCACCGTCAGGCCGGTGTAGATGGAGCGCCCCATGCCGGGAACGAGCACGCCGTGGGGAACGCCGGTCCCCATGGTGGCGCCCTGTCCGACGTAAGCCCCGCCCAGCGGCGCGTAGTAGAACTTGTTGAACACGTTCTCGATGCCCACGTCCAGGCGCACCTTCTTCCAGTCGTAGCTGCTGCGCAGGTTCAGCAGACCGTAGCCGCCCGTCTGGATTTCCTTGCGCACCGCCTGGACATCGGTCTTGGCGTCCACCATCTGCAGTTCGGCGGTGTTGGTCCAGCCAGACAGGCGCTGAACGACCGCCAGCTTCGCGTTCAAGGGCATCATGTTGTAGAGATTGTCGCCGGTCGTCAGGTTCTTGCCCCGGACATAGTTCAGGGCGCCGGTGGCGGTGAAGCTGCCGAAGCGGCCCGTTTTCGCCAGGGGCATGTAGCCGGAAACATCCACGCCGTAGAGGCGGGCGGTCTGGTTGGCGAAGGTGAGGTTCGCGAAGCCGTCGTTGCGGGCCACGCAGGTGGAACACGCCACGGCGTCGATGTAATTCTCGACCCGGGTGTAGTAGGGCGAAACCTTCACTTCCCATTCGCTCTGGGCGGCGTCGTGCCAACTGCCCGTGGCGCTCAGGGTGTGTGCCACCTCCGGTTTCAGGTTGACGTTGCCCACGTAGCCGTTGCCGTCCCCGAACCAGTTGTTCATGTTCAGCACCATGGTGCTGCCGGTGGACCAGGTGTAGCGCTCGTACAGGTTCGGCGAACGGGTCTTGCGGGCGTAGCCGAACTCGAAGGTCTTGCCCTCGTCGGGGGTATAGCGGGCCAAGGCCGTCAGGTCGACGTTGTTGTCGGTACGCTGGCGGTCGAGGGCATTGAAGGCCGCCGCGACTGTTCCATAGGGCGCTCCGGTTTTATAGCCCTGCACCGTGCCCGTGTCCATCTTCACCGTGTCGCTGCGAACCCCCAGCTGGCTGACCCATTGCGGGCTCCAGCGGGCCTCCCATTCGGCGAAGACATCGAAGCGGTCCCGCTGGCCATTGTTGATGTTCCAGAAGGTGTTCGGCGACATGCCGCCGGTGCCGGACGGGTCCCACCAGTCGTTCAGGCGGTAGCGCTGGTATTCGCCTCCCACCCGGAGAATATCGCGCCCCGACAGGGCGATATCCGCCTTGACGGTCGCGCCGGTGTTTTTCCCTTCGGTGTCCATCGGCATGCCGGGCGCGGAGTTGAGATACCAGAACTGCTTGTCTTCGAGGAAATTCATCTTGTGCCGGGTGCGCTCGTCATAGACGCGAGCCTCCAGGGCGCCCCAGCGATACTGCCCCTTGTAGCGCAGATTGACCTGCTGGCTGTCGTTGCTGGTCATGTCCATGCGCTGGTTCGGGAAGCCCTGGTAGGGGATATCCTGGAAACCCAGCTTGAGTTCGACCAGGTGATTGTCCTGGCGCAGGGCGAAGCGCAGCGACTGGTTCTCGGACTTGTAGCGGGAAGACCCCACCTCGTCGGCGGCGAGGTATTTCGAGGCGCCGGCAAAAGCCGGGCCGGCCGCCTTGAAGTCCCCGCCCGCCTTGTAGTTGTCGGATTGCGCCATGGAACCGGCGTAGCTCACGCTGACCTTTTCGCTCGCCACCGTGGCGGAGACGTTGCCGCCGTAGGCGTTGCCGTTGCTGCGATAGAAAACGCCGGCCTGGCCCTTGAGCAACGAACCCTGGCCCGCGGCGGCAAACTCCGGTTCCGGCGAATTCACCTGGATGGTGCCGCCGATGCTGTCGCCGCCGACGCTGACCGGGGTGATGCCCGCGAACACCTTGGCGCTGCCGACGTTGGTCGGGTCGATATAGGAGAGCGGCGGGTTCATGTGGTTGGCGCAGGCGGAAATCAGGCTCATGCCATCCACCTGCACTTTCAGGCGGTCGTCCGCCATGCCGTGGATCACCGGCAGGCTGGAAACCCCGCCGGCCCCGTAGAGGCTGACGCCGGGCACGTCCTTCAGCAAGGAAGCCGTGTCGCTGGTCGCCGCGCGCCCGGAAACGATATCCCCCTCGCTCACCGCATAGGGGGTGAACCCCCGCCCCTGGGGCGCCGTCACGGTCACGTCGGGCAGTCGGTAGGGTTCCTCGGCGTGAGCCAGGACCGGGAAAGCCAGGACGATGGCTGCGGCCAGCAGCTTCTTGTCGAACGACATTCTTTTTCTCTCCATGAAAAGTGGGTTGCTGAAATACAAACGGCAACGGCTACTGCAGCTTCCGTGCCAGGGAAACAGGCACGGCGCATCAATCCCTTAGGGTGCAGACCGCCTCCGCCGCCGTGGCAAATGCCACACCGGCGGGCCAAATCCCCCGCCCGCCCTCAGCGGGGGACGGTGACGAAAGCCATCTTGGCCACCCCGGCGCGGCTGGCGATGGCCATCACCGTCGCCACCCGCCCGTAGGGTACCGCCTCGTCGGCGTGGAGCTGGACGCTGAGGTCGCTGTCGGCCTGCATCCGCTTCAATTCCGGCTCCAGGAGTTCGGCGTGAATCAAGCGCTGGTCCAGGTACACCAATCCCTTGGCGTCGATGCTGACCTGGACGCTCTTGCTCTTTTTCAGCGGCGCGGCGGCCCCCGTCTTGGGCAGGTTCACCGGCACCGCCTGCATCAGCAGGGGCGCGGTGACGATGAAGATCACCAGCAGCACCAGCATCACGTCCACCAGGGGGGTGACGTTGATCTCGCTCATGGCCTGCTGGCCGGAAGAGGTGTTGAAGGCCATCAGCGCCCCCCCTTGCGCTCGGTTTTCAGCACCAGGTGGAGGAAGTCGGCGGCGAAGTGCTCCATTTCCGCCACGCCCACCCGCACCCGGCGCAGGAAGAAGTTGTAGGCCAGCACCGCCGGGATGGCGGTGGCGATGCCCAGGGCGGTGGCGATCAGGGCCTCGCCCACCGGTCCCGCCACCACGTCCAGGCCCGCCGAGCCGCTCTTGGCGATGTCCTGGAGGGCGTGCATGATGCCCCACACGGTGCCGAACAGGCCGACGAAGGGGGAAATGGAGCCGACGCTGGCCAGCAGCGTCAAGCCGCTCTCCATGGCCGTCTGCTCCTTCTGCACCTGCTGGCGCAGGGTGCGCTCCAGGATGTCCCCCACCTCTCCCCGGTGGGCCAAATCGTTGGTCCCGGCCCGCAACGCCGACAATTCCCGGCTGCCCGCCAGGCACAGCCGCGCCAGGGGAGCGTCCCGGTGCTGGGCTTCGCCGGCGGCGGCTTCCAGGTCCGAGGCATGCCAGAAGCGCTCGGCGAACACCCGGTTGGCCCGCCCCAGTTGCCACTGCTTCCAGCCCTTGACGAAAATCACCGTCCACGACGCCACCGAGAACAGCAGCAGCATCCACAGCACCGCCGTCACCGCCAGGGATGAGGTTCCCATGTCCATTCAGCTTTCTCCTTCCAATTTGAAATTCACCGGTATCTCCACCCACGCCGACACCGCCTGCCCGCCCCGCTTGGCGGGCACGAAACGCCACTTCTTCACCGCCTCCAGGGCGGCGTCATCCAGGGGGCCGAAGCCGCTGCTTTTCGCCACCTTGGCCTGGAGGCAGCGCCCCTCCGGCGACACTTCCGCCCGCAGCAGCACCACCCCGCCGATGCCGCGGCGGCGCGCCACCAGGGGATAGGGCGGAGGGGGGTTGTTGAGATAGGCGGCGGCAAACACCGGCTCGCTGAAGGACTCCCCCGCCGGGCCGGAACGGCTTTCCGTCGCCGCCGAAGGCGGCGGCGCGGCAGCCGGCTTGGAATTACCCTCCGGCGCCTCGGGAGCAGGCCGCGCCGCCTCTTGGCGAGACTCCGGCCGGGGCTTGGCCTCCGGCTTCTGCGGCCGCTCTTCCTTCTGTGGCGACGGATCGGGCGCCGCCTGCTGCGCCGCGGGCGCCGGCGTAAAAGCCAGCTCCGCCTCCACCATGCTGAACGTCATCCGCTCCGGGGCGAAGGGCGCCCACTGGAAGTTCAACGCCAGCCAGCCCAGTCCGTGCAACGCCACCGCCGCGACAGCGGCGAGGTACCAGGTACGATGTTTCAACCGCCTTCCTCTACATCAACAGCCACAATCGCCGCAGGCCGAGGGCGATCAGCACCGCCCCGCCGCCCCGCTTCAGCCACGTCCCCATCCAGGGCCGCCCCTCTCGCAAGGCCATGCCGAAGCGCCCCAACAGCGGCGCGATCAGCAGCAGGGGGGTGACGGCGGCGCCGAGGCCGAAGGCCAGGCCATAGCCCGCCCCGGTCCAGGCGCTGCCGGACAGGGCCCCCACCGCCAGGAGGGAGGCCAGGGGGGCGCAGGGGGTGAGGCTGAGGGCGAAGCCGAGAGCGAAGGGAGGCAGGGGCAGCTTCCGGGTGCCGCATCCCTGGCGCTTCGCCGGCAGGAGCAGCCAGATTCCCGCCCAAACGCTGGCGCCGCCGATGAACACCATGCCGACGCCGCTTTCGAGGGCCCGCGTCAGCCAGGCGCCCAGGGCCCCGGCCAGGGCCCCGAGCAGGGCATAGGCGGCGAGCTTGCCGAGGAGGAACGACGCCGTGTCCCGCAAGGCGCCCCTGCCATCGCCGCCGCGGCCCATGATCCAAGTGCCCATGAAGGGCAGGCAGCTTGCCACGCAGGCGGTGAGGCCCACGGAAAGCCCCAGCAGCCAAACCCCGGCGAAACCAGCGGGAACCGCGCTAATCACCACTCGCCTCCCGCCGGGGATGGAAAGTGATTTTCTTCCCCCCCTCCGGCTGATCAACCTTTACCCGGGCCTTGTAGTAGTCCCGGCTGGAACGGAACAGGGTCCAGGGGCCGAACTTGAGGCGGATCACGCCGTCCTCGGGGCAGAACTCGGCGCAGCGCCCGCACAGGGTGCAGTCCTCGTGGAACGCCTTGGGACCGTGCTCGGTGTGGATTTCGTGGATGTCCATGGGGCAGGCCTTGGCGCAGATGCCGCACTTGTCGCACTTCTCGTGCCGCTCCTTGGTCAGGCGCAGGAAAGCCAGGCGGCGGAACACGGCATGAAGGGCCAGCATCGGACAGATGCGGCAGAAGGGCTGACGGGAAGCCAGGGACGCCACCAGGGCGAAGCCGAAGAGGGTATTGGCCACGGCGCCGAGAGCAAACTCGATGCCGCCGTTGGCGCGGATCGCCAGCTCCTCGGTGTTGGCGGTGAGGAGGGTGGTGGCCAGGCGCGAGGGACAGACGTCGCAGTAGGGGTTGCCCAGGGAGTGGGGGGTGATCCCCATGCCGGTGAGCAGGGGCAGCAGCAGCACCAGGCCGCCCAGCATGGCCCACTTGACCCAGCGCACCCGGCCCACGTTACCAACGCCGAAGCGGCGCAGGGGACGCTTCAGCACCCGCCCGGCCTTGTAGAGCAGCTCCTGCACCGTTCCCAGGGGGCAGACCCAGCCGCAAAAGGCCTTGTTGAGGACGGCGAAGAAAGCGTAGAAGGACAGCAGGGTGAAGACCAGGGGCAACAGCACCTTGAAACCGAAGGCCTGGAGCTGCACCAGGGCCTCGCCGACCCGGTGGTGAAGCTGGTGCTGCAGGGGAATCAGCACGCAGTAGGCGCCGTTCTGCTTGTCGTAGGCGCAGGACAGGGCGGGCAGGTTCTGGGAGATTTTCTCCGCCATGTAGTAGCCCACCAGGTTGCCGCCGTAGACCGTCAGCAGCAGCATCAGGAGCTGCACCCCAAGGCGCAGGCGGGACAGGTTCAGCCAGTTAGCCATTTTGGTTCTCCTTGCGGCGGCGCAGCAGGGGCAGCGCCATCCCCATTCCCAGGACGGCGAAGCCGGCGCCGGCCCACAGGCTCTTGTTGTCGTAGGCGCCGGGGCCGTAGCTGTAGTTGAAGGTGGTTAGATAGCCCGTCCCGCCGGCCTCGTGTTCCGCCGCCAGGACGAATCCCGCCTGGCGGCGCATGCCGTGCCCCCCTTCTCCGCTCCTGGCGGGCTTGAAGTCGTCGGGGAAGCGGATTTTCGCCACGCCCCCGCCGTCGGTGACGAATTCGGCGCGGCTGCCGTTGGCGGTTTCCAGCACGAGTTTCTGCCCCTTCAGGGGCTCGCCCTGAAAGCGCACCATGAACGGCCACTCCTCCCCGGCCCGGTAGCCGGCGTGCTCCCGTGGCAAGGGCCGGGGAATCACTTCCAGCTCGGATTTCTTCGCGTCCAGCATGGCTGTCGGCGCCGGGCCGGGATTGGCGAAATAGAAGGCGCTGCTGGCCACCGCCACGTATTCCGGCATGGCGGCCCGGGCCGCCAGCCAATGGTAATTACCCACCTCGGGAGAAGGCCTGACCTCCGCCCCGGCGGACAAGGGGAGTTCCCAGTGGCCCTCGCCGCTCCAATTCTTGGGCGCATAGACGTCGAGCACCGGCGCCACCAGGTTGGCCGCCGCGACGCGGACGCCGCCGCGGTCGCCACCGCGGGCGGTAACCAGCAGGGGGTAGTGGGTCCAGGCAGGCAGGCCGCTGGCGGCACGCTCGCCGCCGCCATGGTCGTGGCCGGCCGCGAACGCCGCCGACGTCAGGAAACAGCCGAGCAACAGACTCAAGGAAGTTTTCACCCTGATTCTCCTCAGAAGGTCGCCGAGACGCCGGCGGACCAGTAACGGGGCTTGCCGACGACGATGGACAAGTCCTGGACGTTGTAGACGTTGTCGTAGGCGCCGGTGATGTAGTTGGGCTGGTCGTTGGTGCCCCGGGCCGTGACCCAGTACTTGCGGTCGAACAGGTTGTCCACCCGGGCGAAGAAGGACCACTTGGCCCCCAGGGGACCCTTTTCCTTCAGGTCGTAGTTGGCCAGGAGATTGAACAGGGTGCGGCCCGGCAGTTTCTCCTGGTTGATCTCGTCGGCGTAGGACCAGGACTTGGCGTCCATCTCCAGGCTCAGGTGGAGCCGGTTGGTGGCCTGCCAGTGGCCGGTCCAGTTCAACTGGTGCTTGGGCACCCGGGGGACGATGTTGCCGGTGTTGTTGTAATGGACCATGGTCGGGGTGGTGGCGTAGATGCTGCCCAGCACCAGGTAGAAATTGTCGTACTGGGTGAAGCGGGCGTCGATGTAGCTGTAGGCCAGATCGAAGGACAGTTCCCGTTTCTTGTCGCTTTTCAGGGACAATTCGAAGCCCCGGTTGCGCACGCCGCCGATGTTGTCGTACTTCTCCTGGACGGTGGGACTGGAGCCGGCGTACTGGCCGTTGACCGCCAGGATGTAGTCCTTGCGGTCGATCTGGTAGATCGCCGCGTCCACGTCCATGCCGAGGCCGAACCACTCGGTCTTGGCGCGCAGGCCGAGCTCCATGTTGAGGGACTGTTCCGGCTTCAGGTTCTCGTTATTGGCGGTCTTGCCGCTGGAGGGCGACAGGGTGCCGCGGTAGAGCTGGTCCACCGTCGGCGTGCGGAAGCCGGTGGACAGGTTGCCGTAAACGTCCATCACCGGGCTGACGGCATAGTTGGCCCCCGCCCGCCAGGAATTGGCATTGAAGGACTTGGAGCGGTTGATGGAAACGTTGCCATTGTCCTTGCCGGGGCGTCCGGCATAGTCCAGGCTCAGGTTGTCGTGGCGGCCGTTGAAGGTCAGGGTCCAGTCCTGGGCCGGGCGGAATTTCACCTCGCCGTACAGGGCGTTGATGCTCTCGTCGGTGGTGTCGTCGGTCATCACCGTGCCGGCGGTAACCTTGGTGGTGGCGTTACAAGGCTTGCGGCTGCAGTAGTCCACCCCCGCCTTGTTGAGCTGCTGGTATTCGTTGCGGCGCACGTCCAGGCCCGCCAGCCAGCCCATGCTGCCGGTGGAGGAACGCCATTCGCTCTTCACCCCCCGCTGGATCTGGTGCCAGTCGTTGAGGGTGGTATAGGCGTCGTAGTAGTTGGGGTCCGTCGGCAGCACCGAGGTACCGTTGGAATAGAGGGACTGGGGGCCGGACCAGAAGGTGGTGTGGTCCCGGTATTCGTAGCCCATCAGCAGGAAGTTGCTGCGAGGGTCGTAGTTGTTGGAATAAGTCAGGTTCAGCTTCTGCAGGCCCACGTCGTACTTGCGGGTGTAGTCCCGGCCCAGGACGCCCTGGGGGTCCAGTTCCGCCTGGGTGGCCCCCTTTACCGAACCGTGCTTGTCCTTGGCCCGGTCCGACTTCTCGAAGCCGAAGGTCAGGTCGCTGGTGTCGCTGAGGTAGAGGTTGAAGTTGCCGTCGATGTAATCGGTCTTGTAGGCGGACTGGAAATAGTAGTCGTCCGCCTCCCGGCTGGTGATCTGGAGGTGGCCGCTGCCCTTCTCGCCGGAAAAGCCGACGCGGCCAAGCTGCTTGCGGTAGCCGAAGGACCCCGCCTCGCCCCCCAGGGTCAGGCCGGCGTACTTGGCGCCGCGCTTGGTGGTGATGATCACCGCCCCGGACAGGGCGTCCTCGCCGAAGAGGTAGGAGGCGCCGCCCTTGATGACCTTGATGGACTCGATATTATCCAGGTCGATGTTCACCTTGCCGGTGCGCTCGAACACCGGCACCCCGTCGATGACGATGGCCACGCCGGGCTTTTCGCCCATGTAGCGCTGGTTCTCGATGCCCCGCAGCTTGATCTTGATCTCGTCGCCGCTGCTCAAGTCCGCCGTCACGCCGGGAATGCTCTGCAGCACCTGGATGGCGTTCTGGATGTGGGCCTCGTCCACCGTCTTGCCGCTGATGACGCTGATATTGGAGGGCTCGTCCCGCTTCGAATCGAAGCGGTCGTCGATGGTGGTGGAGGTCACCGTCACCTCGTCCAGGCGCGCCGCATCCTCCGCCCAGACCCCGTTTCCCGCCAGCAATAGACAGGCCGCCGCCAGCGGCCGCATTTTCATCCTCTTGATCATGGTTCCTTCCCCAGAAAACGTTATCGTTATTTGAACAACGACGCCCTGGTTGCAAGCGCCATGCCACGCCCGAGGGGACTAAAAATCAGCGGTTTAGTAATTTCACCCATGTGCGAAAAGCCCATGGCGTGCGAAATGCCACACCCAAAACAGGGTTTTGCGATTGCGCCGGGGAAGGGAGCGGCATATACTTTTGCCCATGCCAAACACCCGCCCCCCCTTCCAGCCCATCGGCAACGCGCCGGTCTTCCAGCAGCTTCTCAACACGGCCCAGCTGGTGGCCGCCACCCGCGCCAGCGTGCTGATCCTGGGCGAATCCGGCAGCGGCAAGGAAGTGCTGGCGCGCCACATCCACGACATCAGCCCGGTGGCCCACAAGCCCTTCGTGGCGGTGAACTGCGCCGCCCTGCCGGAAAACCTGGTGGAGTCGGAACTCTTCGGCTACAAGCGCGGCGCCTTCAGCCACGCCAGCCAGGACCGCGAGGGCCTGATCCGCTCCGCCGAGGGCGGCACCCTGTTCCTCGACGAAATCGGCGAACTGCCCCTGACGGTGCAGGCCAAGCTGCTGCGCTTCCTGGAAAGCGGCGAGATTCTCCCCCTCGGCAGCGACCGGGCGGTGAACGTGAGCGTGCGCGTCCTGGCGGCGACCAACTGCCAGCTGGAAAAAATGGTCAAGGACGGCCGCTTCCGCGCCGACCTCTATTACCGCCTGCAGGTGGTCCCCATGGAGGTGATGCCCCTGCGGGAACGCGGCGGCGACATTGCCCTGCTGGCGGAACACTTCCTGCGCCAAGCGGCGCAGACCCACGGCCTCAAGCCGGCGACCTTCACCGCCGAGGCCCTTGCCGCCCTGAAGACCTACCACTGGCCGGGCAATATCCGGGAACTGAAGAATCTCTGCGAGCGCCTGACCATCCTCTGCGCCCTGCGCAGCGACCCCCTCGACGTGGACAACCTGCCGGCGGAGATTCGCGGCGGCAAGGCCAGGGGCGTCGCGCTCTCCGGCAGCCCCCTGAGCCTGGAAGAGCAGGAAAAGGAAATGATTTCCCAGGCCATGGAACAGGCCAAGGGCAACAAGACCCACGCCGCGAAGCTGCTGGGCATCACCCGCTACACCCTGCTCTACCGCCTGAAAAAACACTTCCCCGACAGCGCGCTGGAATCCTAGGCCCCCCGCTCGGGCCGGGTTTTCCCCGCGCCTGGCGGCTCCTCCGCCCGTCCACCCCGACCGACGACAATCATGAGCCGCAACACCCTCCGCGCCCGCTTGGCCTTTTCCTTCAAGGGCGAGACCCACGATCTCGATTCCGTCTTCGATCTGGACACGCTTGCGGCGGAGGAAGGCGAGGAGCCGAACTTCCACCGCCTGCTGGCCCAGGCGAACGGCATCGACCCCTACTCCTATCTGTACGAAGTGCTGGAGTCCTACGACATCGACTTCTCGGAACCAGCGGGCATCGCCGCCAACTGCCTGCATGACGGCCGCTTCGACTGGCCCTCGTTCGCTCGGCTGCGGAGCGAAGCGCCCGAGATGGGGATAATTCAGGCCATCGCCGCGCGGCTGATGGGGGTGGCCGACCTGGGCGAACAGCCGGACCTCAAGGCCGCCCTGCTGGCCGCCTACCGGGCCGGCAAGGCGGACCGTCCCACATAATCACGCCCCATTCCAAGGATGCTTGCCCCGGGACGGCGGTTCAGCCGCGCTTGTGCGCTTGGATACTAGCACCCCTGCGAAATAAGCAGGAAAAGCGCCGTTTTAACCCTCTGAGTTTCGGGTTCGGTTTTGCTAAGCTGGCCCTGCTTTATATTTCCAAGGTAGGGGATTTAGCATGACCATCAAAATCACCATCCCGGCTACCACCGTTCTGCTGGTTCTGTTGGCTGTTTGGTGGATTTAAATCAGCGCTTCCGCGCCACCAGGTCCACCAGGGCCGACAGTCCCTTGTGCCCCATCCCTTCCTCGATCACGCTGTCATGCTCGGCCAAGTGGAGGATTTCCAGGTCGGCGAACTCCTCCCGCAGCATTTCCGCCGTGTACATGTTGGCCGCGCTGGAAGGGCCACCGGTGCCGTATTCCACCTGCTTCGGCCGGTAGCCCTGGAGCAGCAGCAGGCCGCCGGGCTTGAGGGCCCGCTTCATGCGGGCGTGGAACCCGGGCCGGTCCCCGGGGCTGACGAACTGGACGAAGATGGCCACCAGGGCGTCCCAGCGGTTCTCGCCCCAGTCCCAGGCGAAAAGGTCGGCCAGTTCGTGGCGCACATCGACTCCCTCCCGCTGCGCCAGCCGGCGGGCCTTGTCCAGGGCCACGGGGGAGAAATCCACCGCCGTCACCGCCAGGCCCTGCTTGGCCAGCCAGACGCCGTTGCGCCCTTCGCCGTCGGCCACCGCCAGCACCTCGCAGCCCCGCTGGAGGCGATGGCACTGGGACGCCAGGAAGGCGTTGGGGGCGGTGCCGTAGAAGTAGTCGTCGATGGCGTAGCGGCCATCCCAGAAATCCTTCATCCTACTTGGCTCCGTTCAGTTCGGCCTCCAACCGGGCGGCGGGGATCATCCCGGGGACGACGCGGCCGTTGGCGAACACCAGGGTCGGGGTGCCGAAGAAGCGGTATTTTTGTCCCAGCTGGGCGATTTTTTCCAGGGGGGCGTCGCACTGCTTGGCGGCGGGCTGCACCCCTTTCAGCATCAGGTCCGACCAAGCCTTGGCCCGGTCGTCGGCGCACCACACGGCGCGGGCGCGTCCGGCCGCGTCCGGGTGGAGGCTGGGAATCGGGTAGAGATAGAGATAGACGGTGACGTCGCTGACCTTCTCCAGCTCCTGCTCGAAGCGCTTGCAATAGGGGCAGTCGGGGTCGGAGAAAAGGGCCATGACGCGCTTGCCGTTGCCCTTGACGATCTTGATCGCCAGGTCCTTGGGCAGGGCGGCGAAATCGATGCGGCGCTTCTTCTCCAGCTCCGCCATGCGCTCCTGGGTGAGATTGCGCATTTCCTTGCCGCGGGCGTCGATGAGGTTGCCGAGGAGAATGTACTCGGCCTTGTCGTCCACGTACAGCACCTTGCCGTCGGCTTCCACCTCGTACAGTCCCTTGAAGGGGGTCTTGCGCACGGACTCGACCTTGAGGCCTTCCAGCTTGGACTCCAGGGCCTTCTTCACCGAATTTTCGTCGGCGCAGGCGGAAGTGGCGAGGGTCAGGGCCAGGGCGGCGAAAGCGATCAGTTTTTTGACGAGCATGATTTTCCTATTCCAATATCAAATCGTATAACCCAGGGCGTGGCGGATCAGCGCCTTTTTCAGCCACCCCTGGCGGTTGGTAAGGCCGAGGCCCGTGTTGCGCGCCAGCTTCAGCAGCGGATTGCCGTTGTTGAACAGCTTCTGCAGGCTGTCGGTGGTGAGCTGCATGGCGACGATATCCTCCTGCCGCGCCCGGTCGTAGCGCCGCAGCAGCGGCAGGCTGCCGCAATCCTTTTCCGGCCCCCGCTCCTTCAGGACCTGTGCCAGGGTCATGGCGTCCTGGAACCCCAGGTTGACGCCATAGCCCGCCAGGGGATGGACGTTGTGGGCGGCATCCCCCACCAGGGCCAGCCGCGGCCTCACCAGGGAACCGATATTGAGCAGGCGCAGGGAGAATCCCGCCGCCGGGGTGATCAACTCCAGCTTCCCCAGGGCATGGCGTCCCGCCTCCGCCACCCGCTCGCACAATTCCGCCGCCGGCAGGGCCGTCAGGGCGTCCGCCTGGGCGTCCCAGGTTGACCACACCATGGACATTCGGTTCCCCGGCAGGGGCAGGTAGGCGAGAATGCCGTCCTCCCGGAACCACTGCAGGGCCGCGCCGCGATGGGGCTTCTCGATGGCGAAATTGGCCACCACCCCCTTCTGGCCGTAGGACCGGGGTTGGACTTCAATGCCCGCCTGACCGCGGACCCAGGAATCGCGCCCGTCGGCCCCCACCACTAGGCTGGCTTCCAGAATTCGGCCATCCTCCAGGGTCAGCACCGCGGCATCGTCATGGAAGGCCAGGGCGGCGCAGCCTGCCGGGGCGAGGATTTCCACGTTGTCCTGGCCCTCCAGGGCACGCCACAGGCCGTCGGCCATCAGGCGGCTCTCGGCGATGAAGGCCAACTCCGGCACCCCGGTCTCGTAGGCGCCGAAATCCAGGCACGCCCGGCCGTCGTCGCCCCACACGCGCATCGCGCTCACCGGCTGGATGCGCGAGGCATCGAGGTTTTGCCACGCGCCGAGGCGGTCCAGGAAGGCGGCGTTGGTGGGGCTGATGGCGTAAATGCGCGGGTCCCAGCTGTCGTCGGCAGGCAGCGCCTGGGGAGGCCGCCCCTCGACCAGGGCCAGCTTGAGGCCGCTGCCCTTCAGAGCCAGCGCCATGGCGGCGCCCACCAGGCCGCCGCCGACGATGATCAGGTCGTGCTTGCCGTTCATGAGCGCGCTCCGTAGATCAGCCGGTTGAGCAGGAGGGGCTTGGCCCCCGGCAGGGTATCCAGCAGGGTGAGGCCGATGCCCCGCGCCGCCTGAAGGGAAGGAACAGCATTGGTGAAGAGTGACAGCACCGAATCGGTGAAGGCGATGCCTCCCTTGGTGTCCCACTCCCGCCGCCCGCGGTAGGCGCGGAGCATGGCTTCATCGCCGATGTCCGCCGGCGCGGCCTTGAGAATCTCGTCCGCCAGCTCCCAGGCATCCCGCAGGGCCAGGTTGAAGCCTTGGCCGGCGAAGGGGTGGAGAATCTGGGCGGCGTTGCCCACCACCGCCAGGCGCTGGCCGGTTACCGGCCGGGTTTGCTTGAGGACCAGGGGCCAGCTCGCCCGGGGCCCGACAGCGGTGAAGCGCCCCGCCCGGTCGCCGAAGCGGTCGTGGAGGCGCTCGAGGAATTCCTCCTCGCCAAGGGCCATCAGCTCCCCCGCCTCCTCGGTGGACACCGTCCACACCAGGGCCCAGCGGTCGCCGGAGGGCAGCAGGGCGATGGGGCCGAGGGGGGTGAAGCGTTCGTAGGCGATGTGGCGGTTGGGCTGCTCCGATTTCACCCGGGCCAGCACCGCGCACTGGCGGTAGTCCTTCACCGACGGCGCCATGTCCGGCAGCAGGTCGAGACAGCGGCCGCCGTCGGCCAGCACCAGCAGCTTGGCCCGCACCCGGTGGCTGCCGTCGCCGTGGTCGAATTCCGCCTCGGCGGCCTCCGCGCCGGAGCGCAGGGCGGTGACGGTGGCGCCGGAAAGATAGGCCAGCTCGGCTTCCGCCACCTTGGCCTGGAGGGCGGCGTTGAGGTCCGGGTAGTCCACCACGTAGCCCAGGGCGGGCAAGCCGGATTCATCGGCCTTGAGCAGGGCGCGACCGAAACCGCCGCGCTGGGAGACGTGCACCGTTTCAATCGGGGTGGCGGAGCGCAGGCGCCGCCAGACATCGAGCTGCTGCAGGATGAGGCGGGTGCCGTAGGACAAGGCCAATGCGCGGGGGTCGTCCCCCTCTCCCACCTCCCGCTGGGCCTCCAGCACCACCACGTCGAGGCCCGAATCCCGCAGGGCGAGGGCGAGGGAAGCGCCGGTGGGGCCGCCGCCGACGATCAGTACGTCCACATGGCTTTCCATGGTCCTACTCCTTTCCCACGATGGCTTCGATTTCGGCGACGGCCGTGGGGGCATGGCGGGTCAATATCTCGCGCCCCTTGGCGGTGATCGCCACGTCGTCCTCGATGCGGATGCCGATGTTCCAGAAGGCCTCCGGCACGCCCTCGCCGGGACGCACGTAGCAGCCGGGCTCGACGGTGAGGGTCATGCCCGGCTCCAGCTTGCGCCACTTGCCCTCCCGCTGCAGCCGGCCCACGTCATGGACGTCCAGGCCCAGCAGGTGGCCGGTGCGGTGCATGTAGAAACGCTTGTAGTCGCCGGACTCGATCACCCCGTCCACGCTGCCCTGGCACAGCCCCAAGTCCACGAAGCCCCGCGCCAGGACCTTCACCGCCGCGTCGTGCATCCCGTTCCAGGACAGGCCGGGCTTGGCCTTGGCGAAGGCGGCTTCCTGGGCCGCCAGCACCAATTGGTAAAGGTCCCGCTGGGGTCCGGAGAACCTGCCGCTCACGGGGAAAGTGCGGGTGATGTCCGAGGCGTAGCCGTCCACTTCGCAGCCGGCGTCGATGAGCAGCAGGTCGCCCTTTTTCAGCCTGGCGTCGTTGGCCACGTAGTGCAGCACGCAGGCGTTGGCGCCGCCGGCGACGATGGGCGGGTAGGAAGGAGCATGGGCGCCGCGGCGGCGGAACTCGTACAGCAGCTCGGCCTCCACCTCGTACTCCCAGCGCCCCGGCAGGGTGGCCGCCATGGCCCGGCGGTGGGCATCCGCGGCGATATCCGCCGCCAGCCGCATCGTTTCCAGTTCCTCGGCGTCCTTGTGGATGCGCAGTTCGTCGCTCAGGCGGGTGATGTCGCGCACCTCGGGCACCAGCTCGACCCCGCGCATCTCCCGCACCCGCTTCAGCCAGCCCGTGGCCCGCTCGTCCCAGTGGCTGTCCGAGCCGAGGTGGAAGTAGAGGGCGGGGCGGTCCGCCAGAAGTTTCGGCAGTTGGGCGTCCAGCTCCTCGATGGGGAGGGTCTCGTCCACGCCGAAGGCCGCTTTCGCCCGCTCCGGACCGTAGCGGAAACCATCCCAGATTTCCCGCTCCTCGTTGCGCGTACGGCAGAAGAGCAAGCTGCGGTGCTTCTTGCCGTCGGCCACCAGCACCAGCACCGCCTCCGGCTCGGGGAAGCCGGTGAAGTAGTAGAAGGCGCTGTCGAAACGGTAGGGGTAATGGGTGTCCCGGTTGCGGGGCCGCTCCGGGGAGGTGGGGATCACCGCCACCCCGTGGCCCATGGCCCGGGCCAGTTCGGCGCGGCGGCGCCGGTGGGTTTTCACGCTGAACATGGCGCCTCGCCTTTCAATTCCGCATCCAGTTGCTCCAGGCGCTGGGGGGTGCCCACATCCACCCAGCAGCCGGCGTAACGTTCGCCCCCCACCCGCCCCTGGGCCATGGCCCGGCGCAGGAGGGGAGCCAGCTTGGCCTTCTCCCCCGGCGCGATGCCGGCGAACAGGGCGGGGCGGTAGCAGCCGATGCCGGAGAAGGTGAGCTTGCGCTCGCCTTCGTCGGAAACCTTGTCTTCCCCTAGGCAAAAATCGCCAGCGGGATGATGGCCCGGGTTGTCCACCAGCACCAGCCAGGCTTCCAGTTCGGCCTTGGAGCCGGCCAGCCGTTCCAGCCGGGGCCTCAAAGTGGAAAAATCGTAGTCGCAATAGACGTCGCCATTCACCACCAGGAAGGGCTGGTCGCCCAGCAGTTCCAAGGCCTGGGCGATGCCGCCGGCGGTTTCCAAGGCTTCGGCCTCGACGGAGTAGCGAATGCTCACCCCGTGGCGGCTGCCGTCCCCCAGCGCGGCCTCGATCTGGTCACCGAGGTGGGCATGATTGATGACCAGCTCCCGGAAACCCGCCCGGGCCAGGCGCTCAATGTGCCAGACGATGAGCGGCTTGCCCCCTGCCGGCAGAAGAGGCTTCGGTGTGGTGTCGGTGAGGGGGCGCATGCGCTCGCCGCGGCCAGCGGCGAGGATCATGGCGCGGAAACCGTGGGCCATCAGAAGGTGTACCCCACTTGCTCCTCCTTGTCCTCCAGCCAGTCCAGCAGCTTGAGCAGGGGGTGGAATTCCCGGTAGCGCTCGCAGGCCCGGCGCAGGTAGTCCTTCACCAGGGGCATGTCCTTCAGGTAGCCGTCCTTGCCGTCCCGGTGGTAGAGGCGGGCGAAGATGCCGAGCACCTTGATGTGGCGCTGCATGCCCATCCACTCGTAATCCCGGTGGAATTCGGCGAAGTCGGCGCTCACCGGCAGGCCGGCCTTCTTGGCTTTTTCCCAATAGCGGATCAGCCAGTCGAGAATCCGCGCCTCGTCCCAGCTCACGTAGGCGTCCTTGAACAGGGATGCCAGGTCGTAGGTGATGGGGCCATAGACCGCGTCCTGAAAATCCAGGATGCCGGGGTTGGGCGTCGTGACCATCAGGTTGCGCGAGTGGTAGTCGCGGTGGACATAGACCTTCGGCTGGGCCAGGTTGTTGACCAGCAGCAGCTTGAAGGCGTCGTGAAGGATGTCCATGAACATGCCGGACAGCTCCCGCTTGAGGTGCTTGGCGATGTACCAATCGGGAAACAGGTTCATCTCCCGCAGCAACAGGGCCTCGTCGTAGTCCGGCAATTGGCCGGGGCGGCTGGCGAGCTGGATCTTCACCAGGGCATCGGTGGCGTCGCCGTAGAGGCGGGACGCGTCGCCACTGCCGTCGAAGGCCTGCAAGTAAGTGGTCGCCCCCAGGTCCGACAGCAGCAGGAAGCCCTGCTCCAGGTTTTCCGCCAGCACCTCGGGGACATGGACCCCGGCGTCGTGGAACAGCCGGGCCACGTGAAGGAAAGGACCGCAGTCCTCGTGCTCGGGCGGCGCATCCATGACGATGAGGGTGCGCTCCGGCAGGGTGAGGCGGAAATAGCGGCGGAAGCTGGCGTCGGCGGACGCGGGAGCCAGGGAATGGGGCTCGCCCGGAAAAAGACGGGCTACCCAGTTTTCAAGCAGTTCGAGGCGTTCTTGGGACATTTCCACGTTGCTAAAATGGCGGTTTTGTGCGATTTTATCACCTCTTGACGCCGCCCCAAGCAATAATGAAAACCCCGTTCCGAATTGGCCGACACGGCGCCCGCCGAATTCTCCGACCCTCTCCCCTGACCCTGGCGCTGCTGTGCGTGTTCCCGGCCTGCGCCCAGGCGGCGGTGGGCTTGCCTCCGCTGAAGATCGACCCGAGCCTGGTCAATCCGCCCGCCGGCGGCGTCCGCCCCTACGGCGTGCCGGAGAGTACCGAAACCGCGCCGGCGCCTGTCGCCGAGGAAACGCCGAAACCGGCCCCAAAACCCGCCGCCGAGGTAAAACCCCTGCCCAAGGCGAAGCCCGTCCCCGCCCAGCCTATCGCGGAATCCGCCCCCCCGGCAGCTTCCCAGCCCGCCGCCGACACCGGCTCGCGCATCGCGCCGCCGGTCGCCGCCCGCAAGGAGGAAGCCACGCCCGAGGCGAAAGCCCCTGCCCAGGAAACCCGCCCGGCGCCGACCGTCCTGCCGGCCCGCAAACCGGAGGAAGCCGGGGCACCGCCGCAAAAGCGCAGCGAAGCGGCACCGGCCAAGCCCATCGTCCCCGCTCTCCAGACCCCCGCCGAACCGCCGGTGTACATCACCGCCGACCGCCAGCAGGGCCACGAGGATTCCGAGGTGGAAGCCTTCGGCCAGGCGGAATTGGTGAAGGGCGACCAGAAAGTGCGCGCCGACTACCTGACCTATTTCCAGCCCGAGGACGAAGTCTACGCCAAGGACAACGTGGTGCTGGAACAGAAAAGCGACACCGCCGAGGGCCCGGAACTGCGCCTGCAGCTCAGCAAGAAGGAAGGCTACATGACCTCCCCCACCTTCCGCTTCGGCGACACCGACGGCCGGGGGGAAGCGGAGAACGTGGAATTCCGCGGCCAGGACAAATACCTCTTCGACCAGGCCACCTACACCACCTGCCCGGTGGGCAACGACGACTGGTACCTGCGGGTGAAGGAACTGGACGTGGACCGCACCGTAAATACCGGCATCGCCCGCCAGGCGACGGTGATGTTCCGCGACGTGCCGATTCTCTATGCGCCGCGGATGAGCTTCGCCCTGAAGAAGGAGCGGAAATCCGGCTTCCTCACTCCCACTTACGCTGCAAATGGTATCAATGGCTCCCAGTTGACAACCCCCTATTACTGGAACATCGCCCCCAACCGGGACGCTACCATCACTCCTCGCTTGATGACCAAGCGCGGTTTGCAGGTGGGTGCCGAATTCCGTTATCTGGAACCGAACTACCGCGGACAGATCAATTACGAGACATTGCCTAACGATAAAGTAGCAGGCATCAACCGCAGCCTGTTCAACTTGCAACATTCACAAAGCTTCGGCGGCGGATGGGATGGATTCCTGAATATCCAGAACGTCTCAGACGTGAAATACTTCACGGACCTCAGCACGACCATTACTCAAACTTCTCAAGCTATTCTTCCCAGACAAGCCATGCTTACCTATACAGGTAGCTGGTGGAAATTCATAGCCCAGGCACAGAAATGGCAATCCCTAGTATCACCGACCAGCCCGCCTTACGCCCGGCTCCCCCAATTCCAAGCCTTCGGCACCCGCCAACTATATCGGAATCCGATAAACCCATACGCAGCATACTTCAGCTTCAACACTGAATACGTGGATTTCAGCCACCCGACGATGGTCAATGCCAGACGGGTAATACTCTATCCCAGTATCAGCTTTCCCATCACCCCCATCTACGGCTTCCTTACGCCCCAGATCGGGGTCCACACCACCCGCTACATGTACGACAAGTCCACGACTTCCCTCAGTGACGCCAGCCGCACCGTGCCGATCTTCAGCCTGGATAGTGGCCTTTATTTCGAACGAGACTTGAACCTATTCGGCAGGAAATTCCAGCAAACCCTCGAACCACGGGCCTATTACGTCTATGCCCCTTATCGGGATCAAAGCACCATCCCAGTATTTGATACTGGCGACGCTGGTTTCGGCGTAGCACAAATCTTCACATGGAACCGTTTCAGTGGTAACGACCGCATCAGCGATGCCAACCAAGTCACTCTCGGTGTAACTTCCCGTTTCCTCGAATCTAACGGTACAGAGCGATTGCGCGCCACAGTTGCTCAACGCTACTACCTCAAAACACCACAAGTAGTCCTGCCAGGTCAAACACCTCCCGACCGTAAGATTTCCGACTTGCTTGCGTCTATCGGCGGTCAGTTGACCCGGGATTTACGTTTGGAAAGTTATTGGCAATACAACCCCGATTTATCGCGGACCGAAATCTTCAACGTCGGCGCCCGATACCGGCCTGAGGCCGGGAAATTACTCAACATGAGCTTTCGCTACACGCCGACCCCCACCGCCACTCCCTTCGGAGTCAACCCGGGCGGCTTCCGCCAGCTCGACGTTTCCGGCCAGTGGCCCCTCTACGGCCGCTGGCACGGCGTGGGACGGATGAACTACTCCCTCCTCGACAAGGCCATCCTGGAAGGCCTCGCCGGCGTGGAATACGACGGCGGCTGCTGGGCGGCCCGGGCCGTGGTCCACTCCCTCACCATCGGCGTGGACTCCAATAGCAAACCCCTCAAGAGCAACTCGATTTTCTTCCAGCTCGAATTGAACGGATTGAGCAGCATCGGTTCCAACCCCTTGGACGTCCTGAACCGCAACATCTACGGCTACACCAAATTCAACCAGTCCCCGACACAATGATGAAACCCCTCTTCCGTTTCCTTCTCGCCCTCAGCGCCCTGCTTTGGGCCGTCTCCCTCCACGCCGCCGAGGGGCGTCCCCGGGTGCAGCAACTGGACCGGATCGTCGCCATCGTCAACAACGACGTCATCACCCAGCGGGAACTCACCGACCGCATGGGTGTCATCGCCGTGCAGTTGAAAAAACAGGGCACCCCCCTGCCGCCTCAGGAGATTCTGGCGAAACAGGTGCTGGAGCGCATGATCACCGAGAAAGTGCAATTGCAATACGCCAAGGACACCGGCATCCGGGTGGACGACAACCAGGTGGACGCCACCATCCAGCGCATCGCCCAGCAGAACGGCGTGGACGTGGCTGGTTTCCGCCAGACCCTGGAAAAGGAAGGAATCAATTTCGCCAAATTCCGCGAGGAACTGCGCAACGAAATCATCATCGCCCGCCTGCGGGAACGGGAAGTGGACAATAAGATCACCGTCGCCGACAGCGAGGTGGAAAACCTGCTGGCCGCCCGCGCCGCCCTGTCCGGCGGCGGGGACGAGTACAACGTGGCCCACATCCTGATCGCGGTGCCGGAAAACGCCAGTCCGGAGCAGATACAGGAGAGCAAGGCCAAGGCCGAGGCGGCCCTGGCCGAACTGAAAAAGGGCGTCAATTTCGGCCAGGTGGCGGCCAGCTTTTCCGATGCCGCCGACGCCATGGATGGCGGCCAATTGGGCTGGCGCTCCCCCGCCCGCCTGCCGAGCGTCTTCGCCGAAGCCCTGGGCAAAATGAAATCCGGCGATATCAGCCCGGTGCTGCGCAGCCCCAATGGCTTCCACATCCTCAAGCTGCTGGACCACCGCAGCAGCAACACCCCCCTGATGGTGCAGCAAACCCATGTCCGCCACATCCTGATCAAGACCAACGAGGCCGTTTCCGAGGCCGACGCCAAGCGCCGCCTGCTTCTGGTGCGCGACCGGCTGGTGCACGGCGGCGACTTCGCCCAACTGGCCCGCCTCTACTCCGAGGACGGCTCCGCCTCCCGGGGCGGCGACCTGGGCTGGGTCAACCCCGGCGACCTGGTCCCCGAATTCGAAAAAGCCATGGACGCCCTCAAGCCCGGCGAAGTCAGCGAGCCGGTGAAATCCCCCTTCGGCTGGCACCTGATCCAGGTGCTGGAGCGCCGCACCCAGGACATGAGCAAGGAGCGCACCAAGCTCCAGGCACGCCAGGAAATCCGCGCCCGCAAGGCCGACGAGCAGTACCAGGACTGGGTACGCCAGCTGCGCGACCGGGCCTTCGTGGAATACCGTCTCGAAGACAAGTACTAAGTGAGCGCCCCGCCGACCCTCGCCCTCACCCCCGGCGAGCCCGCCGGCATCGGGCCGGACCTGTGCGTACGGCTATCCCGCCACGCGCTCCCGGCCCGCCTCGTGGCGGTGGCGGATAAAGACCTCCTGCTGCAGCGGGCAGATCGGCTCGGCCTGGCCCTGGAAATCCGCGACTACCGCCCCGGCACTCCGCCTCCGTCCGGCGAACTGGAGGTCCTGCACGTCCCCCTCCGCGCCGAAGCCCGGCCGGGCGTCCTCGACACCCGCAACGCTCCCTACGTCCTCGACACCCTCGCCCGCGCCGCTAAAGGCTGCCTGGACGGCGAATTCGACGCCCTGGTGACGGCGCCGGTGCACAAGGGCGTCATCAACGACGCCGGCATCCCCTTCACCGGCCACACCGAATTCCTCGCCGAATTCACCGGCACGCCCCAAGTGGTGATGATGCTCACCGGCGGCGGCCTGCGGGTGGCCCTGGCCACCACCCACCTGCCCCTGCGGGAGGTGCCCGGCGCCATCACCCGGAACAGCCTGGAACAGGTCATCCGCATCCTCCACCGGGACCTGGTGCGGCGCTTCGGCCTGCCGAACCCGAAAATCCTCGTCGCCGGCCTCAATCCCCACGCCGGAGAGTCCGGTCACCTGGGCATGGAGGAGATCGACGTCATCGCCCCGGTGCTGGACAAGCTGCGATCCGAAGGCATGAACCTCGCCGGCCCCCTGCCCGCCGATACCCTGTTCACCGCCCGCCAACTGGAAGGCTCCGACGCCCAGCTGGCCATGTACCACGACCAGGGCCTGGCGGTGCTGAAATACGCCAGCTTCGGCGGCGGCGTCAACGTCACCCTGGGCCTGCCCATCATCCGCACCTCCGTGGACCACGGCACCGCCCTGGAACTGGCGGGCAGCGGCAAGGCCGACGGGGGCAGCCTGCTGGCCGCCATCGAACTGGCCCTGGAACTGGCCCGCCACAAGAAAGCCTGACCATGGAACATCAAGCCCGAAAACGGTTTAGTTCCGGCATAACATGGGCCATGCCCATGTTAGCCTTCACTGAAACTTGTGCCTAAGATGACAGACAGCCATATTGCCAGGAAGCGTTTTGGCCAGAACTTCCTTTCCGACCCCAACATCATCCGCAAGATCGTCGAGGCCATCCGCCCCCGCCCCGACGACGTGATGGTGGAAATCGGCCCCGGCCTGGGGGCCATGACCGACCCCCTGCTGGCGGCGCTGAAGCACCTGCACGTGGTGGAAATCGACCGGGACCTCATCGCCCGCCTCCACCACAACTATCCCGCCGAGCGCCTCACCGTCCACGAAGGGGATGCCCTGAAGTTCGACTTCGGCAGCCTGGGGGAAAAAATCCGCGTGGTGGGCAACCTGCCCTACAACATCTCCACCCCCCTCCTGTTCCACCTCGCCGCCTTCGCCGACCAGGTGGAGGACATGCACTTCATGCTGCAAAAGGAAGTGGTGGAGCGCATGGTGGCCGAGCCTTCCAGCCCGGAATACGGCCGCCTCTCGGTGATGCTGCAGTACCGCTTCGCCATGGCCAAGCTGTTCATCGTCCCCCCCGGCGCCTTTCGTCCGGCGCCCAAGGTGGATTCCGCCATCGTCCGCATGGCGCCCCACGCCGAGCTTCCTTACCCGGCCAAGGACGAGGCCCTGCTGGGACGCATCGTCACCGCCGCCTTCAGCCAGCGGCGCAAGACCCTGCGCAACACCCTGAGGGATTTCGTCGCTCCCGAGGACTGGGAGGCGCTGGGAATGGACGCGGGGCTGCGGGCGGAAGCCCTGGGAGTGTCGGAATTCGTGGCGATCGCCAACCGCCTCGCCGACACGCTTCATCATGCCAAGCCCTAATATCCCATCACCATTCCCATACTCCAAAAATAGTTATACTTAGCGACAGGTAAAAATACGTATCCATTTGCTTCACGGCTCGGAGGAAAGCAGCATGGCCATGGAGGAGAAAGGCGCGCTCTCGGGGGGCGATGCAAGCGGGCAGAGGGGTCGGGAGTTTTTCGCATACAGCAAGGCCGAACAATTCGCGCTGCTGAACTTTGCCCTCAACCGCGTGCAGCAAGCAGCCGTTCTCGTCGACGAACAAGGCCGCTTCCGTTACGTCAACGATGAAGCCTGCCGAACGCTGGGCTACGAGAAAGAAGAGCTGTTGCGCCTCGGCGTTGCGGACATCGACCCAGAATGGCCCCAAGAGCATTGGCCGGAGCGCTGGGAACAACTCAAGGCCGCCGGCTCCCGCATTTTCGAGAGCCGCCACAAAACCCGGGAAGGGCGCATATTTCCCGTGGAAATCAGCGCCAGCCACTTTGAATTCGAGGGCCGCGGCTACATCCTGGCGCTGTCCCAGGACATCACCGAGCGCAAGCATGCCGATGAACGGCTCAAGCTGCTGGATCAGGCATTGAACCGGATACGAGAGCCCGCCTACATCATCGACCGGGACAACATGCAGTTCCTCTACGTCAATGACGAAGCCTGCCGCGCCCTCGGCTACAGCCGCGGCGAGCTGCTGGAATTGACGGTTTACGACATCGACCCGGACTACACCCTGGAAAAAGCCGCCAAGATCAAGCGGCAGGCGGAAACCCTGGGCATGGTCACCATGGAGCGGCGCCACCGAGCCAAGGATGGCCGGATATTCCCGGTCGAGATCAACACCTCCATCTTCGAATACGAAGGCAAGAAAGTAAGCATTGCGCTCAGCCGGGACATTACCGAGCGCAAGAGGATGGAGGCTGCCCTCCGGGAGAGCGAACGCCATTTCCGCAGCCTGGTGGAAAACTGGCCCGACGAAATCGCCCGCTACGACAGGAACTGCCGCCGCACTTACATCAACCCGGCGATGACCGGCGCTCTCGGTCCGGCGAAGGTTCTCCTGGGGAAGACCCCCACGGAAACCTACCCCTCGTCGCAAGACATGGCCTTTTACGAGCAGAAACTGCGGGAGGTCATGGAAACCGGCGCGACGGCGGAATTCGAACTTGGCTGGGGGTTCCCTGTTTCCCTTCCCCGCTACCGCCTGATGCGGGTCATCGCGGAGCGGGACGAGAACGGGGACATTGTCGGGGCCCTTGCCATCGCCCGCGACATCACCGAACGCAAACGGGCGGAAGAGGAACTCCAGAAGCTCAACGCAAGCCTGGAACAGCGCATTCGGGAGGCCCTGGCCAGAAACAGGGAAAAGGACCACCTGCTGATCCAGCAGTCACGCCTTGCCGCCATGGGCGAAATGGTGCACAACATTGCCCATCACTGGCGCCAGCCCCTCAACGCCATCGCCCTCCTCCTGGCCAACATCAAGGATAGCTACCTTTACGGCGAGCTGACCCCGGAACAGCTGGACGGCCTGGTATCCAAAGGCGAACACATCATAAGCAGCATGTCCGCCACCATTGACGATTTCCGCGATTTCTTCCGTCCCGACGAGGAAAAACGCGTCTTTCCCATTGCCAAGTGCCTACGCAAGGTCCATGACATTCTCGGCGCCAGCCTGGGCTCGCTGAACATCGACCTGGTCAGCCGGGTGGACGAGGAAATCGTTGCCTACGGCTTCGAAAGCGAGTTTTCCCACGTCCTGGTCAACCTCATCAACAACGCCAAGGAAGCCATTGTTGCCCAGCGCGGGCGCGGGGGACGCATCGAGATCAGCGCCTCCGCCGCGGGCCGGGCAGTCGAGGTACGGGTAACGGATGACGGCGGCGGCATCCCCGAATCCATCCTCCCCCAGATTTTCGACCCCTACTTCACCACCAGGGACAAGGGCTCCGGGATTGGCCTTTATATGAACAAGATGATTATCGAGAACAAAATGGGCGGAAAGATTGCGGCCCGAAATACCGCGAACGGCGCCGAATTCATCATCCAGCTCCCCGCCTCGCCAACGGCATAGCCGCCGCCCCTATTTCCGCTCGATGAACTCGACCTTGTAGCCGTCTGGGTCCTCGACGAAGGCGATCCAGGTGCTGCCGCCGTGGATCGCCGGGCCGTACGCCACCTTGCCCCCTTTCGCCGCCACGCCGGCGCAGGCCCGCTGGATATCGTCCACGGCGATGGCCACGTGGCCGTAGCCGCCGCCCAGCTCGTATTTCTCCACCCCCCAGTTGTAGGTCAGCTCCAGCACCGCCCCCTCGGACTCCGGACCGTAGCCGACGAAAGCCAGGGTGTATTTGCCCTCGGGATAGTCCTTGCGGCGCAGCAGCCGCATGCCGAGGACCTCGGTATAGAAAGCCAGGGATTTCTCCAGGTCGCCGACGCGGATCATGGTGTGCAGAATGCGCATGGTTTCTCGCTCCTTATAATCGGTGATAGCGCTCCCCGTCCCGCTTCAGGGCGCGGTGGGCGGCCTCGTAATGGGGCAGGAATTCCTCCACGATAGACCAGAAACGGGGGGAATGGTTGAGCTCGCGGATGTGGGCCAGCTCGTGGACCACCACGTAGTCGATCTGGCTGATGGGGGCTTGCACCAGGCGCCAGTTGAGGCGGATGTCGCCGCGGGCGTTGCAGCTTCCCCAGCGGGTGCGGGCGCCGGACAGGGCAAGCTTCGGCAAGGCCAGCCCCATGCGGCCGGCGTAATGGTCCAGCCGTTGGCGGAGCACCTTGGCCGCCTCCTTCCGGTACCATTGCTGCACCCGGCGGCGGATTTCCTCCGCGCCCCCTCCCGGCGGCACCGCCACCCGCAGGTCGTCGCCGTCCAGGGTCACCGCCCGGCGCGAAGCGCCGTGCCAAGGCACGAGGCGCACCTGGCCGCCGAGATAGAACAGGATTTCCCCCTCCCGCCACGCCAGGGGAACCGGCTGGCGCTCGCGCCACTCCCGCAGCTTGGCCAGCAGCCAGGCGGCGCGTTCGGCCAGCACCTGGTCGAGAAAGGATTGGGGCGCGCACAGGGGGGCGCTGACGGTCAGCCCCTTGCCGTCCACCTTGAGGCCGACGGTGGCGCGGCGGGGACTGCGTTTCAGCAGGTAGGACACCTCCTCCCCCGCCAGCCGGATGGTTCGGGTTTCCGACGCCGGGGAGCGTCCACCGAACCGGCCCATTTCAGCGGGCCTCTTCGAGGCGGGCCATTTCGCCCTCGATCCACGCCTCCACCCGGCGGTTAAGTTCGTCGGCCTTCATGCCGGCGGGGTCGATGGGTTCGCCGATGCTGACGGTGATGGTCCCCGGGCGCTTGAGGAGGGAATTCTTGCCCCAGTATTCGCCGGCGTTGTGGGCGATGGGCACCACCACCGTGCCGCTCTGGGCGCCGAGCCAAGCCCCGCCGATGTGGTAATGGCCCTTCTGGCCGGGTTTCATGCGGGTGCCCTCGGGGAAAACCAGCACCGACATGCCTTCCGCCAGGCGCGCCCGGCCCTGCTCCACCACCTGCTTGAGGGCCTTCTTGCCGGCGGCGCGGTCGATGGCCACGGGCTTGAGCACCGCCAGTCCCCAGCCGAAGAAGGGGATGCGCAGCAGTTCCCGCTTCAGCACCCAGACGTGGGGCGGCAGGATTTTCTGGAAAGCGATGGTTTCCCAGGCCGACTGGTGCTTGGACAGATAGACCGCCGGCTTCGCCGGGATATTCCCGGCGCCGACGACCCGGTAGCGCAGGCCGCAGGTCAGCCGCAGCCAGCTTTCCACCGTCTTGGCCCAGAGGGAAATCACCCGGTAGCGGGTGGGCAGGTCGAAGGGCAGGACCAGGAAGCCAATGACGCCGAAAATCGGCGTCAGCAGGGCCTGCCCGAGGATGAAGAGGAGAGAACGCAAAAAAATCATGCGGCCTTGGCGGTCAGGTAATCCACGGCCTCCGCCAGGTCGGCGAAGATCAGGGTGTTGGGCGGCAGGCCGCCGGCGGCGAGGGTGCGCTCGCCCTTGCCGGAGCGCACCAGGATGGGCTGGGCGCCCAGTTCCACGGCAGCCAGCAGGTCCCGCAGGGAGTCGCCGACGGCCGGCACCCCCTCCAGGTTCGCCAGGTTGAAGCGGCGGGCGATCTCCTCGAACATCCCCGGCTTGGGCTTGCGGCAATCGCAGTTGGCGTCGGCCGCGTGGGGGCAGAAAAACAGCGCGTCGATGCGGGCGCCGTGCTGGGCCAGCAGCTTGTGCATCTTGGCGTGGATGGCGTTGAGGGTCGCCATGTCGAACAGCCCCCGCCCCAGGCCCGACTGGTTGGTGGCCAGCACCACCCGGAACCCGGCCTGGTTGAGGCGGGCAATGGCCTCCAGGCTGCCGGGAATCGGCTTCCATTCGCTGGGCGACTTGATGTACTGGTCGCTGTCGAAGTTGACCACGCCGTCGCGGTCGAGGATGACAAGCTTCATGGGGCGGTTGGGATCGGCGGAGGCTGGCATGACGGAATCCTACTCCTTAGCCCGCCAACTTGGAAATGTCGGCCACGCCGTTCATCATCTCGCCCAGGCTGCGCAGCAGGGCGAGGCGGTTGTTGCGCACCGCCATCTCCTCGGCCATCACCATCACCTGGTCGAAGAAGGCGTCCACCTCGGCCCGCACCCCGGCCAGCCGGGTCAGAGCGGCGGTGTAGTCGCGGTTGTCCAGGCGGGACGCCACCTCGGGCGCCAGGCGGGTCACCGCGCCGAACAGGGCCTTCTCCGCCGCCTCCTGGAACAGGGCGGCATCCGGCTCGCCGGCGGGCACCTCGGCCTTCTTCAGGATATTCTGGATGCGCTTGTTGGCGGCGGCCAGGGCCTCCGCCTCGGGCAGCCGCTTGAACGCCCGCACCGCTTCCAGGCGCGGCAGCACCAGGTCGATGCGGGAGGGGTTCTGGCTGGCCACCGCCTCCACCTCGTCGGCGGCGAAGCCGGCGTCCTTGAGGTAGTTCTTCAGACGCTCCAGCATGAAGCCGTGGACGTCCACCGCCACGCTGTCGGTCACCATTTCCGCCGGAAACAAGCCCCGGGCGAACTGGAGCAGCTGCACCAGGTCCAGGGGCAGCGCCTTCTCCGCCAGGATGCGCAGCACGCCCAGGGCGTGGCGGCGGAGGGCGAAGGGGTCCTTGTCGCCGGTGGGCACCAGGCCGATGCCGTAAATGCCCACCAGGGTTTCCAGCTTGTCCGCCAGGGCCACGGCGG
>JAJZVC010000065.1 GCA_021845865.1 Pseudomonadota bacterium | reverse complement strand
CGGGCGAGGGCGGCGGCCGCGGCCAGGAGGAGGGCGAAGAGGACCGCGAACCAGCGCCTCATGCCTCCCCCTTCAGCACCTCGGGAGCGACGCGGGAGGCCAGGGCGATGAGGGTCAGGGTCAGGGCCATCAGCAGGGTGGAAACGGCGTTCACCTCCGGCGTCACCGCCACCTTGATCATGGAATAAATCTGCAGGGGCAGGGTGGAGACCCCGACGCCGGCGGTGAAGAAGGTGATGACGAAGTCGTCGATGGAGAGGGTGAAGGACATCAGGAAGCCCGCCACCACGCCGGGGAGGATGAGGGGCAGGGTGACGCGGCGGAAGGTTTCCCACGGGCTGGCGCCCAGGTCCCGGGCGGCCTCGAAGAGGCTCTCGTCCATGCCAGCCAGGCGGGCGCGGATGATGAGGGCGACGAAGCCGATGCTGAAGGTGATGTGGGCGATGACGATGGAGACGAAGCCCAGGGTCAGGTCCAGCGCCTGGCGGAAGAATAGCAGCAGGGACACCCCAAGGAGGATTTCCGGCATCGCCACCGGGGTGATGGCGAGGAAGGGCAGGAGGCGCGGGCGGTAGCGGTGCATGGCGATGCCCGCCATGGTGCCGAGGATGGTGGCGAGGGTGGAGGAAATCACCGCGATCAGGAGGGAATTGCCCGCCGCGTGGAGCATGTCCGGATTGTGCAGCAGCTTGCCGTACCAGCGGGGGGTGAAGCCCACCCAGGCGGCGTTGAGGGCGGAGTCGTTGAAGGAGAACAGTACCACCACCGCCAGGGGGACGTAGAGAAAGGCGTATACCCCGAGGGCGGCGGTCCACAGCCAGAAGCGGGCGGGCATCAGGCGCCCCTTCCCTTCCCCCGCCCCGCCCAGGCCGACAGTCCGGCCAGGGCCAGCACCGCCAGGGTGAGAAGGATGGACAGGGTGGAGCCGAGGGGCCAGTCCCGGTTATCCAGGAACTGCTCCTTGATCAGGTTGCCGATCAGGATATCGCCGGTGCCGCCCAGCAGCTCGGGAATGGCGAACATGCCCAGCACGGGGATGAATACCAGGGCGGAACCGGAAAAGATGCCCGGCAGGGAAAGGGGGAAAGTGATGCGCCAGAAGCGGGTCCAGCCATTGGCTCCCAGGTCCTGGGCCGCCTCCAGCAGGGCGGGGTCGTGCTTCTCCAGGTTGGTGTAGAGGGGCAGCACCATGAACGGCAGGTGCACGTAAACCATGCCGGCGATCACGGCGAAGGAGGTGTAGAGCAGGTTGAGGGGACCGAGGATGATGATCCAGGCGTAGACCCGGATGAGGAAATTGCTGGCGAAGGGCAGGATCACCAGCAGCACCAGCAGGTCGCGGCGCTTTTTCGGGCTGCGGGCGATGAGCCAGGCCAGGGGGTAGGCCATGACGATGCAGATCAGGGTGGTGAGGCCCGCCACGGCGAAGGACTTGAGGAAGATTTCCGTGTAGGTGAAGTCGCCGAAGAAGAAGCGGTAGGTTTCCAGGGTCAGGCCGCTGTCCTTGCCGGGCTGGCCGTGGAGCGGGAACAGGGGAGCCAGGCCGCCGAATTCGCCGGGGTAGCGGAAGGAGGCAGCCACCACGATGAGGAAAGGCAGGAGGAAGAAGGCCGTCAGGAACAGGCTCGGCGGGGCGCTCACCAGCCAGCGGGTGAGGCGCCTTTCCTGGCTGGCGCGGGCGGCGTCAGTCATGGAGGAATCGCCCCGCGTCGTGGCGCCAGGCGATGGACACCGGGTCGCCGGTCTCGAAGAACTTCGCCCGCCCCGGCGCGGAGTTGGCGAGGAGGGCCTCCAGGGTCTGGCCGTTGTCCAGGCGTACCTTGTACACCGTCACGTCACCCAGGTAGAGGTAGTCCTCCACCGTGCCGTGGAAATGGTTTTTCAGTTCGTGGGGAGCGCCGCGGGCGGCGATGCGTATCTGCTCGGGGCGCAGGGCCAGGGCGCCCCTGGCCCCGGCCGGCACGTCGAGGGCGGGCGGGGCGGCGACTTCCCCCAGGCCGGGGGTGCGCAGCAGCAGGTGGGCGGGGGTGGAGGCGGCCACTTCCGCTTCCAGCAGGTTGATGCTGCCGATGAAGTCGGCCACGAAGCGGTTGCGCGGGAAGCCGTAAATCCGGTCCGGTTCGTCCAGCTGTTCGATGCGCCCCTCGTTCATCACCGCGATGCGGTGGGACAAGGCCAGGGCCTCCTGCTGGGCGTGGGTGACGAAAACGAAGGTCACCCCCACGTCCCGCTGCAGGGCGATCAGTTCCAGCTGCATGCGTTCCCGCAGCTTGGCATCCAGGGCGCCCAGGGGCTCGTCCAGGAGCAGGAGGCGGGGCTTGTTCACCAGCCCCCGGGCCAGGGCCACCCGCTGCTTCTGGCCGCCGGACAGCTCGTGGGGATAGTGGTCGCGCTTGTCGCTGAGGTGGACCTGGTCGAGAGTCTCCCGGGTCAGGCGGTGGATGTCCTCGGCGGGACGCCGCGCCATTTTCAGGGGAAAGGCGATGTTCTCCGCCACCGACATGTGGGGGAACAGGGCGTAGCTTTGGAACACGGTATGCACCGGGCGTTTCTCCGGCGGAATCCCCGCCAGGTCCTTGCCGTCCAGGAGGATGCGGCCGGCGTCGGGGTCCTCGAAGCCGGCGATCATCCGCAGCAGGGTGGTCTTGCCGCAGCCGGAGGGGCCGAGAAGGGTAAAGAACTCCCCCGCCTCGACGGCGAAGGAGACGTCGTCCACCGCTGCCAGGCCGCCGTAGCGACGGGTGACGTTGCTGATTTCGAGTAGCGCCATGACCCTAGGAGTATAGACGCAGCGGGGGGAAATCAGCCGCGTTCGGCGTGGGAGGGAACGTGCTCCGTCACGTGGGAAGTTTGGCCGGCGGCATGGTGATGCAGGTGGGCCTGGCCCCGGCGCAGGGCCTCGTGGATGTGGGGGTCGTGGCGTACCAGCTGGGGCGCGAGGGAACCTACCGCCATGCCGACGGCGCTGGCGATGAGGCCGGCGAACTGGGCGGGAATGAAGGGGTCCTCGGGGCCGAAAACCAGGATCGACAGCCACGTGGACAGGCCGCAGAAAATCGCCACCAGGGCCCCCTGATTGGTGGCGCGCTTCCAGTAGATGCCGCACGCCAGGGGGATGAAGGCCATCACCAGGGTGACCTGGTAGGCGTTTTCCACCATCTTGAAGATGCTGGCCTTGGAGTTCATGGCGTAGAGGGTGACCAGGACGGTGAAAATGAGGGTGACCGTACGCATGGCCCGCAGCAGTTGGCGGTCGCTCATCTGGGGCACCATGGGGCGCAGGATGTTCTCGGTGAAGGTCACCGACGGCGCCAGCAGGGTGGCCGAGGCGCAGCTCTTGATGGCGGACAGGAGGGCGCCGAAGAACATCACCTGGGCGAAGAGGGGAGCCTTGTCCAGCACCAGCCGCGGCAGGATGAGCTGGGAATCGCTGTCGATCAGGTCGGCGACCATCTTGGGGTCGAGCAGGGTGGCCGAGTAGGCGAGAAACATGGGGACGAAGGCGAAGACGAAGTACAGGCTGCCCCCCAGGACGGAACCCCAGACCGCGATCTTTTCGCTCTTGGACGACTGTACCCGCTGGAAGACGTCCTGCTGCGGAATGGAGCCCAGCATCATGGTGATCCAGGCGGCGACGAAGCCGATCACCTCCTTGGCGTCCGGCGCTGGCCAGAAGGCGAACTTGCCGGCCTGGCGGGCGTGCTCCACCACGGTGCCGACGCCGCCCACCATGCCGCTCACTTCGCCGCCGATCCACAGCATGCCGAGGACGATGATGATCATCTGCAGGAAGTCGGTCACGGCCACCGCCCACATGCCGCCGAAGAAGGTGTAGATCAGGATGGTGATGGAGCCGATCCACATGCCGGCGAGCTTGCTCACCTCGCCGTCGGACACCACGTTGAACACCAGGCCCAGGGCGGTGACCTGGGCGCCCACCCAGCCCAGGTAGGAGATGACGATGGCGATGGTGGTGAGCACTTCCACGCCCCGGCCGTAGCGCTTCTTGTAGAAGTCGCCGATGGTGAGCAGGTTCATGCGGTAGAGGGGGGCGGCGAAGAACAGGCCCACCAGGATCAGGCACAGGGAGGAGCCGAAGGGGTCGGCCACCACGCCGTGGAGGCCCTCGTTGAGGAAGGTGGCGGGGATGCCCAGCACGGTTTCGGAGCCGAACCAGGTGGCGAACACCGTGGCGGTGACCATGTAGAACGGCAGGTGGCGGCCGGCGACGGCGAAGTCCTTGGTGTTGTGCACCCGCAGGGAGGCGTAGAGGCCGATTCCGACCGAGATGACCCAGTAGGCGATGACGAACCACAGCAGCATGGCGATTTACCTGGAACGCAGGGAGTGAAAAATCCCGGAATTATATCCGAGGCGGGCCGAAATGCGAGAAAACTTAAGGCGTTGCGTGGGTCAGAAGTAACGGCTGGCGAGCAGGCCGGCCAGAAGCAGGGCGATGACGGCCAGCAACCGGTTTTGCAGGATGATGCCGCGGTGGATGTCCTGGAAGGGCTGGGGGGCGGTGGCCTGCTGGTGCTGGGCGGCCAGGGTCTGGTGGGCCAGGCGCGGCAGCTGGGGCAGCAGCACGCCCCAGCGGGGCGCCTCGGCCTTGAGGGATTTCACCAGTCCCCGCCAGCCCAGTTGTTCGCTCATCCAGCGCTCCAGGAAAGGCTTGGCGGTCTTCCACAGGTCCAGGTCCGGGTCCAGTTCCCGGCCCAGGCCCTCGATGTTGAGCAGGGTCTTCTGCAGCATCACCAGTTGGGGCTGGATTTCCACGTTGAAGCGGCGGGAGGTCTGGAAAAGGCGCAGCAGCACCTTGCCGAAGGAGATTTCCTTCAGGGGCTTGTCGAATACCGGCTCGCACACGGCGCGGATGGCGGCCTCGAACTCGTCCTCCCGGGTGTCCTTGGGGGCCCAGCCGGACTCGATGTGGGCTTGGGCGACGCGCTTGTAGTCCCGCTGGAAGAAGGCGAGGAAGTTCTGGGCCAGGTAGCTCTTGTCGATTTCGGTGAGGGTGCCCATGATGCCGAAATCCAGGGCGATGTAGCGCCCGTCCGGGGCCACCAGGATGTTGCCCGGGTGCATGTCGGCGTGGAAGAAGCCGTCGCGGAACACCTGGGTGAAGAAAATGGTCACCCCTGCCCGGGCCAGCTTGGGGATGTCGATGCCCTGCTCCCGCAGCCTGTCCACCTGGCTGATGGGCACGCCGTGCATGCGCTCCATCACCATCACCTCGCTGTGGCACCAGTCCCAGTACACCTCGGGCACCAGCAGCAGGTCGGAGTTGGCGAAATTGCGCCGCAGCTGGGAGGCATTGGCGGCCTCGCGGATCAGGTCCAGCTCGTCCAGCAGGTGCTTCTTGAACTCGGCCACCACTTCCCGGGGGCGCAGGCGCTTGCCGTCCTCCCACAGGTTTTCCACCAGGCCGGCGGCGATGTCCAGCAGGGCCAGGTCCTTGCCGATGACCTTGTCGATGCCGGGGCGCAGAATCTTCACCGCCGCCTCCCGGCCATCGGGCAGGACGGCGAAGTGCACTTGGGCCACGGAGGCGGAGGCTACCGGCACCGGGTCGAACTGCTGGAAAACCTCGTCCACCGGCTTGCCGTAAACCCGGCGCAGAGTGGCCAGGGCTTGCTCGGAGGGGAAGGGGGGGACCCGGTCCTGGAGTTTCGCCAGCTCGTCGGCGATGTCGAGGGGAATCAGGTCGCGGCGGGTGGACAGCACTTGGCCGAACTTGACGAAAATCGGCCCCAGGGCCTCCAGGGCCAGGCGCAGCCGCACCCCGCGGGGTTGCCCGAGGTGGCGCCAGAACAGGGTGATTTTCAGCCAGGCCCGCAGCCAGCGCACCCGGGCGTGGCCGAGAAAGAACTCGTCCAGGCCGTAGCGCAGGGTGACGTGGGCGATTTTCAGCAGGCGCAGCAGACGCATGGGGTCAGGCCGGCCCCTTCAGCCGCTCGATACGCTTTTCCAGGCGTTCCACGGCGTCGCGCACGGTGTCCACCTCGGCGGCGAAGCGCTGGAGGTCGGCGGCCTTGGCGACCTGGGGCTTCTCCTCGGTCCAGTATTCCGCCAGGGCTTGGCCCAGGCTCAGGGTGGCGCGGGTCTTCCAAGACAGGAAGGCCTTGCCGAAAGACACCAGCCGGTGGGCGGCGATATCCCCCACCAGCTTGCTCAGGTCCTCTTCCGCGTCCCAGCGCAGGCCCCGCAGGACGTTGGCCAGGTCCACCGCCAGGGATGCGTCGCCCTCGGTCTGGAGGTCGGCGGTGCCGGTGCTGCCGGTGGCGAAGTGCTTGGCCAGGGTGGCCGGGGGCAGGGTGAGGACGGCCTCGGCGGGTTCCTCGCCCGGGTCGGCGGCAAGGAGGCCGCTGTCCTGGACCACGAAGCGGGCCTCGAAGGGGGGGATGCGCAGGGCCGCCCGGCGGCCGGCGTGATGGCGCAGCTTGTCCGTGGCCCAGCCGTGGCCGGCCAGCAGGTGGTTCACCGCGGCGAGAAAAGCGGATTGGCTGAGGCCGGGGGCGGATGGCAGGTCCATGTCAGTCCTGTTGAATCCCGGCCACGTACCAGCGGGCATCGGGCTGGGAGAGGGATTTCTGGATGTGCCACACCTCGCTGAAGGGGGCGGCCTGGCCGCCGTCCTCCCGAATCAGGCCGGAGAAGCGCACGCTGGCGATGACCAGGCCATTTTCGTTGGCCACGTCCACCATCGCGGCGTCGAGGGTCACGACCTCGGTCTTGTTGGCCTTGCCGCCCCGCTCCTGGATTTGCAGGCTGATCTCGGCGAAGACCTCGGGGGTGGCGTACTCGCGGATGTCGTTCAGGTCGCCGGCATCGTAGGCGGCCTGGAGACGGATGAAGTGGGCCTTGGCCTCCCGCAGGAAGGGTTCGTCCTGGAACCAGTCGGGGCGGCTGGATGCGGGCTGGACGGCGGGGGCGGCGACGGTGCCGCCGAGGCCCGTCATGCCGTTGAGGGCCTGCTCGCCGTGGCCGGCGTACTGCATCGGCTGCGGCGCGGCAGGGGCGGGCCGCCGCAGGGCGCGGAGCGCCATCATGACGCCCATGGCCAGGAGGGCGATGAGCAGGATGTCCATGAAGTTGACGCCGTCGAAGCCGTGGCCCATGAACAGGGAGGCCAACAGGCCGCCGGCGGCTAGGCCGGCGAGGGGGCCGATCCAGCGGTTGCCGCCGGGGGCCGGTGCCGCCGCCGGGGCCTGGGCGGGTTTGGCCGGCTCGGCCTGGCGGGGGGTGATCTGGCGCTGCTTGCCGAAGCTGCTGCCGCCGCCGAAGCGCTTGGCGTCGGCGTCGGTGGAAAGGGTGACGAGACCGAGGCTCAGCAGGACGACGGCGAAAAGGGAGAAAAGCTTGTGCATGGAGGGGGGGTCCAATCGAAAAGGGTTCAGTACTTGAAGCCCTTGTGCAGGGCGACGATGCCGGCGTTCAGGTTGTGGTACTCGACGCGGTCGAAGCCGGCTTCCGTCATCATGGCCTTGAGGGTTTCCTGGTCCGGGTGCATGCGGATGGATTCGGCCAGGTAGCGGTAGCTGGCTTCGTCGTCGGCGATGGCCTTGCCCATGAAGGGCAGGATCTTGAAGGAGTAAAAGTCGTACAGGGGCGCCAGGGGCTTGGCGACGCGGGAAAATTCCAGCACCAGCAGCCGGCCGCCGGGCCGCAGCACCCGGTGCATCTCCTTCAGGGCCTGGTCCTTGTGGGTCATGTTGCGCAGGCCGAAGGCGACGCAGACGCAGTCGAAGTAGTTGGCGGGGAAGGGCAGCTTCTCGCCGTCGCACTGGGTGGCGTGGGGCAGGTAACCCGCGTCCAGCATGCGGTCCCGGCCTACCGCGAGCATGGAAGCGTTGATGTCGGTGAGGATCACCTCGCCGGTCTTGCCCACCCGCTTGGCGAAGTGCAGGCTCATGTCGCCGCTGCCGCCGGCGATGTCCAGCACCCGGCTGCCTTCCCGCAGGCCAGCCTGCTCGGCGGCGAACAGCTTCCACACCCGGTGGAGGCCGGCGGACATGACGTCGTTCATGATGTCGTAGCGCTGGGCCACGGAGTGGAACACCTCCGCGACCTTCTTCGCCTTCTCGCTCTCGGCGACGGTCTTGAAACCAAAGTGGGTGGTTTTGTCGCTCATTATTGCCGTCTCAATGGCCGCATTTGCCCGAGCCGCAGCCGCCCTGCTTGACCTCCTCGAGGAGGTTGGGGGGCGTCTCCCGGCTGGCGCCGGCGGCTTCCATCTTGTTCAGGTACTGGGCCCACAGGGCGTCGTGGTTCGCGCCCAGGTCGTAGAGGTAGTCCCAGGAGTAGATGCCGGTGTGGTGGCCGTCGGAGAACAACAGCGCCACGGCGTAGTTGCCCACCGGCTCGATGCCGGTGATGGTCACGTCCTTCTTGCCCGTCTGCAGGGTTTCCTGGCCGGGACCGTGGCCGCGCACCTCGGCGGAGGGGGAGTAGACCCGCAGGAACTCGCAGGGCAGCTCGAAGCGGCTGCCGTTGTCGAAGGCGATTTCAAGCATCCGGGTCTGCTGGTGCAGCTTGATCTCGGTGGGAATGGGGGTATTGGAGGTCAGACCGCCCATGACGTTTCCTTTCAGCGTTCGCGAACCGGGAATCATAAACAACTTGGAGGCAAACGGAAACCTCGGGCTGTAACAGGAATGCAACAAAGAGGTCATAATATGGCAACCGGTTCATTATGATTTGAAAAAACGGAGACGTTCCATGGCAGCCACCGTATTGGTTGTGGAAGACGAACCGGCGATTCAGGAGCTGATCGCCCTCAATTTGCGCCAGGCCGGCCACCGCACCCTGCGGGCCCTGTCCGCCGAGGAGGCGCGCAACCTGATTCGCGACAGCCTGCCGGATCTGATCCTGCTCGATTGGATGCTGCCGGGGCAGAGCGGCATCGAGTTCGCCCGCAAGCTGAAGGCCGATGCGGCCACCAAGGCCATTCCCATCATCATGCTCACCGCCCGGGGGGAGGAGGAGGACCGGGTGCTGGGCCTGGAGACCGGCGCCGACGACTACATCACCAAGCCGTTCTCCACGCGGGAACTGACCGCCCGCATCAAGGCCGTGCTGCGCCGCCGGGCGCCGCAAATGACCGAGGACGTGGTGGAGGCGGGGGGGCTGCGCCTGGACCCCCTCACCCACCGCGTCAGCGGCGACGGCGTTTCCCTCGAGATGGGGCCCACCGAGTTCCGCCTGCTGCATTTCCTCATGACCCATCCCG
>JAJZVC010000022.1 GCA_021845865.1 Pseudomonadota bacterium | reverse complement strand
CCCCAGGCCCACGGTCTTCCATTCCTTCGCCTCGGCGGCGAGCATGGTTTCCATCAGCAGGTTCTGCTCCAGCCATGCCTTGTCCAACCTCAAAACGAAACCCTTGCCGCTCCAGCGCAACTTGAACCGGGGCAGGCGGACATCGCTGCGGTTGCGGTAGAAGAGGATCGCCAGGCGCAGGGCCAGGACCATGGCCCAGTCGGCAAGGTCGTTCACCTGAGCGGCGATCTTGCCCAGGGAATGGCGCTGGGCGTGAACCAGCATGCCGAGGCGCGCCTGGTCGGCGCGGGAGAAGCCGGGCATGTCGGCATTGCTGATGATGTAGGCGCCGTGCTTGTGGTACCCATTGTGGGCGATGGCGAGGCCCGCTTCGTGCAGGCGGGCGGCCCACCCCAGGAGCTGCAGCGCCGCCCCGAGGTCCAGGGGAATCTTTTCCGCCAACTGCTCCAGCAGGGCGGCGGAGAGCTCCTCCACCCGCATGGCCTGCTTGCGGTCCACGTGGTAGCGCTTCATGAACTGGCGCACGGTGGCGTCCCGGGTGTCGTGGTGCTCGATGCGGCCCAGCAGGTCGTAGAGCAGTCCCTCCCGCAAGGCGCTGTCGGAGATGCTCATGCGCTGGATGCCCAGCTCGGAAAAGATCGCCGACATGATGGCGAAACCGCCGGGCAGCACGGGAATGCGGTCGGCCTTGAGCCCGGCCAAGGTCAGCTTCGCGGTGTCTTTCGCCCTGAGCAAAAGCGCCCGCAACTGGGCCATGCCCTCGGCGGTGATTCCTTCGTCGGCTAGGCCGTTGGCCACCAGCACCTCCGACAGCGCCTTCGCCGTGCCGGAAGAGCCGATGGCCCTGTCCCAACGGGAAGAACTCATGTCCACGGTGATATTGCGGATTTCGGTGCGGGCCGCCATTTCCGCCGCCTCCAGGCTGGCCTTGGCGATCTTGCCGTCGGGGAAGAAGCGCCGGCTGAAGCTGACGCAGCCCATGTAGCGGCTTTCCATTTCCAGGGGGGTATGGCGGCTGCCGATGATGAATTCGGTGGAGCCGCCGCCGATATCCACCACCAGCCGCTTCTCGTCCGTGGGCGGGAGACTGTGGGAAACGCCGAGGTAAATGAGGCGCGCCTCTTCCCGGCCGGCGATGATGTCGATGGGGAAGCCCAGGGCCGCCTGGGCCTGGGCGAGGAAATCGGGGGCGTTCCTCGCCACCCGCAGGGTGTTGGTGCCCACCACCCGCACCGCCTGGCGGGGCAGGCCCCGCAGGCGCTCGCCGAAGCGCCGCAGGCAGGCCAGGGCCCGCTCCTGGGCGTCGGGTTCGAGGAACTTGTCGTCGGTGAGGCCGGCGGCGAGGCGGACGGTTTCCTTCAGGGAATCCAGGGGATAGATCTGATGCTCCACCACCCGGGCCACCTCCAGGCGAAAGCTGTTGGAACCCAGATCCACGGCGGCAAGTGTTGCCTGCTCAGACATATCCCCTCGTCCTCCCCTCAAGCGCTGACCGCATTATTGTTTGAATAAAGCGGCGAGGATAGAGGGTTCTGCGCCCTCTGGCTAGTCCGACGCGGCCTCGCGCTCGATCTCTTCCAGGGCCACGTGGCGCACGTCCTTGCCCTTGACCATGTACACCACGTATTCGGCCATGTTCTTGGCGTGGTCGCCGCAGCGCTCCAGGGCCTTGATGACGAAAAGGATTTCGATGGACATGGAAATCTTGCGCGGGTCCTCCATCATGAAGGTGATGAGATGGCGCAGAGAGGCGCGGTATTCGCTGTCCACGTCCATGTCCTGGCGGACCACCTGGGCCGCCGCGGCCAGATCGAGGCGGGCGAAGGCGTCGAGAGCCTTGCGCAGCATGTCCACCACGATGTCGCTCATGTGGCGAATTTCGGTGAAGCGGGGCATGGCCAGCTGGTCGTTGGCGTAGAGCAGCTTGGTCATGCGGCCGATCTTCTCCGCCTCGTCGCCGATGCGCTCCAGGTCGGTGATGGTCTTCACCACCGTCATGATCATCCGCAGGTCGCTGGCCGTGGGCTGGCGCAAGGCGATCATCTGGTTGCAGTCCTCGTCGATCTCCACTTCCAGGGCGTTGACCCGGTGGTCGTCCTGCACCACCCGCTCCGCCAGGTCGGTGTCGCCGGTGGACAGGGCCTCGATGGCGTTGGTGATCTGCTCCTCGACCAGCCCCCCCATCTGCAGCACGCGGGAGCGCACCGCCTCCAGCTCGGCGTCGAATTGCTTCAGGGTATGTTCTTGCAGCATCGGGGTCTCCTCGCGCTTGGTAGTTCGGTTTAACCGGGAGAGGCTAGTCCAGGATTGTTACAGGTTTATTTCGCCGTCAGGGTCTTGACGCCGTTGGGCGTGCCCATCAGGAACACGTCCGCCGGGCTGCGGGCGAACAGGCCGTTGGTCACCACGCCGGTGATCTGGTTGATGGCGCTCTCCAGCTCCACGGGATTCATGATCTTCATGTTGTGCACGTCGAGGATGATATTGCCGTTGTCGGTGGTGAAGCCCTGGCGCAGCACCGGATCGCCGCCGAGCTTCTTCAGCTCCCGGGCCACATAGCCCCGGGCCATGGGAATCACTTCCACCGGCAGGGGGAACTTGCCCAGCATCGGCACCAGCTTGCTCTCGTCGGCGATGCAGACGAACTTCTTGCTGCAGGCGGCGACGATCTTCTCCCGGGTCAGGGCCCCGCCGCCGCCCTTGGTCATGTGCATGTGCTCGGTGATCTCGTCGGCGCCGTCCACGTACACCGGCAGGTCCTCTTCCAGGCTGTTGAGGTCCAGCACCTCGATGCCGTGGCCGCGCAGCCGCTTGGCGGACGCCTCGGAGCTGGCCACCGCGCCCTCGATGCGGTTCTTGATCTTGCCCAGTTCGTCGATGAAGAAGTTGGCCGTGGAGCCGGTTCCCACGCCGATGATCGCCCCGCTGGGCACATGTTCGATGGCCGCCCGGGCCACCGCCTGTTTCAATTCGTCCTGCGTCATGTGTGTTCCTGTTTTACTTGTGTGCAAAGGGGGTAAGGATAGCCCAACCCGCCGTTTTCTCAAATCCCGTATAATCCTTGAGATATCTTGCCGAATCCGCCCGAATCCATGAAGACGTCATCCGCAATCGATTATCTGGAAAAAATCCTCACCGCTCAAGTTTACGACGTGGCCATCGAAAGCCCCCTGGAAGAGGCGGCCAACCTGTCCCGGCGGCTGCACAACAAGGTGCTGCTGAAGCGGGAAGACATGCAGCAGGTGTTCTCCTTCAAGCTGCGGGGCGCCTACAACAAGATGGCCCAGCTGCCCAAGGCGCAGTTGAAGCGCGGCGTCATCGCCGCCTCCGCCGGCAACCATGCCCAGGGCGTGGCCCTCTCCGCCCAGCGGCTGGGCTGCGAGGCCACCATCGTGATGCCCGCCACCACCCCCCAAATCAAGGTGGACGCGGTGGCGGCCCGAGGCGCCAGCGTGGTGCTCCACGGCGACTCCTACAGCGACGCCTACGAGCACGCCATGACCCTGGTGAAGCAGCAGAAACTGACCTTCATCCACCCCTACGACGACCCCGACGTGATCGCCGGCCAGGGCACCGTCGGCATGGAAATCCTGCGCCAGCATTCCAAGCCCATCCACGCCATCTTCGTCCCCGTGGGCGGCGGCGGCCTCATCGCCGGCATCGCGGCCTACGTCAAGCGCCTCAAGCCGGAGATCAAGATCATCGGCGTCGAGCCGGTGGACGCCGACGCCATGTACCGGTCCCTGAAGAAAAAAGACCGGGTGGTGCTGTCCCAGGTGGGCATCTTCGCCGACGGCGTGGCGGTGAAACAGGTGGGGGAGGAAACCTTCCGCCTCTGCCGCAAGCTGGTGGACGAGGTGATCCTGGTCAGCACCGACGCCATCTGCGCCGCCATCAAGGACGTGTTCGAGGACACCCGCTCCATCCTGGAGCCCGCCGGCGCGTTGTCCGTGGCCGGCGCCAAGCTCTACGCCGAGCGGGAAAAGCTCAAGGACAAGACCCTGGTGGCCATCGCCTCCGGCGCCAACATGAACTTCGACCGCCTGCGCCACGTGGCCGAGCGGGCCGAGCTGGGGGAAAAGCGCGAGGCGGTATTCGCCGTCACCATTCCCGAGAAACCCGGCAGCTTCAAGAAATTCTGCGCCATGCTGGGCGCCCGCAGCATCACCGAATTCAACTACCGCTTCAAGGACCCCCGGGAAGCCCAGGTTTTCGTCGGCGTCCAGGTGCAGAACCGGGCCGAGACCGACAAGCTCCTGGCCCAGTTGCAGCAGAAGGGCCTCAGCCCCGTGGACCTCACCGACAACGAAATGGCCAAGCTCCACGTGCGCCACCTGGTGGGGGGCCGCGCGCCCCAGGCCACCAACGAGGTGCTGTTCCGCTTCGAATTCCCCGAGCGCCCCGGCGCCCTGATGAACTTCCTCGCCAACATGAGCCGGGGCTGGAACATCAGCCTGTTCCACTACCGCAACCACGGCACCGACTACGGCCGCGTGCTGGTGGGCCTGCAGGTCCCGCCGGAGGACAAGCCCGCCTTCACCGACTTCCTCGACAAGCTGGGCTACGCCCACTGGGACGAAAGCGACAACCCGGCCTACAAGCTGTTCCTGGCATGACCCCGGCGGCGGGCGACATGACCCTGCGCTGCCCCGCCCTCCTCGTCGCCGCCCCGGCCTCCGGCCAGGGCAAAACCACCGTCACCGCCGCCCTGGCCCGCCTCCACGCGCGGCAGGGGCGCCGTGTGCGGGTGTTCAAGTGCGGGCCGGATTTCCTCGACCCGCAGATACACGCCATGGCCAGCGGCGCCCCCTGCGAGAACATCGACTTTCGCATGTGCGGCGAGGCCGACGCCCGCTGGCGGCTGGCCCGGGCCGCCGCCGAATCCGACCTGATCCTGATCGAAGGCGTGATGGGCCTCCACGACGGCGAGCCGTCGGCGGCGGAACTCGCCCGCCGCCTCGGCGTGCCCATTCTGCTGGTGCTGGACGCCAGCGCCACGGCGGGCAGCTTCGGCGCCATCGCCTGGGGCCTCAAGCACTACCGGGACGGGGCGCCCATTGCGGCGGCGCTGGCCAACCGCGTGGGCAGCGACCACCACGCCCAACTGTGCCGGGACACCCTGCCCGAGGACATCGCCTGGCAGGGCGCCCTGCCCCGGGACCTGGACGCCATGCCCGAACGCCACCTGGGCCTGCTGCCCGCCGCCGAAATCGCCGATCTGGAGCAGCGCCTGGAGCGCATGGCCGACGCCCTCGCCACCACCCCCGCCGCGGCCCTGCCGCCCCCGGTGGACTTCGCCCCGGCGCCGATGCCCGCCCTGCCGCCGCGCCTCGCCGGCCGCACCATCGCCGTCGCCCGGGACGCCGCCTTCTGCTTCCACTACCCGGCCAACCTGGAATGCCTCGCCGGCCTGGGGGCCCAGTTGCGCTACTTCTCCCCCCTCGACGACCAAGCCTTGCCCCCCTGCGACGCCGTCTGGCTCCCCGGCGGCTACCCCGAACTCCACGGCCCAACCCTGGCCGCCAACCGCTCCATGGCCACCGCCATGGGCGCCCACGTTGACGCCGGCAAACCCCTGCTGGCCGAGTGCGGCGGCATGATGGCCTGCTTCGAGGCCCTTTACACCGCCGACGGCGAGCGCCACGCCGCCTTCGGCCTGCTGCCCGGCGTCACCCGCATGCAGCCGCGCCTGGCCGGCCTCGGCCTGCTCCGCGCCGACCTTCCCGAAGGCGCGCTGCAAGGCCACACCTTCCACTATTCCGTCACCGAAACGCCCCTGGCACCCCTGTGCCTCGCGGCCAAAACCGCCGGGCAAAGCGGCGAAGCCATCTACCGCCTCAACCGCCTCACCGCCTCCTACATGCACTTCTACTTTCCTTCCAACCCGGGCGCCGCCGCCCGGCTGTTCCTGCCATGACCGGCCAGCGCTATCCCGGCGCCGACATCGCCGCCATCGAGCGCGTCATCCGCGAGCGGCGGGATATCCGCCACTTCGTCCCCGGCAAGCTGCCGGATGGCCTGCTGGAACGCCTGGTGGACGCGGCCCGCCACGGCCCGTCGGTGGGCTACATGCAGCCCTGGCGCTTCCTGCGCATCGCCGCCGCCGACAACCGGGAAGCCCTGTGGCGCATCGTCGAAGCCGAGCGCCAAGCCACCGCGGAAGCGCTGCCCTCCCGGACCGCCGAGTTCCTGAAGCTGAAAGTGGAAGGCATCCGGGACGCCGCCGAGGTGCTGGTGGTGGCCCTCATGCCCGGGCGGGAGCCCCACGTCTTCGGCCGCCGCACCCTGCCGGAGATGGACCTGGCCTCCGTCGCCTGCGCCATCCAGAACATGTGGCTGCTGGCCCGGGCCGAGGGCATCGGCCTCGGCTGGGTGTCCTTCTTCGATCCCGAGGCGGTGGCCGAGCACCTGGCGATGCCCGCCGGCGCCCAGCCGGTGGCGATCCTGTGCCTCGGCCCGGTGGCCGAATTCCCCGCCGCCCCCCTGCTGGAAAGCCAGGGCTGGGGCGAGCGCCTGCCGAGGGAAGAGGTTCTGTTCGAGGAAATCTGGCCGGAGGGGGCCGGCGGCACGCCGACGGCTTACTGAGCCGCCCTTGCGGCGGCCTGGCGGCCAGCGGGCGCCGGCCCAGACGGATAGCCGGACCGCCGTAAGTAGACAACCCTACGGCGATTGTTTATAAGTTAGGTTAACCTGTAAACAGCCTCTACAGGCGACATCTGAAAACATGGGCGATTCGACAGAACAGCAAGAGAAGAATTTGCAGCCGATCAGCCAAGCCATTGCCTCCTCCCAAGAACTGCTCGACCTAATCCAGGACGGGGTCTATCGCACCGACGACAGCGGTCGCTACACCTACGCCAACCCGGCGGCGCTGCGGCAGGTGGGCTACCGCCTGGACGAACTGACCCGCCTGGGCATCCCCGACCTCGTCTGCCCCGAACAGCAGCCGCTGCTGCCCGAACACATGGCGCGGATGCGGGCGGGCGAACTGCTGTCGAGCGAGTGGGTGCTGGTGCGCAAGGACGGCAGCCGTTTCCACGCCGAACTCTCCACCCGCAAGCTGCCCACCGGCGGCTACCTCGCCATCGCCCGCGACATCGCCGAGCGCAAGCAGGCCGAGGCGGTGCTGCTCGAACAGCAGGCCATCTATCGCGCCATCGTGGAAACGCCCGCCGCGGGCTTCTGGCTCGCCGACAACACGGGGCGCCTGCTCGAGGTCAACGAGTACTACGCCCGGCTCTCGGGCTATAGCCGCGAAGAACTGCTGACGATGCGCATCACGGACCTGGAAGCCAAGGAGTCGGCGGCGGAGACGGCCGCCCACATCGAACTGCTGCTGCGCCAGGGCCACGACCGCTTCCGCACCCTGCATCGGCACAAGGACGGCCACATCTTCCCGGTGGAGATCGTCACCACCCTGCGCCTGGACATCGCCGGGGGACGCCTTTTCGTCTTCATCGAGGACATCGCCGAAAAAATCCAGCACGAAGCGCAGCTGCAGATCGCCTCCACGGTGCTGGCGTCCATGGACCAGGCCGTCGTCGTCACCGACGCCGACAACAGCATCATCGCCGCCAATCCGGCGCTGACGCGCATCACCGGCTACACCCTCGACGAGCTGCGCGGCCAGAATCCCCGCGTCTTCGCCTCCGGCCGCCATGATCAGGCTTTCTACCGCGCCATGTGGCAGGCCCTCGAAACCGACGGCCACTGGGAAGGCGAAATCTGGGACCGCAAGAAGAGCGGCGAGGTCTATGCCAAGTGGCAGACCATCAACGTCCTGCGCAACGCGGATGGCAGCGTCAGCCAGTACATCTCCGTCTTCGCCGACATCACCGAGAAAAAGCGCTCGGAGGAACTGATCTGGCACCAGGCCAATTTCTGCCCCCTCACCGAGCTGCCGAACCGGCGCATGTTCAACGACCGCCTGGAACAGGAAATCCGCAAGTCGCACCGCAGCGGAGAGCGCTTCGCCTTGCTCTACCTGGACCTCGACCACTTCAAGGAAATCAACGACACCCTGGGCCACAGCATGGGCGACCTCCTGCTGTGCGAGGCGGCCCGGCGCCTCTCGGGCTGCGTGCGCGAGACGGACACCGTGGCCCGCCTCGGCGGCGACGAATTCACCCTGCTGCTGCCCGACCTGCGCTCCGGCTCCACCGTCGAGCGCATCATCCAGGCCATCATCCAGGCCTTCGCCCAGCCGTTCCAGCTCGGCGGCGAGACGGTCTTCGTGACGCCGAGCATCGGCGTCACCTTCTTTCCCGACGACGCCACCGACGCCGAGAGCCTGCTCAAGAACGCCGACCAGGCGATGTACGCCGCCAAGCAGCAGGGGCGCAACGGCTGCCACTACTACACCCAAGGCATGCAGGAACAGGCCCAGTTCCGCATGCGCCAGCTGCGGGACCTGCGCCGGGCCATCGCCAACGGCGAATTCCGCGTGCATTACCAGCCCATCATCGACCTCGCCGACCGGCGCATCCGCAAGGCGGAAGCCCTGGTGCGCTGGCAGCACCCGGAGCGGGGGCTGCTCGCGCCGGGAGAATTCATCGCCCTGGCGGAGGAAAGCGGCCTGATCGTGGACATCGGCAACTGGGTGTTCGAGGAGGCGGCCCGCCAGGTGCGCCAGTGGCGCGACCGTTTCCAGCCGGAATTTCAGATCAGCGTCAACAAATCGCCGCTCCAGTTCCGCCAGAACGGCAGCGGCGAAGTGGACTGGCCGAGCTGGCTGCGGAAGCTGGGGCTGCCCGGCGACAGCATCGTGGTCGAAATCACCGAAACCTCGCTGGTGGAGGACAACCAGGCGACCGAGAGCAAGCTGCTCGGCTTTCGCGACCACGGCATCCAGGTCGCCCTCGACGACTTCGGCACCGGCTACTCGTCGCTGGCCTACCTGCGGCGCTTCGATATCGACTACATCAAGATCGACCGCTCCTTCGTGCGCCCCATGACCGCCGAATCCGACGAACTCGCCCTCTGCGAGGCCATCATCGTGATGGCCCACCGCCTCGGCATCAAGGTGGTGGCCGAAGGCGTGGAAACGCCGCAGCAATACGAACTGCTGCGGGCGGCGGGCTGCGACTACGCCCAGGGCTACCTGTTCTCCCGGCCCGTTCCGGCCGAGGAGTTTGAGCGGTTATTGATGCTCGAGATGGCTCGCTAAATATCCCTAGCGCTTTCCCCGCGCCTGCTCCAGGTCCTGGCACAACTGCTCCGCCCCGTCCAGGATGCGGGGGGCGTGGCGGTTGATGATGTCGGAGGGGATGAAGAAGATGTTGCCACGGCGCACCGCCTCCAGTTTCAGCCAGCGCTGCCACTCGTCCAGCCACGGCGGGCGGCGGGAATCCATGCCGCTGGCGACGATGGCTTCCGGGTCGGCGGCGAGCACCGCCTCCACCCCCACCGTGGGCGCCAGGGCCGGCAGGTCGGCGAAGACGTTCCGGCCGCCGCACAGGCGCAGCACGTCGCTGATGAGGTGGGCGCCGTTCACCGTCATCATGGGGGAATTCCATATCTGGTAGAACACCCGCACCGGCGGGCGGCCCTGGTATTGTTCCCGCAGGGCGGCCAGGCGCTGGCGGAAGGCATCCGCCGCTGCGGCGCCTTCATTCGCCTTTCCCGCCAGGATGCCGAAACGCTCCAGGGTCGCCGGCATTTCCTCCAGGCGCCGGGGCTCGTTGACGAACACCTTGAGGCCCAGCTTTTCCAGCCGCCCCAGGGTGCTGGGCGGGTTGCCCGATTGCCACATCACCACCAGGTCGGGCCGCAGGGCGGCGATGGCCTCCACGTCCACGCTGTCGTAGCGCCCCACCCGGGGCAGGGCCTTGGCCGCCGGGGGGTAGTCGCTGTAGTTCACCGCTCCCACCAATTGGCTCCCGGCCCCGGCGGCGAAGAAGGTTTCGGTGATGCTCGGCGCCAGGCTGACGATGCGCCGGGCAGGGGCGGGCAGGGTCACCTGGCGCCCCAGGTCGTCCTTGACGGTGACTTCGGCGTGGGCAACGACCTGGGGCAACAGGGTTAGCAGGATTATCGGCCACCAATATCGGTGGAATTTTCCCTCTCCCCGCTGTTGCTCCCCGGTCTGAAATATTGATCCGAAACCAACGTACTTAACCCTCTCCTTCCGGGAGAGGGTGGCGAAGCCGGGTGAGGGAATGGGCGCCGACTGGGGCTCTATCGGGCGCGATCCCTCACCCCTGCCCCTCTCCCGGAGGGAGAGGGGGTGCAAGGTTGATCCGTTTCCCATCAAACGCAGCCTCGCCATCCCAGGACCTCCTCCAGTTTTTTCCAGTCCAGATATTCTTCCGCCGCGTCCGCTAGGCGGTCTATGCCTTCCTCGCACAGGGCGGCGTAGTCCGGCGCCGCCGCTTCCTTCAGGCCGGCCCAGCGCAGGAGTGCGTCGCAGGCCTGGGGCAAGTCGAACAGGCCATGGAGATAGGTGCCCAGCACCCGCCCGTCCGCCGACAGGGCGCCGTCGTCGCGCCCTTCCAGCCTCACCGCCGGCGAATCCAGGGCCGGCCCGGCGCTTACCCCGGCGTGGATTTCGTAGCCCGCCACGGGCGCGTTATCCAATGCCAGCCGCCCTTCCACCCGGCGCAGCTGCTTTTCCGGCCGCAGTTCGGTTTCCATCTCCAGCCAGCCCAGTCCGGTGCTGCTGCCCGCCGGCCCCTCGATTCCGAGGGGGTCGTGGAGCGCCCGGCCCAGCATCTGGAAACCGCCGCAGATGCCCACCACCTTGCCGCCGAAGCGCAGGTGGCGGCGGATGGCGTCTTCCCAGCCGTTGGCCCGCAGCCAGTCCAGGTCGGCGCGGACGTTCTTGCTCCCCGGCAGCACGATGAGGTCGGCGGCGGGAATGCTTTCCCCTTCCGCGACGAAGCGCAGGGCGACGCCGGGGTGGTGGCGCAGGGGGTCGAAGTCGGTGTGGTTGCTGAGGCGGGGCAGCAGGGGCACCGCCACCCGGAATTTCTCTTCGCTCCAGTTCCCGGCGGCGCGGGTGGCCAAGCCGTCCTCCGCTTCCAGATACAGCCCGTGGAGATAGGGCAGCACCCCCAGCACCGGCTTGCCGGTGCGCTGCTCCAGCCAGTCCAGGCCCGGTTTCAGGAGGGCGATGTCGCCGCGGAAGCGGTTGATGACGAAGCCCTTCACCCGCGCCTGCTCGGAGGGGGAAAGCAGCTCCAGGGTGCCCACCAAGTGGGCGAACACCCCGCCCCGGTCGATGTCCGCCACCAGGATCACCGGGCAATCCGCCGCCTCGGCGAAGCCCATGTTGGCGATGTCGTGCTCCCGCAGGTTGATTTCCGCCGGGCTGCCGGCCCCTTCCACGATTATGGCGTCGTGGCCTTCCCTCAAACGGCGATGGGATTCCAGCACCGCCGCCATCAATCGGGGCTTGAGCTCGTGATAGGCCACGGCGTCGAAGTTGCCCACGGCGCGGCCGTGGACGATGACCTGGGCGCCGACGTCGCTGTTGGGCTTGAGCAGCACCGGATTCATGTCGGTATGAGGGTCCAGGCCGCAGGCCCGGGCCTGGACCGCCTGGGCGCGGCCGATTTCGCCGCCGTCGGCGGTGACGGCGCTGTTGAGGGCCATGTTCTGGGGCTTGAAGGGCGCCACCTTGAGGCCCCTGCGCCGCAGCACGCGGCACAGGGCCGTCACCAGGGCGCTTTTGCCCGCGTCGGAGGTGCAGCCCTGCACCATCAGGGTCTTGGCGCTCACGGCAGGCTCTCCAGGGCGGCTTCCAGCCGCCGCCATGCTTCCGTCGAGCCGGGGAGGCCGAAGCGCAGGGCCGAGGGGGAAGCGAAGCGCCGCACCCAGATGCCCTGCCGGGCGAGGCGGTCCTGGATAGGAACCGCCGCCGGAGTGGGCACCCACTGGAACAGGGCCGTTCCGCCCGCCGGGTTCAATCCGTGGCGGGAAAGCGTAGCAGCCAGCCGCTGGGAAGCGCCCAGCAGGTCGTCCCGCGCCTTTTCCTGCCAAGGAAAATCGGCCAGGGCCCGGCTCGCCGCCCAGCGGGCAGGGCCGGCCACCGACCACGGCCCCAGGCGCTCCTCCAGCTGGGACAGGAGTTCCGGCCAGGCCAGGACGAAACCCACCCGCGCCCCCGCCAGGCCGAAGAACTTGCCCAGGGAGCGCAGCACCACCAGCCCTGGCGCCCCGGCCAGGGAAGCCAGGCTGGCTTCGGGAGTGGCGTCCATGAAGGCCTCGTCCACCGCCAGCCAGCCGCCGCGCCCGGCCAGCCGCTTCAGCCAGCCTTCCAGGCGTTCGCGGGGGAAACGCTCGCCGGTGGGATTGTTGGGGTTGGCGAGGACCAGCACGTCGAGGCCGTCCACGGCGCCGTCGATGGCGGCGGCATCCAGGAATTTCAACCGGTGGCCGGCCCGCTCCCAGGCTTGGGGGTGCTCGGCGTAAGTGGGCGCCAGCACCCCCACCGTGGAGGGGGCGCGCAGCAGGGGAAGCGCTTGGAGCGCCGCCTGGCTGCCCGCCACCGGCAACAGCGCCGAGGCGCCGTAATAGGCGCGGGCGGCGGCAACCAGGCCATCCTCCGCCTCCGGCAGGCGCCGCCAGCAATCCGACGGCACGGGGGGCACGGGCCAGCCCAGCGGGTTGATGCCGGTGGACAGGTCGAGCCAGTCCTGCGCCGGAATGCCGTAGCGGGCCGCCGCCGCGAGGATGCCGCCGCCGTGCTCAAGCATGGGCCCACTCCAGCAGCCCGTAGGCCGCCAGCCACAGCCACAGGCCGCGGTTCACCAGCCCCACGGCCCGGCCAATGTCGGCGGCGGACGCCTCGTTGCCCTCTCCCAGGGCGGGGCGATCCTCCACTTGGCCGTGGTAGATGGCCGCCCCCCCCAGGCGCACCCCAAGGGCGCCCGCCCCGGCGGCCATCACCGGGCCGGCGTTGGGGCTGTCCCAGGCGGGGGCCTGGCTGCGCCAGCAGCGCCATGCAACGGAGGTTTTGCCGAGGAGGGCGTAGGTCAGGGCCGTGAGGCGGGCGGGAAGCCAGTTCAGCACGTCGTCCAGCCGGGCCGCCGCCCAGCCGAAGCGGCGATAGCGCTCGTTCCGGTAGCCCCACATGGCGTCCAGGGTGTTGGCGAGGCGGTAGGCCACCGCGCCGGGAGCGCCGGCGACGAAGAACCAGAACAGGGCGCCGAAGGCGGCGTCATTGCCGTTCTCCAGCACCGACTCCACCGCCGCCCGGCTCACGCCGGCGGCGTCCAGCCGAGAGGCGTCGCGGCTGACGATGCGCCCCACCGCCTCCCGCGCCCCGCCGAGGTCGCCCTGTTCCAGAGCCCCGGCCACGGCGGCGGCGTGCTGCCCCAGGCTGGCGGCGCCGAGAACGAGATAGAGCAGGACGGCGCTGCCCAGCCAGGCGTGGGCGCCGAGAAATTGAAGCCCGGCGGCCACCGCCAGGACCAGGGGGATGATGGCCAGCGTTACGGCCAGGATGCCGCGCCATGCCGCGTCCCCGTGCAGCCGTTCCTCCAGCCACCTCGCCCAGCTGCCGAAGCCCACCAGGGGATGCCAGCGGCGGGGCTCCTTCAGCCAGCGGTCCAGCAGCACGGCCAGCAGGGCGACGAGGGCGGCGTTCATGGCCGCACCGCCAGGGCCACCAGAACGGCCATTTCGCCCAGCTCCACCGCCGCGCCGAGGACGTCGCCGGTGACGCCGCCGAGCCGGGCCAGGGCCGCCCGGCGCAGGAGAACGAACACCGCCCCCCCCGCCAGGACCGCCCGCCATTCGCCGAGGGCCAGGGCAGCGGCGGCCACGGCCAGCACCAGGACGGCGGCGGCTTGGCGCGGCAAGGCCTGGGCCATGGCCTCCCCCAAGCCGCCGGGACGGGCGTAGGGAGCGGCGAGCAGCAACGCGGGCAGGAGGCCGCGCCCCAGCAGGGGCGCCAGCAGCAGGGCGCAGAGGGCGCCGCTTGCAACCAGAGACGTCAGGGCGGCAAATTTCAGCAGCAGCGCCACGACCACCGCCGCCACGCCCATGGGGCCGCTGGCGGGGTCCTTCATGATGGCCAGTGTTTTCTGCCGGTCGCCGTGGCCGCCCACCCAGGCATCGGCGCAGTCCGCCAGGCCGTCCAGGTGCAACCCGCCGGTCAACGCCACCCAGGCCGCGGTCAGCAGGGCCCCTTGCAGCAGCGGGGCCGTGCCGCCGAGGAGGAACTGGATTCCCGCCAGCAGGGCGCCGAGGAGCAGGCCGGCGAAGGGAAAAAACAGCACGGCCCGCCCCCAGTCCCTGGCCTCCGGCGCGGGCTGGGCCGGCACCGGCAGCCGGGTGAGGAACTGGAGGGCCAGGAAGAGGGGTTTCACCCCGCCCTCCCGCCGAGGAACAGCAGTTGCGGCAGGGCGTTCTCCCCTTCCCCGTCCACCCGCAGCCGGGACAGGGCGGCGAAGGGAACATGAAGGCGGAACAGGTTGGCGAGGGGAATGCCCAGGGCCTGGGCCAGCACCAGGCGGATGACGCCGCCGTGGCACACCAGCAGCACCCGGCGGCCGGCGTGGCGAGCCAGCAGGTCCCGCCAGCCCTCCGTCACCCTCGTCTGGACGGCGGCCAGGCTTTCCCCGCCGGGGGGCGGAAAAGCCACCGGGTCGCGCCAAAACTTCTCCAGCCGGGCGGCATCCTGACGGGCCACGTCCGCCGGGGTTTTGCCCTCCCAGTCGCCGAAGCCCATTTCCTTGAAGCGGGCGTCGACTTCCAATGTCAGGCGGTGGCGGTCGGCCAGTTCGGCGGCGAATTCGGCGCAGCGCAGGAGAGGCGACGTCACCACCGTGTCCCAATGGCACGCTTCCCCGGCCGAGGCCCGCATCTGCTCCCAGCCGGTGGAGCTCAAGGGGTCGTCCACCCAGCCCCGGAACTTGGTGCCGCCCTCGGGCTCGCCGTGGCGCAGCAGGTCGATCAGGGTCTCACGCATGGCTCTTTCCCGCCACGCCGGCCCCGGCGAAGGTGGCCATGCCGTTGTGCAGGGCGCAGGCCAGGCGCAGCAGGGGCAGGGCCACGGCGGCGCCGCTGCCCTCCCCCAGGCGCAGGCCAAGGTCCACCAGGGGGCGCGCGTTCAGGGCCGCCATCAGGCGGGCGTGGCCGGGCTCGGCGGAGGCGTGGCCGTAGAACAGCCAGCCCGCCGCCTCGGGCTGGATGCGCAGGGCAACCAGGGCGGCGGACGAAGCGATGAAACCGTCCACCAGCACCGGCAGGCCCGCCTGGGCACAGGCCAGATAGGCGCCGCAGAGGGCGGCGATTTCGAAGCCCCCCACGTGGCGCAGCGCTTCCAGGGGCGATGTCATCGCCCCCTGGTGCAGGGCGAGGGATTCCCGGATCACCTGGACCTTGTGGCGCACGCCGGCGTTGTCCAGCCCGGTGCCGGGGCCGGCCAGGGCCTCCGGCTCCAGGTTCAGAAGGGCGCAGGCGATGGCCGTGGCGGCGCTGGTGTTGGCGATGCCCATTTCGCCGCCGATGAACAGCCGGGCGCCGGCGGCCAGGGCCCGCTCCACGGCGTCCCGGCCCGCCTGGAGCGCCGCCTCCAGCTGGTCCTCGCTCATGGCCGGGGCGCGGCGGAAGTTGGCGGTGCCCAAGCCCGCCTTCCGCACCACCACGTTGGGAAAGTACGGCAGCTCGGCGAGACTGCCCACGTCCACCACCTCCAGCTCCGCCCCCTGCTCCCTCGCCAGGACGCTGATGGCCGCGCCACCGTGGGCGAAGTTGAGAATCATCTGGCCGGTGACGGCCTGGGGAAAGGCGGACACCCCTTCCGCCGCCACCCCGTGGTCGGCGGCGAAGACGACGATGCGCACCTTCTCCAGTTCGGGCTTTTCCCGCCCCTGCATCCCCGCCAGGCGGACGGCGATGTCTTCCAGCATGCCGAGGGAGCCGGGGGGCTTGGTGAGCTGGCCCTGGCGGGCGCGGGCCGCGTCCAGGGCGGCCTGATCGAGGGGTTTCGCCGGCGAAGCCAGCCAATCGAGACTCATGGGAAATTTCCTTTCATCATCAGGGGCAGGCCCGCCGCCACGAAAACCACTTGATCGCACAGGCGTGCCAGGTCCTGGTGCAGGCGGCCGGCCTCGTCGACGAAGCGGCGGGACAGCTCGCCCAGGGGGACGATGCCCATGCCCACCTCGTTGCTCACCAGGATAATCCGCCCCGGCAGACCGGGGAGGGATTCCAGCAGCGCGGCCCGCTCCCGCTGGAAGGTTTCCTCGTCGCCGAGGCTATTCGCCAGCCACAGGGTGAGGCAATCCACCAGCAGGCAGCGGTCGGGGGCGGCGTGGCGGCGCAGGCAATGGGCCAACGCAACCGGCTCCTCCGCCAGGGTCCAGGCGGCGGGGCGGCGGGAGCGGTGGTGGGCGATGCGCTCGGCCATCTCCGCGTCCCCGGCGGTGGCGGTGGCGACGTAGGTCACCGCCAGGCCGGATTCCTCCGCCAGCCGCTCCGCCAGGGCGCTCTTGCCCGAGCGGGCGCCGCCGAGGATCAGCGTCTTCATGGCTTGGCCTCCCATTCCTTGCGCCTGGCCGCCAGTTCGTCCAACCCTTGCAGCAGCACCGGGGCGGGATGGAGGAACAGATCGCCGTCGAGGAGCGCCAGCTTGACCCCCATCCGGCCCAGGGCCGCGTTGCAGGCGGGCCGTGCCTTGTGCTCGAAGACGAAAATCACCCCGGGGCGGTATTGTTTCACCGCCGCCCGCAGTTCGCCCAGGTCGCCGTCGGCGGAGAAATGGATGATCTGCTTGTCGCCCCCCACCACCTCGAAACCGGCGGCGCTGAACAAGTCCCCCAGCCAGGAGCCGCGGCCGAAGGAATAGGGGCTGCCGCCGCAGGCGGAAAGGAGCAGGGCGCGGATGCCGTGGCCGTCCACCGCCGCCGCCCTTTCGCGCCAGTCATGGGCGAAAGCCTCGGCGCGCCGGGCGGCGTCGGGCAGGCCGGCCGCTTCGCCGATGAGACGCAGATTTTCCTCCACCTGGGCCATGGTCTGGAAACCGTGCAAGCGCAGCGCCTTCGCCCCCGGGGGCGTGGCTTGGCGCAAGACGTCCTCCGCCGTCCAGTCGGAGGTCAGCAGCAGTTCCGGCCTCAGCGCTGCAATGGCTTCCGGGTCCGGGTCCATCACTCCGCCGGTGTGGGGCAGGGGCAAGGTGTCGTAGCGGCTGACGCCGACGATGCAGGACTGCAGGCCCAGCCACTCCAGGGTATGGGTGATGTAGGGGGATTGGCTGACGATGCGCGGGCAGCCCCCCCAGGCCAGGGGAGACACCAGCAACAGCAAGACACCCAACAGCCGGAATTTCATATGTGCTCCTTAGCGCGGCCGATAGTTGAGGCTGACGAACAGGTTGGCCCCCGGTGTGTTGTAGCCAGGGATGAGTTCGTAGAACTTGTCGAACAGGTTGTTGACCCGGGCCCGCACCGTCCAGTCCGCCCCCAGGGCGTGGCTGGCGGTGAAGTTCACCAGGCCGTAGCCCCCCATGCGCTGGGTGTTGGCGTCGTCGGCATAGCGCTCGGAGGACAGCAGCCACTCCCCGCCCAGGTCCCACTCGCCGACGCGCTTGTTCACCGCGAAGGTGGCGTGATTCCTCGCCCGGCGGATAAGGAGATGGCCGCTGGCCTCGTCGACGGGGTTCTGCGCGTCCCAGTTGGCCCGCAGCCGATAGCCGCCCACCTGCCCCTGGTAGGACAGGGTGACCCCCTTCAGGCTGGCCTGCTGGATCTGGCTGATGACGTAGGTCGGGGCAGGGTAGTTGATGAGGTCGCTCACCTGGTTATCGAAGTACACCGCGCTGAAGTGGTGCAGGCCCCGGTCGTAATGGAGGGCGAGTTCCTTGTTGCGCGCCTTTTCCGGGCGCAGGTTGGGGTTGCCGGAGTTGGGGAAGTAAAGGTTGTTGAAGGTGGGCGCCTTGAAGGCCGTGCTCACGCTGGCCGAGGCCCGCCACTCGGGGCTGAAGCGGTAGCCATAGCCGGCGTAGCCGGTGCTGTGGCCGCCGAACTGGGAGTTGTCGTCGTTGCGGACGTTGAACTGGAAGCTGTGGTCGCCCCGGCTCCCTTGGTAGCCGGCAAAGGCCGAGCGGACGGTGCGGCTCTTGACGGCGTAGTTGGTGGTGCTGTCCACCGCCTGGTCCAGGTATTCGACCCCCAGGAGGAGGGAATCCGGCCCGAGGGCGATGTCGTTCTGCCAGCTGAACTGGTTCTGGTCGGTGTTATAGACGGCCTTGCTGGGCGAGTAGTCGTTGTAGTGATCGCTGCCGACGCCGAGGCGCAGGGTGCTTTGCCAGTCGGCGCTGAGGCGGTTCCTGCTGTAGACGTCGAAGGCGCTGAGGACCTGGTCCTGGTAGTAATCCGTGGTGGTGGTGAAGCTGTCGTAATGGATGCGGCCGACGCTGCCGAACAAGTTGGCCCCGATTTCCTGGCCCTCCGCCAGGGCCCGGGCCAGCTTCAGGGACAGGCTGGAATTGCGATAGCCGTCGGCATCCCGGTTCCGGTTGGCGTATTTCGCGTTCCGCTCCGAATAGGCGGAAAAGCTGTCGCTTTCCTCGTGGTCCGCCTGGACGCTGAAGCGGGTGCCGTTCACTTCGCCGGCGTAGCCGCCGCTGAGAGTCTGGGTGTTGTAGGCCCCGGCCCCGACGGTGAAATTCGGCCGCGGCTTGCCCTGGCCGCTCTTGGTGAAAATCTGGATCACGCCGCCGATGGCCTCGGAGCCATACAAGTGGCTGGCGGGGCCACGCAGGATTTCGATACGCTCGATCTGGTCGAGGGGAATGCGCTCGAAGGCGGTGACGCCGAAAGTGGCGGAGCCGACGCGCATGCCGTCCAGCAGCACCAGGGTGTGGGTCTTTTCCGCCCCCCGCAGGTAAACCTCGGTGGTGGTTCCCGCGCCGCCGGCGCTGGTGATTTCCACCCCCGGCTGGGATTGCAGCAGTTCCACCAGGGTGGATTGGCCGGCGTTCTTGATCTGCTCGGCGGAAATCACCGTCACGTCCCCCAGCAGGCTGCGCAGGGGCCGGGGGGTGCGGGTGGCGGTCACCACCACGTCGTTGAGTTGATAGGTCGGCGGCTCGTCGGCGAAAGCGCCGTTGACCAGGGCCAGGGAAGCCAGGCCCAGCTTGAGGCTGTGTTTCATTTCGGGTTCCATGTGGCGGCACGCATCCCCGCATGCCGTATTCGTCAACAATGGAAATACCCGGAATGGCGCTCAGGCCATGCTGGCTTACCGTCACCCCGCGGTATTTCCGCTCCCGTTCCAGGCCGGTATCCGGGCTCGCGAGAACTTGACGCGCCGCCTTCCCACGGCTGGTTGCCGCAGTGGCTTGTTGGCGCGCCCACACTCGCTTACCGTTGCGGGGGCAGCACCGGATTCGTCCTCCAAGGAGAACTCACCGGTTTCCCGTTTAACCTGCCGACCGGATGGCCAGGCAGGCACCTGTTACGCGGAGGAAATTCTACCACAACTAGTACTCGACCCCTTTCTGGGCCCGGACGCCGGCCTGGAAAGCGTGCTTCACCACCGACAGTTCGGTGACGGTGTCGGCCTCCGCCACCAGTTCCGCCGGCGCGCCGCGGCCGGTCACCACCACATGCTGCATGGGGGGACGCAGGCGGATGTCCGCCAGCACCTTGTCCAAATCCAGATAGCTGTACTTCAGCACGATGTTCAGTTCGTCCAGCAGCACCAGGCCGATTTCCGGGTCGGCCAGCAGGGCGGCCGCCTTCTCCCAGCCTTGCTCCGCCACCCGCCGGTCCCGCTCCCTGTCCTGGGTCTCCCAGGTGAAGCCTTCGCCGGTCACGGAATAGCTCACCTCGCCGGGGAAGCGGCGGAAAAACGCCTCCTCTCCCGTCGAGGCGGCTCCCTTGATGAACTGCACCACTCCCACCTTCATGCCATGCCCCAAGGCCCGGGCCACCATGCCGAAACCGGAACTGCTCTTACCCTTGCCGTTGCCGGTCAGCACCAGCAGCAGGCCCTTGTCCCGGTCCGCCCGGGCCACCTTGGCGTCCACCACCGCTTTCTTGCGCCGCATCCGTTCGCTGTAACCGCTGTCGCTGCCCATCGGCTTCTAACCTCCCGTGAATTGCCGTCATAATAGCGGTTTTCCCGCCCCCCATTGGGGAGCGGACGAAACATTGCTATCCTTCGCCCATGCTCAAAGACGCCATCGACCTGCAATCCCTCCGCCGGGTACTGGTCACCAAACTGCGCCACCACGGCGACGTGCTGCTCACCTCGCCGGTATTCACGGTGCTGAAGAACCACGCCCCCCACCTGGAAATCGATGCCCTGGTGTACCGGGACACGGCCGAGATGCTCACCCTGCACCCGGCCATCAGCCAGGTTCACACCGTGGACCGGAACTGGAAAAAACTCGGTCCATTAGGCCAACTCCGGAAAGAATGGCGACTTTTGTCTGACCTGCAAGGCAGACAGTATGACCTTGTTATACACCTCACCCCCCACCCACGGGGCGCCTGGATCAAGCGCCTAACCGGAGCCCGCCACGGCGTCGCCCAGGGATACACGGGCGCCAGAGGGTTCTGGAAAAGCAGTTTCAGCCACCTTTTTTCCATGCCCTCCCATGGCAATAGTCGACACACAGTAGAAGTGAACCTGGATGCGTTGCGTCGCATTGGCCTTCACCCCGACGAAAACGAAAAACGCTTGATATTGACCCCCGGAGAAGCAGCTGAGGCCACTATTTCCAGCCTGTTGGCGAAACATAGCTTAGTGGAACGGAATTTCATCCTGATCCACCCTGCATCCCGCTGGTTCTTCAAATGCTGGCCAACTACACAGGTTGCCGCCCTGATTAGCGCCTTGCAGGAAAAGGGGCATGCCATCATCGTCACGGCTGCCCCAGCGTCGGAAGAACTGAAAACCATCAGTGACATTCTGGGCCGTCTTTCCCGGCCAGTGACTGATCTTTCCGGACAGCTGTCCCTGAAGGAGCTTGCAGCCCTAACGGCCCGAGCAAAAGTTTTCGTCGGCGTGGATTCCGCACCCATGCATATTGCAGCTGCCATGGGAACCCCAGCAGTGGCCCTATTCGGCCCTAGTGGAGAAATTGAATGGGGTCCTTGGATGACGGCCCACCGCGTTCTGACATCCGGTCATTCCTGCCGGCCATGCGGCAATGATGGCTGCGGAGGCAGCAAACAAAGCGACTGTCTTACTGCCATCAAAGTAGAAAATGTGCTTGTCGCCATCGAAGAACTGCTCCAGTGTCCGTGAAGCCGCTCCGCCTCGCCCTTGTCCGCCAGCGCTACACCCCTTTCGGGGGAGCAGAGCGCTTTGTTGCAAGTGCCGTGCAAGCGCTGGGCAAAGAAGGAACGTCGGTCACAATGATCACCCGCCGTTGGGAGACAGTGGAAGAAGAGGAACATTTGATTTGCAATCCTCCCTACCTTGGTAGCCTTTGGCGCGACTGGAGCTTCGCCCGTTGCGTCTGCCGCGAACTCAAAAACCAATACTTCGACCTCGTCCAGTCCCACGAGCGCATCGCCTGTTGCGATGTGTACAGGGCAGGGGATGGCGTCCACCGGGAATGGCTAGCCCAGCGCCGCCGAGTGCTCACCCCCCTCGGTCAACTAAGCGTAACCTTCAACCCCTACCACCGCTATATGCTGGAAGCGGAAAAGAAGCTGTTCACCAGCCCATCTCTGAAAGCGGTCATCTGCATTTCGCACATGGTGAAGGAAGATATCCAGCGCCACTACCCCATTCCAGAAGATAAGCTCCATGTCATCTATAACGGCGTGGACACTACTCGTTTCCACCCCTCCCTGGCAGCAGAATACCGACATACCATTCGAGAGTCTTTCGATATTCCGGCGGAGGCCCCTCTGTTTTTGTTCGTTGGTTCGGGGTTTCAGCGCAAGGGATTGGCCATCGCACTCGGCGCCCTAGCACGCCTACCGGCCACAGCCTGTCTCCTGGTCGTGGGGAAGGACAAGCATGCAGAGCGTTTTGTCCGTCACGCTGCGCGCCTAGGGATAGCCGAACGGGTTCGCTTCGTTGGAGGGCAAAAAGACGTCCGTCCCTTTTACGGCGCAGCGGATGCGCTAGTATTCCCTACTCTTTATGAGCCCTTTGGCAACGTGGCCCTGGAGGCGATGGCTAGTGGTCTGCCCGTGCTGACCAGCACCAAAAGCGGGGCAGCTGAATTGATCCAGAACGGTATAAATGGTTTTGTACGGGATGCCCTGGACGAAGCCGGCTTCGCAGAAGGCATGGCCGAGATATTGAAACGGGAACACCGCCCCGCCATGACCGCGGCAGCTCGTCAGACGGTAGAAGGCATGACCCTTGAAGCCATGGCAGGGGAGCTTACTGCATTCTACGGCCAGATTTTGGAAAGCAGGGACCGCTGACTCTGGTGGGGTTTCCCGTGCTTTCGTCTGCCCGGCTCTTCTGGCAAAATTCCCGTTTAATGTAATTCCTTCGGCACGTTACACTAACAGCGCATCACCCGAAAAAACACAGTTGGCGCAATGAACCCCCAAGGTCCACACAAGCCCCGCATCCTGATCAGCTATTTCTTCGGCAAAGACACCATTCCCCTTGGGGACTCCTGTGCTGCCGGCCTACGGGAACTGGGCTGGGAAGTGTGCTGCTTCAATAGCCAGGCAGAAAGCAGGATAAATCTATTTTTCCTTAAATACATCAACAAACTGGTCCACGCCTTTGGATTCAAGTCCTTTGACATCTCGGCGCACTCCCGCTGGGGCAACCACAATTTCCGCCAATCCGAATTGGAAAGAGCAGTCGCCGCCTTTCGCCCCGACATTCTTCTGGTCATCCGGGGAAATAGCTTTGATGCCGAAACCATTTACAACATCAAAACTCGCTACGGCGTTCGCAAGACGGTGGGCTGGTGGGTAAAAGACCCTCGAGCCACGACTGAAATGCTGGAAGATGCCCGCATTTATGACCATTATTTCTGCATCCACCAGTTTGGTTATGGCCGGGAAGACCGCATCAACTATCTCCCCGCGCTAGGCATCGACCGCAACCTCTATCACCCCTTCTCTGCTTGCGGCACTTCCAAACACAACATCGTTTTCGTCGGCGGCTGGAGCCGGCGGCGACAGGAGATGCTCCAGGCTATCGCTGATCTACCGCTGGAAATCTATGGCCCCGGCTGGCGCAAATGGCGCCGCAAAAGTAGTCTGAGGGGAAAGGTCAAAGCAAGCAAGATATGGGGAAAAGATCTGAACTATCTGTACAACGTATCCAAGATCGTGCTCAATATCTCCTCCTGGGATCCAGGAAGAACCGGCCTCAACTTGCGGGTGCTGGATGTTCCAGCAACTGGCGCCTTCCTCCTGACTGACGCCTCCCCGGAGTTGGAACACTACTTCCACCCTGGACACGAAATTGAAACTTTCTCCTCGCCAGCGGAATTACGGGAGAAGGTCCTCTTCTATCTTGCCCATGATCCGAAGCGGGAAGACATTGCGCGCAACGGCCATGAAAAAGCCTTGACCTTCGAAGGCTACCGGGACAAGATGCAGCGCCTGCTCGACGTCATCGGCGAGCCCTACATTGTTACCCCTCCTGCATCCACCCCATGACCCAGCCCGAACTGAACAGCCGTACCCTCTATTTGCGCCTGTTGCGCTACATCATGCCCTACTGGCGCATCTTCGCCGTTTCTGTGCTGAGCACCATCGCTGTCGCCGCCACAGAACCCGCGCTACCCGCCCTGCTTAAACCGATGCTGGATGGCAGTTTTGTCAACCGCGACCAGACGCTCATCAAGCTTGTTCCCCTCCTGCTGGTCGGACTGTTCCTGATTCGCGGCATTTTCAGCTTCATCAGCAATTACGCCGTTAACTGGGTATCTACCCGACTGGTGACGGATTTGCGCAACCTCATGTTCGATAAGCTCATTACCCTTCCAACCCCTTACTACGACAATGCATCGTCGGGCACGGTTATAGCCAATATCGCCTTCAACGTGAGTCAGGTAACGTCCGCCGGCACTAACGTCATCACTGTCCTAGTGCGGGATTCCTTCACGGTTCTCGGCCTCCTTGGCTGGCTCTTGTACCTGAATTGGAAACTCACCATCGTGACCTTCGTCATGGCCCCCCTGATCGCCATCATCGTCAAGCTGTTCAGTGGCCGACTACGGGAGATGAGCCGCAGCCTCCAACGCTCCATGGGCGACATCACCCATGTGCTGGACGAATCCCTGGGGGGACACAAGGTGGTCAAGATTTTCGGCGGCCAGGATTACGAAAAGCGCCGCTTCCACGAAGCGACCAACCGCAACCGGTTGTTCAGCATGAAATACACCATCGCAGCCGGTGCAAATGTCCCACTCATCCAATTACTGGCTGCTGTCGCCCTGGCCCTTATCGTCTACATTGCCACTTTGCAATCCGGCGACAATCAGACTACGGTGGGGGGGTTCGTATCTTTCATCACCGCCATGCTGATGCTGCTAGCACCCATCAAGCGCCTCACAGGCGTCAGCGAATCTCTGCAAAAAGGGCTAGCAGCAGCGGAAATTGTATTTGAATTCCTTGATCTGGAGTCCGAACCCGATCAGGGAACACTGAGCATTGAACGGGCGAAAGGAAACATCGAGTTCCGAAACATTAGCCTACGCTACGCCGAAACTGCAGCCCCCGCCCTTAAGCATTTCTCCTTGAAAATCGAACCTGGAGAAACTGTCGCCCTCATTGGCCAGTCCGGCAGCGGAAAAACCTCCCTGGTGAATCTGATTCCTCGTTTCTACCATCCAACCGAAGGCCAGATACTGGTGGATGGCCACGATATCGAAACCGTTCGCTTGGGCGACCTACGAGACAACATCGCCTTCGTCAGCCAGGATGTGGTTCTGTTCAACGATACCGTCGGTGCCAACATCGCCTACGGTCGCAAAGCCATGGCCACAGAAATGGAAATCGTCGTCGCCGCCGAAGCAGCCCACGCCATGGAATTTATCCGCGACATGCCACAAGGCTTGAATACCCTTGTAGGCGAAAACGGCGTCAAACTCTCCGGCGGACAGCGCCAGCGGATTGCCATCGCCCGAGCGATCCTGAAAAACGCTCCAATCCTGATTCTTGACGAAGCTACATCTGCTCTAGACACCCAATCCGAGCGCCACGTGCAGGCGGCCCTTGAGAACCTCATGCGGAACCGCACCACCATCGTTATCGCCCATCGCCTATCCACCATCGAAAAAGCGGACCGTATTGTCGTCATGCAGAAAGGTGAAATCGTCGAAATGGGCACTCATCACCAACTGCTCGACCGGAACGGTGTATACGCGAATCTTTACCGCATCCAATTCAGCGCCATGGCGGGAAGCCAATGACCACGCAAGTACCGGAGATGCCCTCAAGCAAACTGCGCATTCTCCACACGGAATGGTCTGACGGTTGGGGAGGCCAGGAGCGAAGAATCGTTAGTGAAATGGAGGGCCTTGCTCGGCGGGGCCACCACGTTGTGCTGGCCACCCGCCCCCACTGCAAAATCGCCACTAAGGCCGCCGAAGCCGGCATTCCCATATTGTTTCTGCCTATGGGCAGCAAACTGGATCTGCGCTCCATCCTGCCACTCGCCCTTTACCTGCGCCGTGAAGGCATCCAAGTGGTCAACACTCACAGTGGCGTCGACAGCTGGATCGGCGCTTTTGCCGCCAAGCTTGCCGGCACCCCTCTGCTGGTCCGCACCCGGCACCTGGACATTCCGCTCAAGCGTAGCTGGCTCAATTTTGTCCACTACCTGGCTGACCGAATCGTCAGTTGTGGCGAAATCATGCGCACCCACTTGGTGGAAGGCTGCGGTTTTCCTCCCGAACAGGTCGTCAGCATCCCAACCGGCATCGACTTCGACCGCTTCGCCCCCCTCCGCACGAAGCAAGAGATGCGGCAACAACTAGGCATTCCCTCCGACGCCTTCCTGGTGCTGATGGTGGGCATCATTCGGTCGGTCAAGCGCCATGAAATTGCGTTGCGGGCTTTTCGCTTGTTTCTCGACCGCTACCCTACTGCTCAATTGGTGCTGGCCGGGGAAGGCCCCATGGAGGAGCAAACGAAGCAATTGGCTACTCAGCTGAACCTGGGAGAGCAGGTGCATTTTCTCGGCCACCGGGAAGATATCCCCGACCTAATGGCCGCTGCCGACGTCCTGTTACTCACTTCCCGCTCCGAGGGCGTGCCCCAGGCTGTGACCCAAGCCCTAGGCCTGGGTTTGCCGATAGTATCGACAGCAGTGGGTGGTGTGCCAGAACTGGTGATCCATGAACATACGGGTCTGCTGGTACCGCCCGAAAACCCTGAAACCACGGCTACGGCTCTCGCGCGCATTGCCGACGATCCTAATGGAGCGGCTCAATTGAGTGCGAAAGGGAAGCAGCACGCCCTCGCCCAATTCAGCCTGCAAGCCATGCTGGACCACACTGAACAACTGTTTGAGGAACAGTTGCGGCAAAAGGGGGCCCATCAATGAGTCACGCCCGTGCCGTGCCGGTACTGATGTACCACCACGTGAGCCCGAACCCCGGCTTAGTGACTGTTTCCCCGGCCACGTTCCGCAACCATATGGAAACCCTCGCAGCCCGGGGCTATCAGACCATCGGCGCCGACGAGTTCTTGGAATTCCTCCTGGGGAAATACGACCTGCCAGCCAAAAGCGTGTTCATCACGTTTGACGACGGCTATCTGGACAACTACGTCTACGCCTACCCGGTACTGCGGGAACTGGGTCTCAAGGCTACTATTTTTGCCGTCACTGGCTGGGTCGGGAACGGCCAAGCACGCTCTACGACCAGCCCCCCCCTCTGCCCCGACCACCGGGCCTGCAAAGTTGCCATCGCCGAGGGCAGGGCCGACGAGGTGATGCTGCGCTGGTCAGAGATTGAGGCCATGGAGGCCGCTGGCTCCGTGGAGATCCATTCCCATACCCACAGCCATGCCCGCTGGGACAAAACCGTCGCCGATCCTGCCGCCCGCCGCGCTGCCCTGGCCCAGGACTTGGCCTCCTCCCGCGATACGTTGCGGCAAAAACTTGGGCGAGATGATCGGCACCTGTGCTGGCCCCAGGGCTATTTCGACCACGACTACGTCAGCGTAGCGCAGGAACTGGGGTTCGAGGCCCTGTACACCACCCGGAAACACGTCAATACCCGCCACACCCCACCCACCGACATTGGCCGCCTAGTCACTAAAGATCGGACGGACAAATGGTTGGAGCGGAGAATATTCATCTATTCCAGCCCATTCCTTGGGGGACTGTACAGCAAGCTTCGAGGGGAAGCATGAGTTCTTCCACTCGACGCATTCTGGTCATCAACGTATCCCGCATTGGCGACACCCTGTTGGCAACCCCCGCCATTCGAGCCATCGCCACAGCCCACCCGAATGCGGAAATCACCTGCCTAGGGCATCCCAAGCGGGTGGAAGTGCTCGCCCATCTTCCTTTCATTCGGCATATCGGCACCATCACCAAGAACCGCGCACCGTGGATGGGGCGATTCGAAGGCAAACGCTACGAACTGGCCTTCGTCTATGGCTTCGACCGGGCTCTGGTGAAATATGCCCTGCGAGTGGCCCGGAAAGTGGTTGCCTTCCGGCAGGGAGACCCTGAACTGGATAACCGCCTTTACCGGGTCGTGGAACCGCCCCGGCCCCGTTCTCTGCACGCGGTTGAAGTACAACTAACTTTACCGGCTGCCATGGGCATTGCTCCTGCCGGGCTGCGGCTAGTCTATACCGTGAGCGTGGAAGAAAAAGCTTGGGCACGCCACATTCTCGAAAATCTCCCCGTCCCACATAGCCCACTTATCGGCCTGCAAGTCTCGAGTTTTCCTACCAAGGCCTATCGGGATTGGCCGCTGGAAAATTTTATCGCCATATGTGAACGTATCCTGAAACATCATCCTAGCGCCTATTTCCTGATTTTTGGTGGCGAGGTGGAAAAAAGCCGTACCGAAGCCATACATCGGCAATTTCCGGAACAATCAAGTCTCTTCGCTGGCCACCTCACCCTGCGCCAGACTGCGGCTTTGATGAACGAACTTGATCTCTACTTAGGCGTGGACACCGGGCCCACCCACATCATGGGCAGCCTGGGCCGCCCCATGGTGGCGCTCTATCATAGTTGCTGCCCCAGCCGCATTTTCGGCCCACTGGATCACCCATGTTTTTACCACCTGGATCATCCCAACCAGAATCCGGATGCCCTGCCTGAACCCTCCATGGCAGAAATCGGCGTAGACATCGTGTGGGATCGCGTGCAAGCGGCGTTGTCCCCGTTGGATAGAAAAGCAAATTCATGAGCCGGACGAAGCGTATCGGTCTACTGGTGGACTCCCTCATCGGCGGTGGAGCAGAGCGAATGGCGCTCAACTTTGCCGACAAGTTCGCCGAACTCGGCCACGACGTGCATATCATTATCGCCCGCAACGAAATCGAGCACGATGTCGCCGGCCGCCACATCTATGCCTTATCGGAGGACGGTATCCTGAGCCGGTCCCGGCCAATCAATAAACTGCTGCTTGCACGCCGCCTTAGGAATATCGTTTCCTCCATCGAAGCGGACGGCAAACCCTTCGACTTCTTCATCTCCAATGCGGAGGAAATGGACCGCCTCTCGGGCATAGCCCGCTTGCCCAACGTATTCATCCGCTACCGGAATTCGATGCTTCATTTCCTCGCCAGTAAACTTGGTAGCAAGACTGGGCTCAAACGTGCCGTGCGCCTCTTCCGCTGGACGCGAAAATTCCGCCGTATTTACGACAGCCGGCATATTGTTGCCATCACCGAGGCCATGAAGCGAGAGTTGCTGGAAGACGTCGGGCTTCGTCCGGCTTCCATCACGGTCATCTACAATCCCTTCGACTTCGAAGGCCTGCGTCGCCGCAGTGAAGAACCCACACCGGTACCTGACGAACCTTACATCGTTTACTCGGCCCGCATCAGCAGCCGCAAGAATCAGGAACTGCTGATCTACGCGTGGCTGGAAGCCTGCGTCCCCCATAAGCTAGTTCTGGTGGGCGGCACCACGGACGAAAAGGAAGAGGCTTATCTGCGCCATCTAAAGGCTATTGTGAAAAAACTGGGAGTGGAAGACCGAGTTATCTTCACCGGCTTCCAAAAGAACCCCTATCCGTGGGTGAAAAACGCCGCCCTTTTTGCCATGTCGTCAGAAAGCGAAGGGCTTCCCACCGTACTGATCGAGGCGCTGATCCTCGGCACCCCCGTTGTGAGCACTGACTGTCCTACCGGCCCAAGTGAAATCCTCATCGGAAAATTCGCCCAATTCCTGTCACCGGTGGGGGAAATTTCGGGCCTGACAGCGAACATTCGTGCCGCTCTGCGGGAATATCCTCCCATCGACGACGAATTTCTGGCACGCTTTCGCAACGACTACGCGGTACAGCGCTATCTGGAGCACTTCGATGAATTAGCCGCCAAAGGAAGGATGGCCGACCGTCAACCGAAGTAGGCAGGAAAGCGTGGGTATAGGGCCGAAGAGGATTTGGCCACGCTCAATGTAATGCCCCTCGGCTGGAGGACTACGCGGTCGAATGTGTCAAGTAGCGCCGCAATCGTCATTTGACCATATTGCGGATCATTGGTCTTATGGACGCGACCTGACTGGTAGACGGGGGGAATACATATCCCATTGGCAGGGGGAAGATAGCTTGGAGAACGGAAGAAATAATCCGTATTGTTGAGGTCCACCCCACACAGCACGATGTCCTTATAGCCTGCTCGAGCTGCAAGGTTGACAAGGAGAAACAGAGAGGCCCGATTCCTCGGTACAGCCCAAGAATGGTTATTGGAAAAACAGCCAAGCCGGTCCAGCCAAACCAACGCCCCTTCAAATTCGTTCACAGTATTGACCGGTATCTCTGCATCCCACAATAGCTCGAGAGAACCAACATAACGCCGCAGAATGTGGATGTATTGCCGGATGGTTGTCAAATCGTGCCTATCCACGTCCTTGAGAAAAACCTGCGCATTCTTGAAGTATTCCGGCCGCGCAGCGAAATTTTGGACCATGCACTCCAAGTGCCAATCTATTTTTGCCAGTTCGAGAACAAAGTATGTCGGTGTAAAGGAATGGAGTGCCCAATAATCAAACCCCAGCGTATCATGGCGGGAAATAATGTCCCACTGCTCCGGCGTATAGGAAAGCACGGACGCCCCGCTTCCCAGGATAAAAAGCGTATCGGAATGCTTCCTAGGAAGGAGGGGATTGGCCTCCAGGGGTGGCAGGCCATGCTCGCGGACAATCGAATTCAGTTTCCGATGTGCACGCCAGGACTTGGCAAAATAGCGCAGCCAAGGGGGCAATACTGCCCGCTTTAGCGCCTTCATATCCACCATCGGTGCCTTCTTCCTATGGATGCTTGATGCCACACTGGTTCAGTCGATCCACCACACGTTCGTCGGTGAGCAAACTGTAGGCATAGCGGTTGTAATTATCCCCTTTGAGGTTAAAGAAATTGTGCGCCTCCTCCTTATTTACAAAGTGGCCCTTTTCACATTCGATAATGAGTGACGTCAGGGGATCTCGATCAAAACCGGTCACCTTGAAATCAATGACATATTTGCCGTTCACCAACTCATGTTTTAAGCCGTGTTTACGGTAAAAATCTGGGTTCATGTTTTCCCATACCGACGGCAAGGTGTTAACATGCAGGGGCTCTTTCATTTCTTCGATTTTAGAATCACAGAATCCGCACTGCCGGATATTGTTGTAACCCAACCGCCCCAGCATGATGTTCAGCATCTCGAAATCGTAGGAATAAAGATGGGCATAGCCGGCGATAAACTCGGATGCATTCCGATCTAGCAAGATAGTATCCTGTCCGGGAGAAACGATGAAGTTCATCAGCATCCCTCCGAAACCCAAATCAGTTCTCAAACTAGGATCTTCTTCCTTGGCTTCCCTGAAGAAATCCATGTCTTCACTCACATAAGCCTTTGCCACGCGCTTTAGGTCGGGAGTCAAGATACGAAGCACTCCTCCCACTTTCAAAACGCGATTGATTTCCGATAAAAGTAGCGGTAGGCGGATATGGGGAATATGTTCGAAAACATGGGAGCAAAACACAACATCGCAAGATTCATCCGGTAGATCCATCGCGACAGCATCCCCGGCTATTCGGTATCCTTCAGACGCCGTGATTTTGTGATCCAGAATATGCCACCCTTCCTTTTCCCAGATTGGGCTTGCACCAAGATTCAATTTGATGTTCATGTGATTGCTTTCTTGAGATGGTTATTGGTCGTTAGCGGTGCGCATTTACTACCAGGTGGTCCGCCCACCGTCCGCCGCAAGGACTGCTCCATTCACGTAACTGGAAGCACTAGACAGTAAAAACAACACACTTCCCTGGTACTCATCGGGCTGGGCCATACGGCCCATGGGGATACGGCTGGAGACTTCCTTGAGGAAGGCAGGGTCTTGGTTGTTTTCCACACCGCCAGGGCATAGGGCATTGCAGCGCACACCACGGTCCGCCCAGTAAGTGGCTAGATAACGAGTGAGTCCGATTAGACCGGATTTCACCACCGAGTAGGTGACCGGCTTCACTGGCTGCTGGTCCTCCGGCAGCCCGGACTTGCGGTAGAGCCGCTGGTCGGGAGCGATAAGTCCCAGATCGGAGGAAATGTTGACGATGCTTCCCCCCTGACGGGCGATAACTGCACCGTAATGCTTGGCGCAGAGGAAGGCGCCGGTTAGCCCCACCGCCACGTCGGCATCCCACACCTGCAGGGGGAAGTTCTCCAGGCGGGAGAAGTTCTTGCTGCCGTCACCCTCCACCTTGGGATTGTTAGCAGCGTTGTTCACCAAGCCGTCGATGTGGCCATAGCGGGCCAGGACCGCAGTGCAGTTGGCCTCGATCTCCGCCTCACGGGTAATGTCCACCGCGAAACCGGAAGCGGCGACGCCGTAGCGGCGCTCCAGGTCTTTGGCCAACTCCTCCACCGGCCCCGCGTACAAATCAAGCAGCACCGGAACGCCGCCGGCCCGTGCCACCACTTCGGAATGATGGCGGCCCAGTAGGCCGGCTGCGCCAGTGATGACAATTACCTTGTCCTTCAGGGAAAACAGGGATTCGCTCATTCTTATCCTCTCAATGGAGTCCCACGGTCTGTCCGCCGTCCACCACCAGGCAGGAACCGGTAATGAAGGCGGCGCGTTCGGAGCACAGGAAGAGGACGGCGTCCGCCATCTCTGCCGGCGTACCGAAACGCTTCATGGGAACGGTGGCTTGGATCAGCGCCTCCACCCGCTGGGGGTCGGCCTGGATTTTTGCATCCCAGCTGCCGCCGGGAAAATAAACGTTGCCCGGGGCCAGGCAGTTGACCCGCACCCGGGGAGCCAGGCGCCGGGCCATCTGCTTGGTCAGGGCCACCAGTGCGGTCTTGGCCACCGAATAGTCGGTGGGAGCGCCGATGTATTCCAGCCCGGCGATGGAGGAGACGAACAACAGACAGCCGCCGCTTGCCTCCAGCAGGGGCAGGGTGGCGCGGGCCGTGGCTTCTGCTGCGCTGAAATTGCTGCCCCAGGCCTCAGCGAAGCGCTCAGCGTCCGGCAAGGCCTCCTGGGGGCCGCGGCCGTCGCCCACATTGGCAATGGCCACGTCCAGCCCGCCCCAGGCAGAGCCGATGCGATCCAGGATTGACGGCCATGCCGCCGCGTCGGAGCAGTCGGCGGGAAACGCCAGCACCCGCTCCGGGCCATACTCTTCCTGGAGGCGGCATAGGACCTCGTCCAGGGGACCGGCGGAGCGGGCCAGCATAGCCACCCGGGCCCCCTCCCGCAGGAAACCCGCGGCAACGGCCAGGCCGATGCCCCGGGAGGCGCCGGCAACCAGGACCCGCTTGTCTTTCAGCCCAAGATCCATCCCTTATCCTTCACAGGTAGCGCTGACGCACCCAATCCAACTGCTGGCGAAATATCGCCACCCCTTCGTCGTCGCGAAAAGCCTGCATGATGAAGGGGCCCTGGTAGTCCAAGGGGCGCAAGGCCATAAAGAAGCGCTCGAACTGGGTGTTTCCGGTGCCCAGCACCACCGAGCCGCCGCCCAGGACCCGGTCCTTGATGTGGATGTCGGAGATGCGCCCGCCATAGCAGGCCAGCTCCTCCGCCGGATCGAAACCGAGGGCCGCGCTGTTGCCGGTGTCGTAATTCACCGTCACGCGGCGGGAATCGAAGCGGGATAGCAGATCGGCGAAAGGCTGGGGCGCCAGATCGGTTTCCAGGGACAGGTTGATACCCGCCTTCTCGGCCTCCTCCACCAGGGGCTGCATGCGCTGCACAAAGCGGTCCTGGGCGGCGGCATCCGCCATCGTGGACTGGTCCACGCAGGGAATGACGATGTCGGTCAGCCCCAGTTTCCCGCCATGAGCCAGCAGGCGGCGCAGCATCTCCTGGCTGTGGGCGGCGACCGCCTGGTCGGGATGGTGCAGCGGCGCTTCCATGAAGTAGTCGGCGCAGACGGTGTATACCTTTACCCCGCTCGCCTCCGACACCGCCAGAATCTCGTCCGGACCATCCGGGCGCAGCAGGGGGTTGGCCTCGGCGTCGTTGTAGTCGAGGATAAATTCGATGCAGTCCAACCCCGCTTCCGCCGCCCGGGGAAACTCGTCCTGCCAGTAGCCCACCGGGTGTGCCTGGTAGCGCCCCTGGTACTTGGGTAGCAGGCGGCCTTCCATGACGCCGAGGGGATTTGCCGGATAATTCATTGCAGAGTCCTTAGTTTAGTCGCGGCCGATGCCCGCCAGAAGCGTATCGCACCGGCCCAGGGATGCCAGTTGGGCCGCGTAGGCGTCGTCGAGGGCAGCGCTGTCGAGAAAGGCCCATTTCTGATGGCCGCCGGGCTTGCTCCGGGCCAGCCAATGGAGGTGGTTGGACAGGGGGTAGCGCTGCACCTGCTTGCTCCAGCGCAACCTCAAGCCGGCCTGGCGCACCAGGTCGGCCAGGGTGTGGGGATTGAACAGGAACAGGTGTTGGCTCCAGTAGGTGAAATGCTGGAAAGCGTCGCAGTCGAACAGGGTCAACAATGCATCGTCGGAACTGGGCACTTCGACGATCAACTCTCCCCCCGGCTCCAGCAATTCCGCCAGCCGAGCCAGCATGCTCCGCGGATCGTGCAGATGCTCCACCACGTGGAACGCGGTGATCAGATCGAAACGCCGGCCCGTCCCCGCAACGTCGTCCAAACCACCCCGCACCTGCACACCGGCCTGTCCGAAGTGGGCCTGGAGCCGCGCCTCCGGCTCGATTCCCGCCACCTCGACCGCCAGTTCCCGAGCCTTGAGCAAAAACCCCCCGGCGCCGCAGCCGAAGTCCAGCAGCCGTTTGCCCGGCAGCCGGGCCTGGAGGAAGCGGAAACGGCGCTCGTCGTCCCCCTCAGCCTCCCGCAGCCAGTCGGCCACCGGCAGGGGCTGGTCGCCGTGCATGCCGGAATCTTCATAATGGTCGGCGCGGATGTGTCCGAAGGAGGACAGGAACACCAAGCCACAGGCGTCGCACTCGAGCACCTTGAGGTCGGGCGCATCCCGCACGCTGCCGGGGCGTTCGCGGTGGACGGTGCCGCCGCAGAGATAACAGGCAGTCACGGGCGGCATCAGCCCTTGAAATAGGCGGTTTCCACCAGCCCGCACAGGATGTGGCCGAGCAGGATGTGGCCTTCCTGGACGCGCTCGGTGCGGCGGGAGGGCACTCGCAGGCAGGGGCAAAAATCCCCCAGATGGCCGCCGCCTTCGCCGGTGAAGCCCATGGTGCGGATCGAGAGTTCCCGCGCCACCTCCACCGCCGCCAGGATGTTGGGGCTGTTGCCGCTGGTGGTGATAGGCACGAACACGTCATGGGGGCCCGCCATGGCCCGCAGTTCCCGGGCGAACACCTGGTCGTAGCCGTAGTCGTTGCCGATGGCGCTCATGGAGGAGCTGTTGGTGCCCAGCGCAATGGAAGGCAGGGGCGCCCGGTCGAACTGGAGGCGGGAGACGAATTCCGCCGCGAGATGCTGGGCGTCAGCAAAGCTGCCGCCGTTACCGGCGAAGAAAATCTTCCCCCCCTGGCGCAGGGCGTCCAGGCACCAGCCGGCGAGTTCAACCAGCTGGCCCTGCAGCGCCTCATCCTGAGCGAGGGCTTGGTGCACGGCCAGGGCACTTTGCAGGTCGATTTGAACTTGCGCTTTCATCGTCCCTCCCGGGTCACTTCTTCTTGAAGCGGTACGGGGTCGGGGCATCCGAAGCAGCCCCGGATTCGCTGGCGTTCCACGCCTTGATTTGCCGGGCGATATCTACCCCCACGTTGCCGGACCAGCGGTCGAGCAAAGCCTGGAACCCCGGACCCACCTTGCCGTCGCCGATGGGCAGGCCGTTGAGCCGGGTCACCGGCAGCATACAGAACGGCGTGCCGGTCATGAAGGCCTCGTCGGCGGTGTGGACGTCGTAGGGCTCAATGTTCTTCTCCACCACCTTCATGCCCAGTTGGGGGCCCAACTCCTCCATTACGTAGGCACGGGAGACTCCCCGCAGGATGTTGCGCCCCTCCGGGGAGATGATGGTGTTGTTCTTGATGATGAAAAAGTTGTCGCCGGTACCTTCGGCGATAAAGCCGTCCGGGTCCAGCAGCAGTGCCCAGTTATCATCGCCGGCAATGTTGGAGGCCTCGATGTTGGCCATCAGGTAGTGGATTCGACTGCGGTTCTTGATCTTCGGGTCCAGCAGGGATCCGGGGATGGCGCGCTGGGAGGTGATGATAGCGTTGATGCCAGTGTCAAACAGGTGCCCCATGCCGGCCACCGTCCAACGCAAGGGGAAGTCGGCGATGATGACGTTGGGCCCCTTGTGCAGCCCTTCCACCCCTTGGTAAATACCGAGAGTGCCGCGGGAAACGTCGATCATGAGGCGGTGCTCGTCGTCGTCCCCGAACAGGTGCTCGTTAGCCTCGATGGCTTCGAAGCAATGGTGCTCCATTTTATCAATGGTCATGCCCACCGGAATCTGCAGGATCTTGAGGCCAGCGTACAACCGCTCCAAGTGTTCCCGCAGCTTGAACTGCTTCTTGCCGAAGGAGCGGGTCATCTCGAACACCATATCGCCGAACATGAGGGCTGAGTCATAGACGGAAATTTTCGCTTCCGCCTCCGGCACCAGCTTACCGTTCATCCATACTACGCGACCGCTAACCATCGCCGCCCCCCTCAGTTCGTGTATTCGCTTTCGAAAGGAATATGCGCCCGCAGCTTCTCCGCAATGGGCGCCTCCTTCGGATTCATCTCCAGGCAACCATCGCCCATGGCCTTCTCGATCTTGCGCACCGCACCTACCATCATGCGGAATCCCGAAGGCTCCACCGAAGCGGCCTGATCGGAACCATACATGGCGCGATCCAGGGTAATGTGGCGTTCGAGGGAGGTGATGCCCAAAGCTGCCGCCGCATAGGACACGGCCAGCCCTACCTCGTGGCCGCTATAACCCACATCGCAGCCGAAATGCTCGCGCAGCGCCTTGATGCGATTGAGGTTGGCATCTTCGTCGTCCATCGGATAGGTAGAAATGGTGTGCATCAGCTCGAAAGGACAGCCGGCCTCCCGAAAAATATCGATGGCGCGCTCGACTTGCCTAATATCGCTCATACCGGTGGAAATAAAGGTGTGCTTCTTTTCTTCAGCCACTAAGCGTAGCAGAGGCTCGTGCACCAGCATGGCGGAGGCGATTTTGTTGTACTTCAGGTCGAACTGGCGCAGGAATTTCTGGCTTTCCATATCCCACGCGGAAGCGAACCATTCGATGCCCTTTTCGCAACAGTAGCGGTCGATTTCCCGGAATTGCTCAGCATTGAACTCTAGCCCCTCCTTCTGGGCGCGCTGGGTCTTGCCCCAGGGGCTTTCCCGGGGGGAATCAAGAAATTCCTTGGTGTAGACTAGGTCAATAGTGCGCTTCTGAAACTTGACCGCATCCGCTCCTGCCTCCTTCGCCACATCGATGAGCTGCTTGGCGATGTCGAGGCTGCCGTTGTGGTTGATGCCGATTTCGGCGATTACAAAAATGGCCATGAACTTCCTCTGCAGTACGTAGTAGATTAGGCTGCGGGCGCCAGAAGGGCCTCGGAAAGCTCCTTGGCCACACCCTCTCCGCCCCGTGCCCTGGTGACGTATTTTGCCACGGCCAACACCTCGGCATGAGCATCGGCCGGCGCCACCGGAAAACCGACCGTATGCATGGCTTCCAGATCGTTAACGTCGTTGCCGACGTACAACACCCGATCCAGAGGGATATTTCTTGTCTCGCAATAAGCAGCAAGATCGCGCCGCTTGTCGCCGCTACCTTGCAGCACCTCGAGGCCAAGCTTTTTTGCTCGGGCGGAAACCACGGGATTGGTTTCGGTGCTAAGTATGATTTGGCTAAAACCGGCCTTCTTCAACTGACCGATCCCCCAGCCGTCGGCACGGTTCGCCAGCACAGCCTCGCTGCCATCCTGAAGCACCAGCACCCGGTTATCAGTCATCACCCCATCGAAATCGTAGACAATTAGATCCGGCTGGAATGCCGCTATCCCATCCCCCCACCCACGCCACGCGGACAGCAGGTGCTTGCGGAAGTAGTACTCGCACAGCTCGATGTTCTCGACGCTGTCAATCTCATAGGATTTCCAGTAGGGCATGGAGTAGCGAGCAATCTTACCCCCCAACCGGTTGCCCTTCTCCCTCAGGAGCGAAGGTTTGAATACATAGATCGAGCCGTTTTCCAAATATAAAGGCTTGCGATCCTGGCGCCGGCCCCGGTTAAAAGGGTCAAAAGTCTTACCCCTCAGGACGCCGCCCTCCTCCTCCCAGGCGCAAAAATCGTCGAGGACCGCGTCGGAAAAGAGAGAATCCGCCCCCTGGGCCCGGAACTCGTCAATAGCGCCATCGATGTCCGACGGCTCCCGCAGAGGCGAAGTAGCCTGCAGGAAGACAACACACTCCGGCTCCCTCCCCCGCTCGCCAGCAACCACATCCAGAGCATGCAGCAAAGCGGATTCCGAAGTGGCCGTATCGGTAGCAAACTCGTCAGGACGTTGGATAGGACGGGCACCATATTTTGCCGCAACATCTAGGATAGTCGCGCTATCCGAGGAAACGTAAACTGCATCCACTGCCTCCGCCGCACGCGCCTGGAGAATGGACCAAGCCAACAACGGCTTACCTGCAAAATCGATCAAATTCTTGTGAGGGATGCCCTTTGACCCGCCTCGAGCCAGTATAATTGCGACCGTTGCAGAAGAAAGATGCATACTAAGAAAGTTATTGCGTATCTTAATTTTAAAGGCAACTAAGGGGGGCTATGTTACAGCAGTGCTCCATATAACTCAAAAAAGTTTGGCCAATTAGGAATACAAATTAGTTCTCCTGTCCTAAGCCTTATAATTTAAGCTCATCCCAAATATACATACCCTATGGCCGACTTACCTTCTCGCCATCCCATTTGTTTTTCGACTTTTCCTGCCGGCAGTGGAAAGTTTGTTTCCTGTTTAGCCTTCTTGTTGCTGGCAGCTTACCTCTTGGTTCTCCCCATCAGCCACACCATTGCCGTTCGAAATCTAGCTTTCTTTTTGCTCTGTGGCATTACTTTCTGGTGCGCTTGGCGGCACCGACTGCGCCTACATTTTCCACTGATGACACCATGGCTACTATACGGAGCCATAGCGTTTTTTTCCCTGTTCCACGCCGTCTCTCCCTTCTGGTCATTGGGCGAAATCAAGAAGGAAATAGGATATGGCATCCTTACCTTAATGCTCACCGCTTCTTGGGTACGAAATATCGAGAGTCTCGAAAAGCTTATTTTAGTGGTTATTGTCAGCAATATTCTTACTATCACCGCAATACTTCATAAAATTACGGCCATCGACCCTTTTTGGCAGGCTCCATTCTGGCGCGTTATTGATGGTCTCCTTCTCAATACTGGGGACGGAAAATCTCTCTACAATGGCGTGGGCAATCTTAGTACTTATTTAATCACGACCCTTCCTTTTATTGTTGCATATACTTTCCAACGATTGCATGCGCGGCACTGGAGCGGCTCCAGTCTTATTTTCCTTCTCGCTCTAAATTTGTTGGCTCTACTATTAACCGGTAACCGCATGGGATTGATAACCGCAATAGTTGAAATCATTTTTGCCAGTACCTTTATCGCAATGCAGCAGCGGGGTTACCGTATATTCAAAACTATTTTTATTGCTGCTGTTTCTATTATTTTAATTAGCTATTTACTTAACTCCGTTTTGAGTATTCGCTCGACTTCTTCTGATATTCGCTGGGATATATGGTCCTGGTCTATCAATGACATCCTTTTGCATCCATTTCATGGAATGGGGTTTGGACGTACGGTAATGACTGTCGCCAACTCCGATTTTCCCAAAGAATTTCGGTTGGAGCATGCCCACAACATGATTCTCAACAAAGGTATTCAAATGGGCATTCCTGGAATGCTGGCCTTCCTTATGCTTTATTGTTCGTCGCTTTTTTTCCTCTGGCCCCGCCGGACACTACATGCTAGTGGCTCACTGTGGGTATATGCCTTAGCAGCCAGCACGATGTCTGTCGGTGTCTTCATGAAGAATATGACCGACGACTTTTTTGTCAGCCATAATGCCTTCCTCTATTGGACACTAGTTGGCATGGTGCTTGGCGTTTTGGAGACCAACCGAAAAAAAGCAACTGAAAAAAATGAACGATAGCAGACTGAAATTTCTAGTTATTCGGCGGGATAATATTGGTGATTTAGTCTGCACTACCCCACTGTTCAGCGCACTACGGGCCCACTTTCCCTTTGCCGAAATTTGCGCATTGGTTAATAGCTATAATTTAGCTGCGCTAGAAAACAATCCCGATATTGATTCCATCTATGCGTACACAAAGGCCAAGCACCGACCAAAAGGAAAAAGTGTAGCCAGCGTCTATTGGGAGCGAGCTCTACTCTTAATCAAGTTACGCAAAAAACATTTCGACTACATCATCTTGGTGGCCCCCCCCCAAACCGCTCCTCGCGTACTGAAAATGGTACGAATAATTCAGCCTAAAAAAGTCATTGGCTATATAAATGCAGGAAAACGTAATATTCCCGGCATAGATTACCCTGTTCCTTATACCCCTCGAAGCGAGTCCCATGAAGTAGAAGATGTCTTTGATCTCCTATCTCCCTTAGGCATTGCTCCACCACCGCCCACTCTCAGGGTTTTTCCTGACCCGGCCATGGTAGAAAAAATACGCCCTCTACTCGGCCGTTCTGGAAAACAGCTACTTATCGGTATCCATATCAGTTCGCGCAAGCCCAGCCAACGTTGGCCAGCAAAGAATTTTATCAAGCTGATCAATACATTGTCAGCGCAATTTATGGGGGTGGCTTTTGTGCTTTTCTGGTCACCCGGAAACGAATGGAACCCTTTACACCCCGGTGATGATCACAAAGCCAGTGAAATTATGGAGGCATTAGACAAACTACCGGTCACTGCCTACCCCACCCATCGACTACAAGAATTGATTGCCGGACTTTCCCTGTGTGACGCCATAATTTGCAGTGATGGCGGTGCCATGCACTTAGCGGCCGGCCTGGGCAAACCCATCTTATGTTTTTTTGGAAAATCAGAAAGTAGCCACTGGCACCCCTGGGGAGTACCCTATGTTTTACTCCAGCCTCCAAGCCATGAGGTCAGCGATATCAGTGTCGACGATGCATTGGAAGGGTTTGCAGAATTGCGGCAAAAAGCCAGTTTGGTAAGCGATTAAGCCTGTTCGGGACAGAACCGTTGAATATACCACTCGGCCGCTTCCTTAAGCCCATCTTGCACAGTATAGGCTGGCTCGTAGCCTAGCAAGCGGCGAGCCTTGCCAATGTCTGCCAGGGAGTGGCGCACGTCGCCAGCGCGAAAGTGCCGGTAGATCGGCTCGTTATCTCCCGCCTCTGGCCTCACCTTTACCACCCGCTCCCTAACCATCGTATACAATTGGTTAAGGGTAGTACGATCACCCACTGCGACGTTGTATACTTGGTTGACCGCCCCACGCTCAGTGGCACAAGCCGCCAACAAATTCGCCTGGACAGCGTTCTCGATGTAGCAGAAATCTCTACTAGTTTCTCCGTCACCATTAATATAAACAGTTTCGCCACCCAAAAGGGCGGCGAACCACTTGGGAACCACTGCCGCATAGGCCCCGTCCGGATCCTGGCGACGACCAAAAATATTAAAATAGCGTAGGCCGATGGCCTCAAAGCCATAACATCGTGCGAATACTTCAGCGTACAACTCATTTACATATTTCGTCACAGCATAAGGCGATAGTGGCTTTCCAATCTGATCCTCCACCTTCGGTAACGCCGGATGGTCACCATAGGTAGAACTTGAGGCAGCATAAACAAAGCGCCGCACCTTGGCCTCTCTGGCCGCTGTAAGCATATTGAGGAAACCAGTGACGTTAGCCTCATTGGTTGCAATCGGATCTTCAAGGGAACGAGGCACTGATCCTAGGGCCGCCTGGTGTAATACGTAATCTGCATCAGCGCAGGCAATGCGGCAGTCGTCAAAATTGCGGATATCCCCCTGGATAAAGGTAAACGCCTTCCAGCGCGATTCTCCTACCTCCCTACGAACCTCCTCCAGATTGGCAAGCTTGCCCGTTGCTAAGTTGTCCAACCCTGTAACCGTTTGCCCAATGTTTAACAAGGTTTCTAATAAGTTGGATCCAATGAAGCCAGCGACGCCTGTGATCAGCCAAGTTCGGGGACGCGCCGAAAGCTCTTCCCGCAGCGTCGCGTATTTCCCCACCATTACAGCCTCCACACACGGAAACCAGCGGCCTCAAACTCCTCCTTTGAATATAGCGACTTAACATCCATCAGTACTGGCGTACCGTGACACATTGTCTTCATAGATGCAGGAGTTAACGCCCTGAATTCATTATGGGAAACAGCCAGCACCACTGCCGCCGCAGGCTTCAGCTGATCAAAAGAACACAAATCAATACCGTATTCGTGCCGCGCTTCTTCGGCATCGACCAGGGGGTCATGAACTTGGATGTTGACACCATACTCCGCCAACTCACGGATAACATCTACCACCCGAGAGTTCCGTAAATCTGGGCAATTCTCTTTGAACGTCAGCCCCAGTATCGTTACATAGGCCCCCAGAATGTTGTGACCAGCATGTACCATTTCCTTGATAGTACGCTGAGCAACAAACTTGCCCATACCATCGTTGATGCGTCGACCAGCCAAGATCACCTGGGGAATATACCCAAGCTTTTCTGCTTTGTATGTCAGATAATATGGGTCAACCCCGATGCAATGCCCTCCAACCAAACCTGGTTTAAATTTCAAAAAATTCCATTTTGTTCCTGCTGCCTCCAATACCGCATTTGTATCAATGTCCATATAATCAAATAGGACCGCTAATTCATTCATTAGCGCGATATTTAGATCCCGCTGAGTATTTTCAATAACCTTTGCGGCTTCTGCCACCTTGATACTGGAGGCACGATGTACTCCAGCCGTCACCACTGAACCATATACCTCTGCAACAATATCTAAGCTCTCGTCATCCTGGCCAGACACCACTTTTAGTATTTTGGTAAAGGTGTGCTCCTTATCTCCGGGATTGATTCGCTCAGGGCTGTAACCGACTTTAAAATCAACACCGCACTTTAGGCCAGATACGCGTTCCAGGATCGGAACACACTCCTCCTCCGTTACACCTGGATATACTGTAGACTCATAAACAACGACATCCCCTTTCTTTAGAGCCTTAGCTACAGTTTCAGATGCCTTAAACACAGGAGTCAGATCCGGCTGATGCGCATCATCTACCGGGGTGGGTACCGCAATTATGTGGAAATCGGCTTGGCGTAAATCCTCAATTCGATCGGTGTAAAGTATATCGGACGCCTTCAGATCCTCATCTGCCACCTCTCCCGTCCGGTCGTAAGCTCTTTTCAGCTCCGCGATGCGTAGCGAATTAATATCGAATCCCACTGTCCGTTGAGTCTTGCCGAAAGCAACAGCAACAGGCAAACCCACATAACCAAGACCGACAACGGAAATTTTTCTGTTTAGTGGCATATTTTTTCCCAACAAATAATGTAAGAAATCGCTTCAAGCCAAGTAATGGCATATTGTACCTAACACGAAAAGCTGCGAGGCATCACCTTAATTCAGTGCAACTGTTGCTCACCGATAATTTGAGTGGCCACTTCACAAGAACCTGCCACATTCCAGAGATGGTCCTCTATTCCCCCCTGTGGCGAATAGCCTTCCACCAACTTTTGCAACAATTCACGCACAGCACCACAATCGAAAGCATGACACGCGTCATCCAAAACCTGCAACGACGTCTCCAACTCAGAAAGTGGTATGCTGCGTTCAGTAGCCTGCATAATGAGGGGATGCTGGGTGCCGGTCACATCGCCCCCTATAAGAAGTTCTTCATATAGTTTCTCGCCCGGGCGCAGGCCAGTAAAGACGATCTCAATATCCCCTTCAGGATTAGTAGCGTCACGAACAGTAAATCCACTGAGGTGAATCATGCGCTTCGCTAAAGAAAGAATTTTTACTGGCTGTCCCATATCGAGCACAAAAACTTCCCCTCCCTTTCCCATACTTCCCGCCTGAATAACCAGTTGAGCCGCCTCGGGAATTGTCATGAAATAACGAATGATTTCTGGGTGGGTTACTGTGACCGGCCCCCCATGACGAATCTGATGTTCGAACAGCGGCACTACTGAGCCAGACGATCCCAAAACGTTACCGAAACGAACCATGCAATAACGTGGCCCCCCTCTTCTCTGTGCCATGGCTTGTAACACCAGTTCGGCGAGGCGCTTACTTGCCCCCATCACATTCGTTGGGCGCACTGCTTTGTCGGTTGAAATCAGAATAAAGGTTTCCACATTAGCCGCTGCCGCAGCTAGAGAGGCATCCCATGTGCCGAAAACATTATTACGAACGCCCTCGATCACGTTATGCTCAACAAGGGGGACATGCTTGTAGGCCGCAGCATGATATACCGTCTGCACACCAAAGACACGCATCACTGCTTCCAATCGACGACGGTGAGTCACCGAACCCAGGATAGCGATAATTTCTATTTGCACTCCCGCCATGCGCCGCAATTCTTGCTCTATGGAGTAAAGCGCATATTCGGAAATCTCGAACAACACCAACCGGATAGGCTTTAGTTGCAAAACCTGCCGACATAATTCGGAACCAATAGATCCGCCCGCCCCTGTCACCATCACAACCTTATCGCGAACGCATGCGGCCAACAGTGCTTCGTTAGGAGCAACAGGCTCACGCCCCAAAAGATCCTCAATGGAAACCTGCCTCACTTCATCAATACGTGCCTGACCTAAAGCTATCTCCGATGGGGAGGGAATCGTCTTGATTTGGAGGTGCAAACGCTCCAGGCTTCCAATAATTTCTTTTCGGTGTTTCCTGGAGGCCGATGGAATGGCAAGCAATACCTGCCGCACACCAAAATCTTCCACCACTTCAGCGATATCCGCCAACGGATGTACGCTTAGACCAGCAACTTCAGCACCGTGCAAATCTATAGTGTCATCGAATATTGCCACCGGTCGAAATTCATGTCCCATGCGTAATGCGTGGACTAATTGCACACCAGCCCGCCCTGCCCCATATACGGCCACCGGCTCCCCTTTACTTCCACCGCCATGGCGCCGGAGGTAACCTCGGATCACCATGCGGCTTCCCCCCACGTACAATAAAGCCAATACCCAGAACAACACATATGCTGCGCGAGATAGCGTGGGTACATACCCAGCAAACAACGACATGGTAATTAGCAACATTGTGGAAATTGTCACGCCGGCAAGGACAATGATTACCACCTTGTCTTCCATGTATCGGATAACGGCACGATACAACCCAAGGCGCACAAAGACGGGAATAGTCACCAGGGGAAGTACGAAAAAGATCCACTTCATTGCCGATAGATCGGGCACATATGGATAATGGCGCAGCATGATGGCGGAAACCAGCGCGAGCGGAAGCAATATTGCGTCAGCAAGCACCATGATCAATCGCTTGGCATTACGCGGCAATAACAACAGCCTTGATACCAACAGCTTATTGTCCGGCTGCAATATGGCTACTCCCTTATTAGTGCGACACGCCTTCACGTCGCAATACTTTAAGTATTGTGAGGAACAGTATTTTGATATCTAGCCTGAATGATATGTCGCGCAAGTAAGCAGTGTCGTATCCTACTTTTTGCGGAATAGGCAGCTCATCCCGCCCATTTACCTGCGCCCATCCGGTCAAGCCTGGCACTAACCGATGCACCCCAGCTGTTGTGCGCAAAGCAATCAGGTCATCCTGGTTGAATAGTGCGGGGCGCGGTCCAACCAAACTCATATCCCCGACCAAGACGCTCCAGACTTGCGGCAACTCATCCAAACTAGTTTTGCGAAGGAATCCCCCGACCGGGGTGAGGAAATGACGCGGATCTCCCAACAAGTGTGTTGCCACTGCTGGTGTATCTACCCGCATAGTCCGAAATTTTGGCATACAAAATACGCGATTATCCCTTCCAATCCGATCTGACCAATACAACACAGGGCCACGGGACGTCAACTTAACCACTAGCGCCACTATCAACATTGGCACAAAAGTAATCAACAATCCTAGCAATACCAGCACCAAATCCAACACTCGTTTAGAGGGGTAACCCATCCCATTTCCCCTTATTTATTTTATGGTTTTAGGAAGCAAAGCACCTGTTAAGGTGTGATAACTTCCTAATATGGTTATTAAAAACAGATATTGCCGCCGTTCTAAAATCAGCGAAGCTAAATTCAGGCATGTTGTACGGTGTTTTGCCCTGGATTTCACGGCGATGAATGCAGCCGAATTGACCGGACTTTCGGTGCGATCGGTGAACAGTATTTACCTGAAGATACGTGCCCGCATCGC
>JAJZVC010000064.1 GCA_021845865.1 Pseudomonadota bacterium | reverse complement strand
TAGCGGACCAATTCCCGGAATTTGGCCTCAGAAATTTTTGAACGATTAACGTACCTGTTTTTTAGCGACATAACATAAGGTTAGCATCTCAATTAACCTTCTGTTCTAGTCATGACCCTAAATGAAAGCGCGATTTTATCGCGTAAATAAAGAAGAAAGGATTTGCCATGGAAGCCATGACGGCTCCTCCTCTTGAAAGCGCTATTTTCGGCGGCGGCTGCTTCTGGTGCCTGGAGGCGGTATTCGAGCTGCTGAAGGGGGTGGTGAAGGCGCAGTCCGGATACGCCGGGGGCAATCTGCCCCACCCCACCTACGAGCAGGTGTGCGGCGGCGCCACCGGCCACGCCGAGGTGGTGCGGGTGACCTACGACCCCAGGGTGATTGCCTATGGGGAGTTGCTGGAGGTTTTCTTCGCCATCCACGACCCCACGACCCTCAACCGCCAGGGCAACGACCGGGGGACCCAGTACCGCTCGGTGATTTATTTCCAAACGCCGGAGCAGAAGGCTCAAGCGGAGACGATGATTGCCCGCCTGATGGCCGAGGGGGCGTTTCCCAGTCCCATCGTCACCGAAGTGGTCCCCCTGGCTGTTTTCTATCCGGCGGAGGAGCATCACGAAGAATATTTCCGCCGCCACCCCGGCCAACCCTATTGCGAGTGGGTGATCGGGCCGAAGGTGGACAAATTCAAGCAGAAGTTCGCGCATTTGCTGGGGGACGGCGCCCGGCGATAACCCTCATCGGTGTAATGAAATTGTCATGATTCGGGCTAAAAGGTTAGAATGACGCTGGAATTTGCTTAATAAAAACAAACGATGAGGACTCGCAATGAACTGGATGGGGCGCAGCATTCTTAACCGGCTGCTGGGAATCTCTGCTTTGGGTCTGGGCCTGCTGCTGGTGGGCGCGTTTTATGGCTTCTGGCTGGCGTGGCACAGCATCCGCATGTTCGACGTTGAGGTGAAGGCCCGAAACAACGAGGCGATGCTCGTTCTGGCCACCCAGGCCGAATTCAAAAAACAGGTTCAGGAATGGAAGGACGTCCTGCTGCGGGGCGGCGATCCCGCCGCCCTGGAAAAATACTGGGGCCATTTTGAAACCCAGGAGAAAAAGGTCCAGGAGAATATCCTGCGGCTGCTGCAGGGGGTAAATGACCCGGAATCCCGTAAATTCCTCCAGGATTTCCAGCAAGCCCATAAAAAGATGGGGGAGGATTACCGCCAGGGCTTGCAGGCCTTCAAGGACAGCGGTTCCGATAGCAAGGCGGGGGATGCCGCCGTCAAGGGCATGGATCGGGCGCCGACGGAGTTATTGACCCAGGCGGCCAAGGCCATTGCCCAGGCATCGGATGACGCCTCTCGGCAGGCCGTGGCCAGCGGCTACGGCGGCATCCGGGGCGGCCTCGCGCTCATGGCGCTGGCGGCACTGCTGGCGTCGGCGGTGCTTGTGTGGATGGTGCGAAAAGGCATTGTCCAGCCAGCGCAGCAGACGGTGGATGGCCTGGACCGGCTGGCCGAAGGGGATTTCTCCCGCGCCCTTGTCTGCGCCACGCAAGATGAAATCGGCCGCATCGCCGCCAGCGGCGAGCGGATACGCATCGAGCTGCGGGAGATTCTCGAGGAGATCGCCAGCGCGTCCGACGAACTTGTCGCGGCCTCGGCCAGCTTGGCGGGGGCGACTTCCCAGCTGACGCAAAGCTCCGGCGTGCAGAGTGAAAAATCCAGCGCCACTGCGGCGGCGGTGGAGCAAATGACCGGCAGCATCGGGATGGTGGCCGAATCGGCGGAAGAAATGCGGCAGTTGGCCAACGCCAGCCTGGAGCAGGCCCAGGAAGGCAACGAAAGCCTGTCGAAACTGGGGCTCGAGGTCGGGCGGGTGGGGGCGGCGGTGAAGGAGATCGCCGACTCGATCAACCAGTTTGTCGACAGCACCGCGACCATCACCAATATGACCCAGCAGGTCAAGGAAATTGCCGACCAGACCAACCTCCTGGCCCTCAATGCCGCCATCGAGGCCGCCCGGGCCGGCGAGCAGGGAAGGGGGTTCGCGGTGGTGGCGGACGAGGTGAGAAAGCTGGCGGAGAAATCCAGTCAGTCAGCCAACGAAATCGACGCCGTTACCCAGGCCCTCGGCCAGCAGTCGGAGACGGTGGAGAGGGTCATCCACCAGGGCATGCAGTCCATCGAGGCCGGGCAGGCGATGATGGCGGCGGTGTCCAGCGTCCTGGCCCAGGCGACCGAGACGGTGGGCCGCGTAAGCCGCGGGATGGGCGATATCGCCCTGTCGGTGAGGGAACAGCGCGCTGCCAGCAATGAAATCGCCATCAACGTGGAAGGCATTGCCCAGATGGCCGAGGAAAACAGCGCGGCCATTCATCAGACGGATGAAGAGGCGGCGCATCTTTCCCGCGTGGCCGACCAGCTGCGTCAGGTCGTGACGCGGTTCAAGATGTAAGGCGGTTGCGGGAGGAACCAGGCGGGCCGGATGGCCCGCCTTGCGTTTCAGGGCTCAGCCGGCCCGCTCCAGGACGGCGGCGAAGAAGCCGTCGGTGCCGTGGGTCTGGGGCTGGAGCTTGAGGTAGTCGCCGGTATCGAGGGGGACCCGGACCTCGGCCAGGGCCTGGGCGGCGCTCACCAGGCGGAAGCCGGGGTGGGCGGCGAGGAAGGCCTCGACGATGCCCTCGTTTTCCTCCCGCAGCAGGCTGCAAGTGGCGTAAACCAGGCGGCCGCCGTTTTTCACCAGACGGGAGGCGGAGGCGAGGATGGCGCCTTGCTTGGCGGTGAGTTCCGTCACCGACTCCGGCGTCTGGCGCCATTTCAGGTCCGGGTTGCGGCGCAGGGTGCCCAGCCCGCTGCAGGGGGCGTCCACCAGCACCCGGTCGGTCTTGCCGGCGAGGCGCTTGATGCGGGCGTCGTTCTCGCCGCTGATAAGCTGGGGATGGACGTTGGACAGGCCGGAGCGCTTGAGGCGCGGCTTCAGCTGGTTGAGGCGCTTGTCGGAGACGTCGAAGGCGTAGAGCCGCCCCTGGGAGGCCATCAGGGCGCCCAGCAGCAGGGTCTTGCCGCCGGCTCCGGCGCAGAAATCCACCACCATGTCCCGGCGCTTCGGCGCCAGCAGCAGGGCGAGAAGCTGGCTGCCCTCGTCCTGCACTTCCACCTTGCCCTCCAGAAACAGGGGATGGCGGTTGAGGGCGATTTTCTTCTTCAGCCGGATGCCCACGGGCGAATAGGGCGTGGCCTCGGCCTCGATGCCTTCGCCGCGGAGGACGGCCAGCACCTCGTCCCGGCCGGCGAGGAGGGTATTGACCCGCAAATCCAGCGGGGCGGGCTGCTGCATGGCGCGGCCCAGGGCCAGGGCCCGTTCCTCCCCCTGTTCGGCGGCCAGACGCTGCCATAGCCAGTCCGGCAGGTCGGCCTGTTCCGCCGGGGTGAGGTCGTCGGTGGGAACGGCCTTCATCGCTTTCAGCCACTCGCCCTCGCTGCCCTTCAACAAGGGTTCCAGTTCCCGCAGACTGACCCCCTGGAGCTTCACCAGGGCCGCCAGGGCCAGCTTGCGCGGCGTGGTGCCGGGGGCGACGTGATCCAGCAGGCGCTTGCGGCGTAGGATGGCGTACACCGTTTCGGCGATGAATTCCCGGTCCCGGGCTCCCACTTCGTGATGATTGCGGAAGAAATAGGACAGCACGGCGTCCGCCGGGCGCTGGAAGGTGAGAACGTCGGCCAGGACGTGGATGGCGTGGCTGAGAGGGAGGGAAGTTTTCATTTTTTGATGGTGATGCCGGTGACGATTTGCTCGGCGGCGACGTCGCCGCTCTTGTCCAGTTGGCGGATTTTAACCGGCAGGTAGTGGTTGTCGAGATTGAGCCAGATTTCGGTGCCGTCCTCGTTGGGGCCGTGCTGCTTGGACAGGTGCAGGGCCTTGACGCTGCCGGAGGGCAGGTCGAGGGTTTCCTCGCCCACGACGTCGTAGCCGTAGCGGTCGATCTTGCGCCCGTTGGTGAGGATCAGTTTTACCTCCTTCTTGTCCGTGGGCGGGTCGAAGGCGAACTGGTAGAGAAAACTCAGCAGGTCCTGGGTGCCGGGCTGAAGGTTGACGGTGCGGCTGCCGTCGCTGCTGTTGAGGGTGAGCTGCATGTTGTCCCAGTCGAACTGGGCGGATTCGGTGGTTTCGGCCTTCTGGCCCCGTTGCACCCAGAAGGAATCGGGCTTCAGGCCGCTGTCGGTGATTTTTCCCTGGCTGATCTGCACCAGTTTGCCGGAGACGAAAATGGAGAACAGACCCGAGGCCTCGGTGATGCTGCTGACGGAATAGCGCTCGCCGGTGAGCTCCAGGGTGTGTTCGGTCCTCCCCACCGCCAGGCCGTTGCCGCCCTTGTACAGGGTGTAGCGGATTTCCGCCTTGCGGGGCAGGTATTGGGTCGGGTCGAAGGGGGGCTTGGCCGGCTCCGCCTTGGCCGCCGGCGGGGGCGCGGCGGCCTGGGCTTTGTCCAGCGGGGTCGGCGCCTCGGTCTTGGCGGGCGCGGCCACCGGTTTTGGGCGGGGCTTGGGGTGGGCCTTCGGCGCGGGCTTGGCCGGCTTGGGAGGCGGCGGGGGGAGCTCCAGCCTTGCCTGGATCGGTTCCGGCGGGGGGATGTCCCGGGGCAGCCGCAGATGGGGGCCGAACACCGCCGCCAGGTGAGCCAGCACGGACAACCCCAGGGCCCAGAGAAAGGGCCGGCGCGCGGGATGGCGAAGGGCCGGGGCGGGGTTCAAGGGTGGCGCGGCGGTTCGCCGCTTCCTAGTGGCTGGCGAACTTGGTGAGCACTTGCTCCTGCTTGCTCTTTTCGCCCTCCAGGATGGTGATGCGCACCGGGAAGTAGCCGCGCTGGGAGGCCAGCCAAACGTCCACGGCCCGCTCGTTGGGCTGGTGCACGCGGCTGTAGCGCAGGGCCTTGAGCTTGCCGTCGGAGGTTTCGGTGGCCTCCTCCCCCAGCAGCTGATATTGCTGACGGTCCACGGAACGGCCGTCGGTGACGGGGAAGGTGATGTTCAGGGCCGGCTGGGGCACGAACATGAACTGGTAGTTCTGGCTGATGCGGTCTTGGGTGCCGGGTTCCAGGGGCAGGGTTTCGGTCTTGCCGTCGGACTTCAGGGTCAGGGTGTTGGCCTTCCAGTCGAAGTCGGCGGTAGCTAGTTTGGAAGCGTCGTTGCCGCGGTGGTATTCGAAGCGCAGGGGCTTGAGGCCGTTCTTGTCGATTTCGCCGCTGCTCACCATGCGGATGGCTCCCTTGGCAAAGAGGGCGAAGACGCCTTGAGCCTCGGTGACGCTTTCGATGCGGTAGGTCTTGCCCTTGCGGGTGAATTTCTCGGTCACGTCCCCCACGTGCTGGCCGTTCTGGAACATGGCGTAGGTGGCGGTGATGTTGCCGGCGGCCTGGGCGGCCGCGGCAGCCGTCAGGAGGAGGAGAGTGGAAAGCAGTCGAAGGGTGTTCACGGTTTCTCCCGGGGTGAGATCAAGACGGAATCGGCATCGCAGGGGCCGAGGAAGCGGACCTTGCCGTCGGAGGTCAGCGCCAGCTTGTCCTCGGCGAACCAGCGGATGGCTTGGGGGTAGAGCCGGTGCTCCTGGGCCAGGACCCGGGCGGCGAGGGTTTCCGGCGTGTCGTCGGCCAGCACCGGCACCGCCGCCTGGGCGACGATGGGGCCGCGGTCCAATTCGTTGGTGACGAAATGCACTGTGCAGCCGTGGAGCTTCACGCCCTCCGCCAAGGCGCGGGCGTGGGTGTCGAGGCCGGTGAAGGCGGGCAGCAGGGAAGGATGGATATTGATCAGCCGCCCGGCGTAGTGCTCGACGAAGCCGGGGGTGAGGATGCGCATGAAGCCCGCCAGTACCACCAGGTCCGGGGCATGGCTGTCGATCTGCCGCGCCAGGGCGGCGTCGAAGGCTTCCCGGCCATCGTGGCCGCGGTGATCCACCACGACGGTTTCCACCCCGTGGCGGCGGGCGGTTTCCAGGCCGGGGGCGTCCGCCTTGTTGCTGATGACGGCGGCCACCTTCACCGGCAGGTTCGCCTCCAGGACGGCCTGCATATTGCTGCCGCGCCCGGAAATGAGGATGACGATACGCTTCACTGGACGACGGTCTGGGGCTGCCCGCCGGCGCGCTTCTCGATGGTGCCGAGGCGGTAAACCGTCTCGCCGGCGGCCTGGAGGTGGGCCAGGGCGGCGTCGGCGTTTTCCTGCGCCACGATTACCACCATGCCGATGCCGCAGTTGAAGGTGCGGTGCATTTCCGTATCCAGAACGTTGCCTTCCTGCCGCAGCCACTGGAACAGGGGCGGCAGGGCCCAGGCGTCCTTGCTGATGACGGCGGCGAGGTTCTCCGGCAGCACCCGGGGCACGTTTTCCAGCAGGCCGCCGCCGGTGATGTGGGCCATGCCCTTCACCGGCAGTTTTTCCATCAGGGACAGCATGGGCTTGACGTAGATGCGGGTGGGCGCCATCACCACGTCGGCGAAGGGGCGGCCGTGGAAGTCGGAGGCCGGGTCGATGCGGGAGCGCTCCATGATCTTGCGGATCAGGGAGTAGCCGTTGGAGTGGGCGCCGCTGGAGGCCAAGCCCAGCACCGCGTCGCCGGCCTGGATGGTCTGGCCGGTGATGATCCGGTCCTTTTCCACCGCGCCCACGGCGAAGCCCGCCAGATCGTACTCGCCGGCGGGGTACATGCCGGGCATCTCGGCGGTTTCCCCGCCGATCAGGGCGCAGCCGGCCTGCTCGCAGCCGGCGGCGATGCCCTTGATGACGTCGGTGGCGGTGGCCACGTCCAGCTTGCCGCAGGCGAAGTAGTCGAGGAAGAACAGGGGCTCGGCGCCCTGGACCAGGATGTCGTTGACGCTCATGGCCACCAGGTCGATGCCCACGGTGTCGTGCTTGTCGAGGGTGAAGGCCAGTTTGAGCTTGGTGCCGACGCCGTCGGTGCCGGACACCAGCACCGGGTTCCGGTATTTCTTCGAAATCTCGAACAGGGCGCCGAAACCGCCCAGGCCGCCGAGGACCTCGGGGCGCAGGGTGCGCTTGGCGAAGGGCTTGATGTTCTCGACCAGCTGGTCGCCGGCGTCGATGTCCACGCCGGCGTCACGGTAACTGAGGGAGGTTTTGTCGGTCTGGCTCAAGGGACTGCTCGCTTTCTTTGGGCGGGGCTAACAAAAACAGTATTTTACCCCAAACAGGCCGAAAACGCTCAGACCCCCTCGCCTGCGCGGCTTGCTTCACGATGTCCCGCGGGATGTCCAGAATCTCGTCGGTGGCGGTATCGATGATCGGCACGTCCCGGCCCACGATCGCCCGCCCGTCGCCACCCGGGAGGCGGGACAGGCGGCGGTCCAGGTCGGAGAATGCCGGCCGGCTTGGGGGCGCGATCTGGATGGAGACGGGCAGATCGATGGCGCCGCCAAGGGCGAGGCAATGCCGAGAGCCAGGGGGGGAGGGAACGCCTTGTCCTTATGGGGTCGTCATGGCGGTTTTATGGCATAAACCCTATCGCCGGGCTCGGAGCTGTTTGCTTTTCCGTCCATGGGGCGGTTTAATTACGGCCCATGAAACAACTGGCCCTGGCGATTTCCCTCGAGACCGAGCCCACCCTGGATAATTTCGTTCCCGGCGGCAACGGCGAAATGCTCCATGTCCTGCGCAACCTGGTGGCGGGCGTGGAGCGTTTCGTTTATCTGTGGGGCGAGGAGGGCGGCGGCAAGAGCCACCTCCTGCGGGCCTGCGTCGCGGCGGCGCGGGAAAAGGGCCAGTCCGCGGTCTATCTGGCCGGCGGCCGGGACCTTGCTCCTGAATTGGCGGACCGCGACCTGGTGGCCGTGGACGACGTGGACAGCCTCGACGGGGAGGGGCAGATTGCCCTGTTCGGTCTCTACAACCGCATCAAGGAAGGCAACGGCCGCTTGCTGGTGGCCGGGCCCTGCGCTCCGGCGCAGCTTGATTTGCGCCCGGACGTGGTCACCCGTCTCGGCTGGGGGCTGGTCTATCAGGTGCAAGGGCTCACCGACGCTGAAAAAAGCGAAGCCCTCAAGGGCCATGCCAAGCAGCGGGGCTTCGACCTGCCGGACGAGGCGGCCGATTACCTCCTGCGGCACTGGCGGCGGGACCTGCCCTCCCTTCTGGCGGCCCTGGACGCCCTCGACCGCTATTCCCTGGAACATAAGCGCTCGGTGACGGTTCCCCTGCTGCGCCAATTGCTGAAGGATGCCCTATGAACGCCTCGCCCCCTGACGCCCTCATTCTGATCGCCCCCGGCTGTCCCCATTGTCCCGGCGTGCTGGAGGGACTGTCCCGCCTGCTCAAGGAGGGGGCGATCGGCCGCCTGGAGGCGGTGAACGTGGCGGTTTACCCGGAGCGGGCCGAGGAATTGGGCGTGAAGGGGGTGCCCTGGGTGCGCCTCGGGCCCTACGAGCTGGAGGGGGCCGCCACGCTGGACGAGTTGCGGCGCCGGGCCCAGGCGGGGGAAAGCATCGAGGGGCTGGCGGAGTATTTTCTCGAACTGCTGAAAACCGGCCGCCGGGTCAAGGTGGAAGCCCTAGCGTGGGAGCGGCCCGAGCGCCTGCTGGCCCTCCTCGAACTGTTGCGGGACCCCAACTCCAGCATGGCGGTGCGCCTCGGCATCGGCGCGGTGATGGAGGAGTTCCAGGGGACGGGGGTGACGGACGTCCTCATTCCCGGCCTGGGGGAACTGACCCGCCACGACGACCGGCTGGTGCGGGCCGATGCCTGCCATTTCCTGTCCCTCGTCGGCGGCGAGGCCATCCTGCCCTACATGCGCGCCTGTCTGGACGACCCGGACGCCGAGGTGCGGGAAATCGCCGCCGAGGTCCTGGGGGCCGAGAAGCCGGAATAAGGCTGATGCCGCTCCGTACCCTGCGCAAGCACCATTCCTTCTGGCTTTCGCCCCGACGCTGGAAGCGGCGCCTGGTGTTCTGGGGAGGCGGGGCGGCCTTTTCAGCCAGTCACTGATCGGATTGCTTTCCGGTGGGCTGGTCTATGGCACCGGCTATGATGAGGCACGGGGCATCGTCGAAGGCTCGGCTTGCTTGCCCTGGGATTTCGGACTCCTGAAGCTGTTGGCGACGCTGGCGTCCTACCTGACCGCCTTCGTCATCGTCATGGAAATGACCGACAGCCACGAGATGGTACTGCCGCTGATGGCCACCGCCTTCATCGCCCATGTTTCGTCCCGGTTGGTCTGCGACCGGCCCCTATACAAGACCCTGGCGCAGAATTTCCTTGCCGCCGCCGGGGGGCCGGCTCAGGATACGTCGCCGTCCAAGTAAACCCAGCGCCCATCCTCCCGGACGAAGCGGCTGGTTTCCTCCAGCCGGTGGCCGCGGCCGCCGATCTTGAAGCGGGCGACG
>JAJZVC010000021.1 GCA_021845865.1 Pseudomonadota bacterium | reverse complement strand
AGAAGCTGACCGGCCTGCAGGCCAAGCTGGCTACCGCGATCGAAGGCGCCGACAAGGAGAAGCTGACCAAGGACATCGCGGCGACCGAGAAAGCCATCAAGGGCGCCCAGGATGAGCTGAAGAAATTCGAAGGTCAGACCACTAGCATCGTGGGCCTGGAAAAACCGCTGATCAAGCTGAAGAACCCCGGCATTATCTCCATCCCGGTGGGCTTCCTGATGGTGATCATCGGTTCCCTGCTCTACCGCGACAAGCGCGCGGAAGAAATGTGGGATGAGCTGTACGTGCGCCAGAACACCGGCATCCACGCCGAAGGCGCCGTGGCGCACTAAGGAAACTTCCAGGCAAGGCATACAACAATAACGCCATAATTTCCTTGGAAGTAATTTTAAGCCCCGGTATAGCCGGGGCTTTTTTATTCCCTGGCGCCATTGCGCCGTTTGACGGCAAGGTTATGATGGAAAAGCTTTTCGGGATATAACATGACAGAACGACATCCTCCCTCCTCCCTTCTTCATGCTCTTGTTGAGCACCTGAGGCGTCACGCGCCGTTCGACCAGATGGAGCGGGAGGACCTGGAATGGCTGGCGGGTCGGCTGAAGCTGGGGTACTACGGCAAGGGGGAAGTGGTACTGGGGCCGGACCAGGGACAAGTCAGCCGTTTTTACATCATCAAACAGGGGGCGGTGCAGGGGGAACAGGACGTGGCCCGGGTCGAGGGCGACGAAGCCCGCTGGGAACTGGTGGAAGGAGAATGCTTCCCCCTCGGCGCCCTGCTCTCCAAGCGGCCGGTGTCCAGCCTCTACCGTGCCAAGGAAGACACCTTCTGCTACGAACTGCCCGCCGGCGACTTTAGCGCCCTGCTGCAACAGAGCCCCCCCTTCCACGACTTCTGCACGCGGCGCATCGCCAGCCTGCTGGAACAGTCCAAACACATCATCCAGGCCCGCTACAGCCAGAGCAGCAGCGAGCAGCAATCCATGGACACCCCCCTGTCCGCCCTCCTGCGCCGCCACCCCGTCAGCACCCTCCCCACCACCCCCCTGCGGGACGTTCTCGCGGCCATGCAGCAAAAGCGCATCGGCTCCATGATCGTCGTGGACGAACGGCAGCGCCCCCTGGGCATCTTCACCCTCCACGACGTCCTGGACCGGGTCGCCCTGGCGGCCATCGACCTGGCCACCCCGATACGGGACGTCATGAGCCCCGACCCGGTATCGCTGCCGCCCCAGGCCCTGGCCTACGAAGCGGCCCTGGTGATGGCCCGGGAAGGCTTCCGCCACATACTGGTCACCGACAACGAACAACTGGTCGGCCTGATCTCGGAAAAGGACTTGTTCACCCTGCAACGGGTAGGACTGCGGCAATTGAGCGGCACCCTTCGGGAAGCCGCCGACCTGCCCACCCTTCAGCAGGCGGTCAAGGACATCCGGCAACTGGCCCACAACATGCTGGCGCAGGGCGTGGCGGCGGAACAGCTGACGCAGATTCTCTCCACCCTCAACGACCTGCTGACCGGACGGATCATCGAACTGGAAGAGGCGCGGCTGCCGCTGTCGGCGCGGCAGCGGATCGCGGGGAAATACTGCTGGCTGGCCTTGGGTTCGGAAGGGCGGTTCGAGCAGACGCTGAACACGGACCAGGACAACGGCATCCTCTTCGAGGCGGAGTCCGGGGAAGAGGCGGAGGCGCTGAGAGCGATCCTGCTGCCGCTGGCGAAGGGGATCAACGATGCCCTGGCGGCCTGCGGCTTCCCCCTGTGCAAGGGGGAGATCATGGCTTCCAATCCTCGGTGGTGCCTGTCGGGGCAAGAATGGAAAGACACCTTCGCCGACTGGATATTTCGCGGCGATAAGCCGGTACTGCTTCATGCCTCGATATTCTTCGATTTCCGGGCGCTTCATGGCCGCGCCGACTTGGCGGAGGACCTGCGAGGATGGCTCCAGGACAAAATCAAGGACAGCCGCCACTTTCTCAAGCTGATGGCGGAAAATGCGCTGGGCAACCGCCCGCCCTTGGGGATGGTGCGGGATTTCACCGTCGGCGAGGACCACGCCCTGGACCTGAAGCTCAACGGCATCACGCCCTTCGTCGACGCGGCGCGCATATTCGGCCTCTACGGCGGCATCGGGGAGGCCAGCACCATTCGGCGCCTGCGCGGAGCGGGGGAAGCGTGGAAGCTGAATTCGGCAGAGGTGGAGGGCTGGGTGGAGGCCTTTTTGTTCATCCAGCTCCTGCGCCTGCGTCTTCAGCATGAACAGGCTGGGGCAGGCCTTCCCCTATCCAACCGGGTCGACCCCGATTCCCTCAATAGCCTGGACCGCCGCATCCTGAAGGAGGCTTTTCGACAGGGCCGCAAAGTGCAGGCGGTGCTGGAAAAATACTTCCAGTTTTAAAAACGAGGCTAGAAGGAAGAGTGGTGGGGAAAACGGAGCGTCACCTTTAGCCCCGCGCCATGGGCGCCTTCACCCAACGCGACCGTGGCGTGGTGCAATTCCGCCACTTCCTTGACGATGGATAGTCCCAGGCCGCTCCCTTTTTCGCCGCTCCCCAGGATGCGGTAGAAACGTTCAAACACGCGCTGCCGTTGCTCAGGGGGGATGCCCGGGCCGTTGTCCTCGATGCACAGCAAAGCGCCACCGTTATTGTAGGCAACGGTCACCGTTATGCGGCCACCGGGTTGGGTGTAACGAATGGCATTGTCGAGCAGGTTATCGAGCAGTTCCGTCAGGCCGAGAGGGTCGCCTTTTACCGGCACCGCTTGCTGGCTGCCTTCGAAGCCAAGATCAATGTCCTTGTGCAAAGCCTCCGGCACCCACTTCATGGTGGCTTCCTGGGCCAGCTTGCCCAATTCCAGGGTATCAAGGGTGCTGTAAAGATGGCCGCCGGGTTCGTTGCGGGCCAAGGCCAGAAGCTGGTTCACCAGGTGGTTGCAGCGTTCGGCGCTGGCATGGATTTTCCGCAAGGCCGCCTGCATCTTCTCCGGGTCGGTTTCTCGCAGGCCAAGTTCGGACTGGGTCTTCAGGCCGGCAAAGGGGGTGCGGAGTTGGTGGGCGGCATCGGCGACAAAGCGCTTCTGGGAATCCAGCACCTGGCTTAAGCGCTGCAGCAGTTGATTGAAAGCATGAATCAGGGGCCGGACCTCCTCCGGGGCCTTGCTTTCGCTGAGTTGGCTCAGGTCGGTGCGGGAGCGCTCGATCACTTCCTGGCGCAGGTGCTCCAGGGGCGCAAGGCCGCGCTTCAGGGCATACCATACCGCCGCGCCCGCCATCAGGATCAGGAGTAGCTGCGGAATGACGATGTTGGCGAGAATTCCCCGGATCAGGGCCTGGCGCTTGTCCAGTTCTTCGGCCAGTTGAAGCCGGCCGAAACGTCCCTCTCCCTCCGGGTAATGAAGCGTGACCATGCGGATTTTGATGCCGCGATACTCCGCATCGGTGAATACGGGCTCATTTTTGCGCAGCAAATATTCCGAGGGCCTGGGCAGGGATACATTGCCGGCGAGCTGTTTGCCGTCGGCGTCGTAAAGGGAATAAAACGCTTCTTCCTTGGCGGGCGGGGCGCCGTTGGCCACGGGAGAGCCGTCCGTCAGCCTGAAATGGCCGGCCAGGGTCTGGGCCCGCTCCAGCAGGGCCTGGTCGTAAGGCCGATTGGCATACTTGAGGGTAGCAATGTAGCCGGTAGCCGTGCTGAACACCCAGAGTACGAACAAAGGCGTGAACAGCCAGTTCATAAGGTGGGTGCGCAGGGAGAGGATATCGTTATTCATGGAGAGGTGCCGGCCGGACGGTACCGGTTAGGCGCCGGACTTATCCATCAAGTACCCCAGCCCGCGAATCGCGCGGATGGTAATGCCGGCGGGCTCGATTTTCTTGCGGACGCGGTGTATGTACACCTCGATGGCATTGCTGCTGGCCTCCTCGGAAAAGCTGTAGAGGTGCTCCAGGATTTGTTCCTTGCTGACCACCCTGCCCGCGCGGGTCAACAAAATTTCCAGTACGCCCAGTTCGCGGGAAGAGAAGGAAATGGGTTCGCCGCGGAGGGTGACGCGGCGACCGATGGTGTCGAAAGCCAGGTCGCCATGGACCAGGGCCGGGCTGTAACCGCTCTGGCCCCGGCGCAGGAGAGCCCGCACCCGGGCTTCCAGTTCGGGCAGGTCGAAGGGCTTGGTCATGTAGTCGTCGGCGCCCAAATCCAGGCCCTTCACCCGGGCCTCCAGGCAATCCCGGGCCGTCAGGATGAGGACGGGCATGCTTCTTTGGCCGGCGCGCAACTGCTTCAGCACGGAAAAGCCGTCGAGCTTGGGTAGTCCCAGGTCAAGAATCACCAGGTCGAAGGATTCGCTCTGAGCGATATGCACCGCATCCTTGCCGTTGCAGACATGGTCCACGGCGTAACCGGCCTGGCGCATGGAGGACTGGAGCCCGTCAGCCAGTATTTCGTCGTCTTCGATGATCAGAATCCGCATGCTGGGCTGACTGAAGAGGGTGAGGGGCTGTAAGTTTCGTGTAAGTTTGAGGGGCTACTGTGGGGGCACGATCCCCGTGCCGCGGGGATATAAGGCTTTGTTTCGGGCCATTATCAAACGGAGGAAAGAAAATGTCAAAACCGCAGATGAACTGGGCCGCCATCGACGCGGACCCCCGGTTTCAGGCACTGCACAAGAAGAAGAGCGGGTTCTTGTGGGGCCTGATGATCTTCTCGATGGTGTATTACTTCCTGCTGCCCATCATGGCGGCCTATTTCAAGAGCGTCTTCGACACCAAGATATGGGGACCGATCAATTTCGGCCTGCTGTTCGCCCTGTCCGAGTTCGTCGTCGCCTGGGGAATCGCCATCATTTACGCCAAGCGCGCCAACCGCGAGTTTGACGCCATGGCGGAAGAAATCGTCAAAGACGCCCACAAGATCGGAGGATAAGATGACCGGACCGATGAAAAAATTGCTCTCTGCCGGCCTCGGGCTCGGCACGGCGCTGGCGTCCTTCGGCGCCTTCGCCGCGGAAGCGGGAGTGGGCGACAGCCACCGCACCATGACCTTCCTGGTGTTCGCCGCCATCATCGGCGTCACCCTGTATATCACCTACTGGGCCGCGAAACAGACCCACAGCACGTCCGAGTTCTACGCTGCCGGCCGCTCCGTGTCCGGCGTGCAGAACGGCTGGGCCATCGCGGGCGACTACCTGTCCGCCGCCTCCTTCCTGGGTATCGCGGGCCTGATCTCCCTCTACGGCTACGATGGTTTCATGTACTCCGTCGGCTTCCTGGTGGCCTACATCACCGTGCTGCTGGTCATCGCCGAGCCCTGCCGCAATATCGGCAAGTACACCCTCGGCGACATCCTGGCCTTCCGCAACAATCCCAAGGCCTCGAAGACCGTGGCGGCCCTGTCCACCATCACTGTTTCCACCTTCTACCTGATCGCCCAGATGGTGGGCGGCGGCGTGCTGATCAAGACCCTGGTCGGCATCGACTACGAAGTGTCGGTGGCCGTGGTGGGCGTGCTGATGCTGTCCTACGTGGTGTTCGGCGGCATGAAGGCCACCACCTGGGTGCAAATCGTCAAGGCCGTCCTGCTGGTGGCCGCTTCCATCCTGCTGGTGATGTTCGTCTGGGCGCCCTACGGCTTCTCCCTCCCCAGCTTCCTGCAGGGCGTGGTGGACGATCCCAAGGTCCAGGCTCAGGTGGCCAAGGTGCTGGGTGATTCCGCCGCCAACATGACCCCGGAACAACTCGGCCAGCGCTTCCTGGAGCCCGGCCTGCTGCTGAAGGACCCCCTCGACCAGCTGAGCCTGGGCCTCGCCCTGGTGCTGGGTACCGCTGGCCTGCCCCACATCCTGATGCGCTTCTTTACCGTTCCCACGGCTCAGGAAGCCCGCAAGTCCGTGATTTGGGCCATGGGCATCATCGGCGGCTTCTACGTGCTGACCCTGTTCCTGGGCATGGGCGCCGCCACCCTGGTGGGCGCCGGCAAGATCACCGCCCTCGACAAGGGCGGCAACATGGCGGCCCCCCTGCTGGCCCAATTCGTGGGCGGCGGTCCGGACTCCATGCTGGGCAACTTCTTCCTCGCTTTCGTCGCTGCCGTCGCCTTCGCCACTATCGTGGCCGTGGTGGCCGGTCTGGTGCTGGCCTCCGCTTCCGCCATGGCCCACGATATCTACGTGGGCGTGATCCGCGGCGACCATGCCACCCCCGAAGAGCAGGTGCGCGCTGCCCGCGTGTCCTCCATCATCGTCGGCGTGGTGTCCATCATCCTCGGCATCCTGTCCAAGGGCCAGAACGTGGCGCACCTGGTGGGCCTCGCCTTCGCGGTGGCGGCTTCCTCCAACCTGCCCGCGGTGGTGCTGACCCTGTACTGGAAGCGCTGCAACACCGGTGGCGTCGTGGCCGGCATGCTGGTCGGCGCGATCACCGCCATCGCCGTGGTGATGGTGTCCCCCAACATGACCTATCCCCTGGCGAAGATCGCCGACGCCAACAAGGTGCTGAACGGCGAGCCCGCCAAGGACGGCAAACCCGCCAAGCCCGGCGCCCTGGAGAAGCTGACCGGCCTGCAGGCCAAGCTGGCTACCGCGATCGAAGGCGCCGACAAGGAGAAGCTGACCAAGGACATCGCGGCGACCGAGAAAGCCATCAAGGGCGCCCAGGATGAGCTGAAGAAATTCGAAGGTCAGACCACTAGCATCGTGGGCCTGGAAAAACCGCTGATCAAGCTGAAGAACCCCGGCATTATCTCCATCCCGGTGGGCTTCCTGATGGTGATCATCGGTTCCCTGCTCTACCGCGACAAGCGCGCGGAAGAAATGTGGGATGAGCTGTACGTGCGCCAGAACACCGGCATCCACGCCGAAGGCGCCGTGGCGCACTAAGGAAACTTCCAGGCAAGGCATACAACAATAACGCCATAATTTCCTTGGAAGTAATTTTAAGCCCCGGTATAGCCGGGGCTTTTTTATTCCCTGGCGCCATTGCGCCGTTTGACGGCAAGGTTATGATGGAAAAGCTTTTCGGGATATAACATGACAGAACGACATCCTCCCTCCTCCCTTCTTCATGCTCTTGTTGAGCACCTGAGGCGTCACGCGCCGTTCGACCAGATGGAGCGGGAGGACCTGGAATGGCTGGCGGGTCGGCTGAAGCTGGGGTACTACGGCAAGGGGGAAGTGGTACTGGGGCCGGACCAGGGACAAGTCAGCCGTTTTTACATCATCAAACAGGGGGCGGTGCAGGGGGAACAGGACGTGGCCCGGGTCGAGGGCGACGAAGCCCGCTGGGAACTGGTGGAAGGAGAATGCTTCCCCCTCGGCGCCCTGCTCTCCAAGCGGCCGGTGTCCAGCCTCTACCGTGCCAAGGAAGACACCTTCTGCTACGAACTGCCCGCCGGCGACTTTAGCGCCCTGCTGCAACAGAGCCCCCCCTTCCACGACTTCTGCACGCGGCGCATCGCCAGCCTGCTGGAACAGTCCAAACACATCATCCAGGCCCGCTACAGCCAGAGCAGCAGCGAGCAGCAATCCATGGACACCCCCCTGTCCGCCCTCCTGCGCCGCCACCCCGTCAGCACCCTCCCCACCACCCCCCTGCGGGACGTTCTCGCGGCCATGCAGCAAAAGCGCATCGGCTCCATGATCGTCGTGGACGAACGGCAGCGCCCCCTGGGCATCTTCACCCTCCACGACGTCCTGGACCGGGTCGCCCTGGCGGCCATCGACCTGGCCACCCCGATACGGGACGTCATGAGCCCCGACCCGGTATCGCTGCCGCCCCAGGCCCTGGCCTACGAAGCGGCCCTGGTGATGGCCCGGGAAGGCTTCCGCCACATACTGGTCACCGACAACGAACAACTGGTCGGCCTGATCTCGGAAAAGGACTTGTTCACCCTGCAACGGGTAGGACTGCGGCAATTGAGCGGCACCCTTCGGGAAGCCGCCGACCTGCCCACCCTTCAGCAGGCGGTCAAGGACATCCGGCAACTGGCCCACAACATGCTGGCGCAGGGCGTGGCGGCGGAACAGCTGACGCAGATTCTCTCCACCCTCAACGACCTGCTGACCGGACGGATCATCGAACTGGAAGAGGCGCGGCTGCCGCTGTCGGCGCGGCAGCGGATCGCGGGGAAATACTGCTGGCTGGCCTTGGGTTCGGAAGGGCGGTTCGAGCAGACGCTGAACACGGACCAGGACAACGGCATCCTCTTCGAGGCGGAGTCCGGGGAAGAGGCGGAGGCGCTGAGAGCGATCCTGCTGCCGCTGGCGAAGGGGATCAACGATGCCCTGGCGGCCTGCGGCTTCCCCCTGTGCAAGGGGGAGATCATGGCTTCCAATCCTCGGTGGTGCCTGTCCCTGGAGGAATGGCGGAAGACCTTTTCCCGCTGGATTGACCAAGGCGAGCCGGAGGCCCTGCTCAATGCCACGATCTTTTTTGATTTTCGTCCCTTGCATGGCGACGCGGCTCTCGCCGCCCGCCTGCGGCAGTGGCTGGCGAGGACGGCGCAAGCCAATCCCCGTTTTCTTCACCAGATGGCGGCCAATGCGCTGCGCAACCGTCCTCCTCTGGGCTTGGTCCGGGAGTTCACCGTGAGGGAAGACCGAACGCTGGATCTGAAGCTCAACGGCATCACGCCCTTCGTCGACGCGGCGCGCATTTACGGCTTGGCCACCGGCCAGGCGCATACCGGAACCGTGCAGCGGTTGCGCGAAGCGGCGACTAGGTTGAAGATCGCGGGCGCGGAAGTGGAGGGCTGGGTGGAGGCTTTTCTATTTATTCAACTCCTGCGCTTGCGGCGCCAGCATGAGGAAGATGGGGCTGCCGGCGCCAATCGCATCGACCCGGATCGCTTGAACGACCTGGACCGGAGGATTCTGAAGGAAGCCTTTCGCCAGGCCCGTAAGCTGCAAACCCGGCTTGGCATGGATTATCGCTTATGAGCTGGCTGACTCGTCTCTTTGGCATTTCATCCGTCGAACTGCGCGCGGAGGAGGCGGCCAGGCTGGAAGCGTGGAAATCCTTGCCGGCCCCTCCCTTGGAAGAGCCGCTGTCCCAGGGGCGTTATGTGGTGGTGGACGTGGAAACCAGCGGGCTCAATCTCAACAAAGACCGCCTCATCGCTATTGGCGCCGTGGCCGTGACGGGGGGGCGGATCGACCTTGGCGATAGCTTCGAAATCATCCTCCAGCAAGAGGCGGTAAGCGACAAGGAAAACATCCTTATCCACGGCATCGGCGGGACCGCCCAGGCCGACGGCGTTCCGCCGGTAGCGGCATTGCTGCAGTTCCTCGAGTATTTGGGCAAGTCGCCCCTCATCGCTTTCCATGTCACCTTCGATGAAACCATGATCCGGCGGGCAATGAAGGAATTCCTGGGCCTGGAGTTCAAGCATCCGTGGGTGGACTTGGCCTATATCGCCCCCGCTTTATACCCCGATCTGGCTCGCCGTTACCGGGCGTTGGACGATTGGATGGGCCACTTTCATATCAACAACTATGCCCGGCATAGCGCATTGGCGGACGCGCTTTCCACCGCCCAGTTGCTGCAGGTGCTGGCGGCGGGCGCGGCGAAAAAAGGGGCGCGCCACCTGGCGGATTTGCAAAACATGGAAAAAGCCCAAAGGTGGGTAAGCTGGGCCAGCTGAAAGCAGGAGCGGTACAATAGCCACCCTGATGGCCGGCATGTGAACCGGCGGCACACAGACAACCGAAGGGCTCCATGCCGAAAACCAGGCTCCTGCAGACATATTGGCGCAAGACCTTGCGCATAACGGCCGTGCTCGTCGCCGTGTGGTTCGTTGCCACGTTCGTGGTGGTCTACTACGCCGCGGACCTGAACCGCTTCAGTTTTCTGGGCTTTCCCCTCGGGTTTTTCATGGCGGCACAGGGTTCCTTGCTGATTTATGTGGCCCTGGTGTGGTTCTACGCCCGGTATATGAACCGTCTGGACAAGGAATGCGGGGTCGCGGAAGAGTGATGGGCGCACGCAAGAACAAGCAATATTTCCGCAGCCTTTCCCGCTATTACGGCCTCTACACGGGGGGCTTCATCACCTTCATCATTCTTTTGGCCATCGCCGAGCAGATGGGGATGCCCAACGCCTGGATCGGCTATATCTTCATGGTCGCCACTCTCGGCCTGTATACCACCATCGGCGTCTTGAGCCGTACCGCGGACATTTCCGAATATTACGTCGCCGGGCGCCGCGTGCCGGCCATATTCAACGGCATGGCCAGCGGCGCCGACTGGATGAGCGCCGCGACGTTCATCGGCATGGCCGGCACTCTTTATCTCTCGGGCTACGATGGCTTGGCCTTCGTCATGGGGTGGACCGGCGGTTATGTCCTGGTGGCGCTGTTTCTCGCGCCTTTCCTGCGCAAATTCGGGCAGTTCACCATTCCTGATTTTCTCGGCGCCCGCTACGGCGGCAATCTGCCGCGCATGATCGGCGTGCTGGCGGCCATTTTGGCTTCCTTCATTTACGTCGTGGCGCAAATTTACGGCGTAGGGCTGATCAGCAGCCGCTTCCTGGGGATCGATTTCACCACCGGCGTTTACGTGGGGGTGCTGGGCATCCTGGTCTGCTCCTTTCTCGGGGGAGCGAAGGCCATTACCTGGACTCAGGTGGCCCAGTACGTGATCTTGATCATCGCCTACCTGGTGCCCGTGGTCATGCTGTCCCAGCGCATTACCGAAGTGCCCATCCCCCAGCTGGTGTACGGCGAAGTGCTGGAAAAGGTGACGGAACGGGAGCAGGAAATCTTCAACGACCCTGCTCAGAAAGAGGCGTTGCGGCTGTATGCGCAGAAAGCCGATATGCTGGCGGCCAAGATCAAGATGCTGCCCGCCTCGCTGGAAACGGAACGCCGGCAGGCCGAAGCCCGCTTGGCTAGGCTGCGCGCAGAACGTCCGGCGAAAGCCGAGGAGATCGCAGCGGCTGAAAATTTTCTTGGCCATTTGCCGCGCACGGAGATGGAAGCGCGCCAGAGATGGGGCAAGGAACTGGAGGCGGCTCGCGCCAGCGCCCGCCCGCCCGCCCCCCATGCCGACCCCTTCGCCGGCAAGACCGAAGCCAGCCGCGACAACGCCCGGCGTAATTTTCTCGCGCTGGCGGCGTGCTTGATGATTGGCACCGCTGGCTTGCCCCACATCCTGATGCGGTATTACACCACTCCCACGGTGCGGGAGGCGCGGGAGTCGGTATTCTGGACCCTCTTTTTCATTTTCCTGCTCTATTCGGCGGCACCGGCCTTGGCCGTGCTGGTTAAGTTCGAGGTCTACACCAAGCTCATTGGAACCAGCATCAGCGATCTTCCGAGCTGGATGGCCGCCTGGGGGGTGAAGATCAATGACATCAACCACGACGGGATTCTGCAACTGGCTGAAATCAGCATCAATCCGGACATTATTGTTCTTGCCGCCCCCGAGATCGCCGGTTTGCCCTACGTGGTGTCCGGTTTGGTCGCCGCCGGGGGGTTGGCGGCGGCCCTGTCCACGGCCGATGCGCTGCTGCTGGTGATCGCCAGCGCGCTGTCCCACGACGTTTATTTCCAGATGGTCCACCCCGAGGCCTCCACTCCCCTGCGTATTTTCCTTTCCAAGGCACTGCTGCTGGTGGCGGCGCTGGTGGCGGCTTTCGTCGCTTCTCTCCGGCCCGATACCCTCCTCTCCATGGTGGCCTGGGCCTTTTCCATCGCCGGCGCGGCATTGTTCCCGGTCCTGGCGTTGGGGGTGTTTTGGAAGCGGGCCAATTGGGCCGGCGCGGTTGCCGGCATGGTTTTGGGCTTGGGCGTGACCTTGTTCTACCTGGTCGGGGTGCGTTTTTACGGCATGACGCCATGGTTCGGCATCCGTGACATAGCCGCGGGGATTTTCGGCGTCCCGGCCGGTTTTATAGGCGTAATCGCGGCCAGCCTTCTGACGCCTCCGCCCAGCGAGGAAACCCAACGGCTGGTGGAATACTGCCGCTACCCGAGGCTCCAGGCATCAGAAACGGAACCTTGATTCCAGGGTGGCCCTGGGGCATTATTGTTGACTGAAACGGATGGATTAAAAGATGAGGGTTTTCGGCATCGCGGGTTATAGCGGTAGCGGTAAAACCACCCTGATCGAGAAAGTATTGCCTCTTCTTGCGGCAGGGGGCAGGCGTGTATCCCTGATCAAGCAAACCCACCACGATGTCGATCTCGATCAGCCGGGGAAGGACAGCTTCCGCTTTCGCGAGGCGGGTTGCCGGGAAGTGATGCTGGCGTCGTCCAAGCGCTGGGTGTTGATGCACGAGTTGCGGCAGGAACCGGAGCCCGGCTTGGCCGAATTGGTAAAAACCCTTTCCCCTTGCGATCTCGTCTTGGTGGAGGGCTTCAAGCGCGACCCGATTCCGAAGCTGGAAGTGTGCCGGCGGGCCAGCGGCAAACCATTGCTCCATCCGCAAGATTCCTGGATTGTCGGTATCGCTACCGACGAGCCGCTGGCAACCCCGTTGCCCCAGTTCGATTTGAACGCAGCCGAGGAAATTGCGGCTTTTATTTTGAGACAAACAGGATTTGCATGAGGATGATTCCATGATGACGGCGGACGAAGCCCTGGCTTGGCTGCTGGAGCGCGCCAAGGCGGTGGACGCGACGGAAGAGGTCGCGGTGGAAGATACCTTGGGCCGCGTGTTGGCGGAAGACGTGGCGGCGACGGTAAGCGCTCCCCCCCTGGACAACAGCGCCATGGACGGCTACGCGGTCCGCCTCGCGGACCTGGACCCCGAGGGGGAAACCGCCTTGCCGGTATCGCAGCGTATTCCCGCCGGCCACGTCGGCCAGCCCCTGGCGCAGGGGACGGCGGCGCGCATCTTTACCGGTGCCCCGGTACCCCCCGGGGCCGATACGGTAGTGATGCAGGAGCATTGCACCGAGGCGGACGGCCGGGTAACCGTGCGGCGAGCGCCCCAGGCCGGGGCGAACGTTCGCCGGGCGGGGGAGGATTTTGCCGCCGGCGCCACGGTCCTGGTTGCCGGGACGCGCCTTGGCCCCCAGCACCAGGGCCTTGCGGCCGCGGCAGGCCATGCTCGCCTGAAGGTCGCGCGCCGGCTCAAGGTGGCGGCCTTCTTCACCGGCGACGAAATCGTCATGCCCGGGGAGCCCCTCAAGCCGGGGCAGATCTACAACTCCAACCGCTTCGCCCTGCGCGGCCTTTTGCAGGGATTGGGCTGCGAGGTGGTCGATCTCGGCATCGTGCCGGACCGCTTTGACGCCACGGTGGACGTGTTGCGGCAGGCGGCCCGGCAGGCCGACGCGGTGATCACCAGCGGCGGCGTGTCGGTGGGGGAGGAGGATCACGTCAAGGCGGCGGTGGAAAGCATCGGCAAGCTGACCATGTGGAAAGTGGCCATGAAACCGGGCAAGCCCCTGGCCTTCGGCGAGCTGGACGGGGCCTTTTTCCTCGGCCTGCCGGGCAATCCGGTGTCCGCCTTCGTCACCTTCTGCCTTTTCGTGCGCCCCTTTCTATTGCGCTGCCAGGGGGTACGGCAGGTCGCTCCGCCCTCGTATATCCTGCCGGCCGCCTTTGAATGGAAAAAGCCCGGCGACCGGCGGGAGTTCGCCCGGGCCAGGCTGGACATCGGCGCGGATGGCTCACCGGTTGCCGCCCTGTATCCCAACCAGAGTTCCGGCGCCCTGAGTTCCGTCGCCTGGGCCCAGGGGTTGGTGGAACTCCCCGAAGGGAAAACCATCGAACGGGGCCAGAGCGTGAAATTCATCCCCTTTTCCGAGTTGCTGTCATGATTACCGTGCTGTACTTCGCCCGCCTGCGCGAGAGCCTGGGCACCGACCGGGAGCAGCTGGCTCCCCCTCCCGGCGTGGCCACCGTCGGTCAACTGGCCGACTGGCTGCGGGACCGGGGGGGCAATTGGACCACCGAACTTGCCGCGGACAAACCGGTGCGGGTGGCGGTCAATCAGGAAATGGCCAGCCCCGATACCCTTCTTCCCGACGGTGCCGAAGTGGCTTTTTTCCCCCCCGTGACCGGAGGCTGACATGGAGGTAAGGGTGCAGGAGGCGGATTTCGACTTCGGCGCGGAAATCGCCGCCTTCCGCGCCGGCAAGCCGAAGATCGGCGCCGTGGCGAGTTTCCTCGGCCTGGTCCGGGACGTGAACGACGAGGCGGCGGTGCGGGAGATGACCCTGGAGCATTACCCCGGCATGACGGAAAAAGCCCTGGAGGAAATCGTCGCCGAAGCCAAGGGGCGGTGGGATATTTTCGACGCCCTGGTGATCCACCGGGTCGGCCCCCTCAGGCCCTGCGACCAGATCGTCCTGGTGGCCGTTTCCAGCGCCCACCGGGGCGAGGCCTTCGCTGCCTGCGAATTCATCATGGATTATCTCAAGACCCGGGCCCCTTTCTGGAAGAAGGAGGAAACCCCCGCCGGCGGCCGCTGGGTGGATGCCCGGGAAACCGACGACAAGGCGGCGCTACGCTGGCGGGAGAAATGAGGCGATGAGACTGAAAAAATTCTGGCTGGCCCTGTTTGCGGCAGGCGCTTTCCTTTCCGCCTGCACGCCGGTGCAGACCACCCGTTCCGGCGCTGTCGGCGTCCAGCGCCAGCAGTACATGCTGCTGTCCCAACAGCAGGCGGAACAGATGGCGGCGGCCTCCTATGTACAGGAGAAGCGCGCCGCCGCCGCCAAGGGCAAGCTCAACGCCGACGCGGCCCAGCTCGCCCGCCTGCGGGGCATCGCCCAGCGCCTCATCCCACAGACCGCCGTGTTCCGCGACGATGCCCTGCGCTGGAAATGGGAGGTGAACCTGGAGACCAGCGACGAGGTGAATGCCTACTGCGCCCCCGGCGGCAAGATCATGTTCTACACGGGCATTTTGTACAAGCTGAAGCTCAGCGACGACGAGGTGGCGGCGGTGATGGGCCACGAAATCGCCCACGCCCTGCGGGAGCACGGCCGGGAGCGCCTGTCCGAGGCCTACGGCCAGCAGATGGTGATGCTGGGCATCGCCGCCCTGGCGAAAATGGACGACCAGAAGGTGGCCATCATGCAGAGCATCACCCAGGTGGCCCTGACCCTGCCCCACAGCCGGGAGCAGGAAGCGGAAGCGGACCGGGTGGGGCTGGAGCTGATGGCCCGGGCCGGCTACAACCCCCGCGCCGCCCTGTCCCTGTGGCGCAAGATGGAGGCCGACGGCGGTGGCCGGATGCCGGAATTCCTCAGCACCCATCCGGCGCCTGAGTCCCGCATGCGCCAGATCGAAAGCCTGATTCCGACGGTGATGCCGCTCTACGAGGAGACTCAGAGGCGGCCAGGCGGCAGGAAAAAAGCCCGGGCCGCCGGCTGACGGCGGCAATCAGCTCTTGGCGTCGCCTTCCGCCGGCACGGCGTAGCCGCATTCCTTCTGCGGGCAGACCTTCTCCGTGCCCTTGCGCTTGGTGGTCTTCAGGGTCAGGATCGGCCAGCCGCACTGGGGGCAGGGTTCCTTGATGGGAGGATTCCACACCGCGTACTTGCACTTGGGGTAGGTATTGCAGGAGTAGAACAGCTTGCCGAAGCGGCTCTTGCGCTCGATCAGGCTGCCCTTCTTGCATTCCGGGCACTCGACGCCGGTGTCCTTGGGCTTTTCCAGGGGTTCGATGAACTTGCACTTGGGGTAGCCGGAACAGCCGATGAACTTGCCGTAGGGACCGGACTTGATTACCAGGGGGCTGTCGCACTGGGGGCAGGTGCGGCCTTCCACCACTTCCGGCGCCACGGTTTCCTGCTGGGCGTTGGGGTCGTCGTTGAGGTTGCGGGTGTAGTCGCATTCCGGATAGCCGGAGCAGCCGACGAAGCGGCCCCGCTTGCCGAGGCGGGTGACCAGGGGCTTGCCGCACTTGGGGCAGGCTTCGTCGAGGCTTTCCTGGGTCACGTCCTTGCGGGCCACGTTCTTCTTTTCCTCCACCTGGTGGTGGAAACCCTTCCAGAACTTCTCCAGCACCGGCACCCACTGGATCTTGCCGGTGGAAATCCGGTCCAGTTCGTCCTCCAGCTTGGCGGTGAAGTCGTAGTCCACGTACTGGGTGAAGTGCTCGGTGAGGAACTTGTTCACCACCCGGCCCACGTCGGTGGGCAGGAAGCGCTTCTTGTCCAGGGTCACGTATTCCCGGTCCAGCAGGGTGGAGATGATGCTGGCGTAGGTGGAGGGACGGCCGATGCCGTATTCCTCCAAGGTTTTCACCAGGCTGGCTTCCGAGTAGCGGGGGGGCGGCTGGGTGAAGTGCTGCTCGCCGGTGAGGGCGTCCACGGGGAGGGTTTCCCCTTCTTCCAGCACGGGCAGCTTGGCTTCGCCCTCCTCGTCGGAGTCGTCCTGGTCTTCCAGATAGACGGAGATGAAGCCGGGGAAGACCAGGGTTTGGCCGGTGGCGCGGAACAGGTTTTCCGGGCCGCCGACGCTGATGTCCAGGGCCACGGTATCGAACTTGGCCGGGCTCATCTGGCACGCCAGGGTCCGTTTCCAGATCATCTCGTAGAGCTTGAACTGCTCGGCGGAGAGGTATTCCTTGACGCTTTCCGGGGTGCGGGCGATGGAGGTGGGGCGGATGGCCTCGTGGGCCTCCTGGGCGTTCTTGGCCTTGCTCTTGTACTGCACCGGGGCCTTGGGCAGGTAGTCCGGCTCGAAATTGGCGCCGATGTAGCCGCGGATTTCGGCGATGGCCTCGTCCGCCAGGTTCACCGAGTCGGTACGCATGTAGGTGATCAAACCCACGGTGCCGCTGCCGATGGCGATGCCTTCGTACAGCTGTTGGGCGGTCCGCATGGCGTTGCGGGTGGAAAAGCCGAGCTTGCGCACCGCTTCCTGCTGCAGGGTGGAGGTGGTGAAGGGGGCGGAAGCCGAGCGCTGCTTGCGCTTCTTCTCCACCTTTTCCACCTTGGCCTGGCCGCCGGCGGCCGCCAGGAGCGAAGAGACGATGTCGTCGTTGCGGGCGGCGTCGCCGATGTCGAACTGGTCCAGCTTCTTGCCCTGGTACTGGAACAGCTTGCCCTGGAATTTCTGCTTGCCCTTGTGGCTGTCCAGGTGGACGGTCCAGTATTCACGGGCCTTGAACGCCTCGATTTCCTGCTCCCGCTCCACGATCAGGCGCAGGGCGGGGCTTTGTACCCGGCCGGCGGAAAGGCCGCGGCGCACCTTGCGCCACAGCAGGGGCGACAGGTTGAAGCCCACCAGGTAGTCCAGGGCCCGGCGCGCCTGCTGGGCGTTCACCAGGTCCATGGCGATGTCCCGGGGATTGGCCACGGCGTCTTTCACCGCGCTCTGGGTGATTTCGTGGAATACCACCCGCTTCAGTTCCTTGCCCTTGAGCAGCTTCTTGCCCTGGAGAATCTGCACGATGTGCCAGGCGATGGCCTCGCCTTCGCGGTCCGGGTCAGTGGCCAGCAATACGCGGTCGGCTTCTTTCACCGCCTTGGCGATGGCGTCCACGTGCTTGGCGTTCTTGTCGATCACCTCGTACTTCATGGCGAAGTCGTGCTCGGTGTCCACGGCGCCCTGCTTGGGGATCAGGTCGCGGACGTGGCCGTAGGAGGCGAGCACCTCGAAATCGGCGCCGAGGTACTTCTTCAGGGTTTTCGCCTTGGAAGGCGATTCGACGATGAGCAGGGATGAGGACATGGGGAAGGCCGGGTTTCCGAAGCGGGTGATGATAAGTAACTTGCCCCGCGCTTAGCAAGCCCGGACCGATTTTCAGTGGAGAGTGGCTTCGCCTTCGTCCATCAGCAGGTCTTCCAGGATCAGGGATTCGTCCACGCGGCCCTGCTTCCACAGCACCATGAGGACAGTCCATTTCACCTGGTCGAGGGAAACCTCGGCCTCGTTGAGGGCCATCAGGCGGTCCAGCACCCACTCCCGCTGGAGGGGGTTGATGACGCCGGAGCTTTCCAGGAAAGCCAAGATGCCGCGGCTTTCCGTGTTGATCTTTTCCAGCTCGGCCGCGGCGTAGCAGCGCACGGAGCGGCTGTCCACCAGGGTTTCCGGGTAGGTGGCCTGGGCCAGGTCGTCAAGACCGTTCAGCCAGTCGAAGGCCTGGTTGATTTCGCTGCTTTCAAAACCGGCGGCGGAGAGTTCCTTTTCCAGGGTATCGAAATCAGGGTGGACGTTGGCCTCAAAGTAATTCTCGAACAGGAAGACGAGGACATCGAACATGGATTATTCCTTGGAAACGGTCAAAAACACCGGAGCTAGGCCAGCCGCTGGTAGAGACCGCCGGGAAGGGTGGCTACCACGCCTTCCAACTCCATGTGAAGAAGCATGGCGCAAACCTTATCTGCCGTCAAGCCGCTGCGCTGGGCCAGGGTGTCCACGTCAACGGGGGTGTCGCCGAGGTGGGGCAGGAGCGGGGCGAACTCGGGTATGTCCGGGGCGGGGGCCCCAGGGCAAGGGGGAGGGGAAGGGGTCCCCAGCTCTTCCAGGATGTCCTGGGCGGACTCCACCAGCTTGGCGCCTTGCTTGATCAGGCGGTGGCAGCCCTTGGCCAGGGGGGAGTGGATCGAGCCGGGGATGGCGAACACTTCCCGCCCCTGCTCCGCCGCCAGACGGGCCGTGATGAGGGAGCCGCTCTGGGCGGCGGCCTCCACCACCAGGCAGCCTCGGGACAGGCCGCTAATGAGGCGGTTGCGTTTGGGAAAATTCCCCGCCCGGGCCGAGGTGCCGAGGGGAAATTCGGACAGCAGGGCCCCTTCCTCGGCGATGCGGTGGGCCAGGGAGCGGTTCTTGGCCGGGTAGACGATATCCAGGCCGGTACCGACCACGGCCAGGGTGCTTCCCCTGCCCGCCAAGCCCCCCTGGTGGGCGGCGGCATCGATGCCCAGCGCCAGGCCGCTGACGATGCAGTAACCGTTGTCGCTCAGGGCATGGGCGAAACTCTCCGCATTGCGCAAACCCTGGGGAGTGGCGTTGCGGCTGCCCACCACGGCCAGGCTGGGGGCGTTGAGCAGGTCGCGGCGGCCCTTGAGGTAGAACGCTGGCGGGGGGTCGGGGGTTTCCAGCAGCAGGCGGGGATAATCGGGGTCGGCGAGGGTAACCAGGTGATTGCCGGGGAGGTCCAGCCATTCCAGGGTCGGCCGAATGCTTGCCTCGTCGGGGCCGTCGCCGATGGCCTGGGCAATGTCGGATTTGACGAGGGAGCCCAGGAGCGGGCGGGGGGTGGCGTAGATGCGTTCCGGTTCGCCGAAGGCCTGCAGCAGCTGGCGGTAGGTGGCGCTTCCCAGGCCGGGAATCAATCCGAGGGCGATCCAGAAGACGCGGTCGTCCATGCCGGGCCCCCGGTGGACAGTCAGGGGGTTTGCACCATGTCCAGCAGTTTGACCGCCCGGCTGGTTTGCACCACCAGGGCATAGGACACCTTGTCGAAGGTGCGGAACACAAAAACCAGGCCGTAGCGTTCGTTGGGCAGGGTCACCTTGCCTTCAGGGGTGTCGGGGGCCTTTACCGTTTCGCCGGTCCGGTAGAGGGCCAGCACGTGGCCGACTTCGATGTGGTCGCGGGTGCCCTTGTTGATCGCCACGATGGCGTTTTGGCCGAATTCGGAGAGGCCTCCCTGGGCGGCGATGATGCGGCCATGGATCTGGCTGTCGGGCGCGTGGGGAACGTAGGCGGGGAAGCTCACGGGCGGCGCGGCGACGAGGCGGTCGCCGATGCCGATTTCCTCGGTGGACTTGGTGATGCGGATGGTGGCGGGGCTGCCTTCCCGCACCAGGGCAGCATGGCCGAGATAGAGCGCTTCATAGCCGAGGACTTCCTTGGTGTCCGGGTCCACCAAGGCCTTGCCGGGGCGATAAATCTGCCACTGGGTGTCGGAGCCGCCCGGGATGCCGCTGGCGTAGGCGATGTTGCCGGCACCGAGCATCATGCGGTTTTCTTCCGCGCTGACGATGCGAGGCGCTTTGTCCAGGCCGTTTTCCTCGATCACCAGGGGCTGGCTGAGGAAGGGGCCGATATCCGCCGGCGAAATGCTGGGAATCGATTGGTCCGTCGGTTCCGATCTGACCTGGGGCGAGAGTTTGACCGTGGGGTGGGCGGCGCTCAACAGGCGCAGGCTGGGGCCGTTGCGGTCGAGGACAATGACGTCGCCGGGATAGATGCGGTGGGGGTTGCGGATCTCATGCCGGTTCATTTTCCAAATTTGGGGCCATTTCCAGGGGTCCTTCAGGAAGCGGCCGGCAATGCCCCACAGGGTATCGCCCTTGACCACGGTATAACGGTCGGGGGCGTTGTCCTGGAGCCGCAGGGTATCGGCCAGGGCGGCGGTGGAAAACAGAACGGGGAGCAAAACCGCAGTTATAATAGTCTTACGCATGAAGGACCTCAGTTCTCGGGATGCCCGAAAGTATTGTGCCGACCGTAAATGTTGAGTGAATTCTGCATGGAATCATTTAATTAAGCAAGTTTCTTATGGCGATTTTGAACATTCTGCATTATCCGGATAAGCGGCTGCATACCGTGGCCTCCCCCGTGGAGGAAGTCACCCCCGCCATCCGCAAGCTGGTGGAGGACATGGCGGAGACCATGTATGCCGCGCCGGGCATTGGCTTGGCCGCCACCCAAGTCGACGTCCACAAGCAGGTGGTCGTGATCGACACCAGCGAGGACCGCAGCAAGCTGATGGTCTTCATCAATCCCCGGCTCGTCGCCAGCTCCGGCGTGGAAGAACACGAAGAGGGCTGCCTGTCCGTCCCCGGCATTTACGAGAAGGTGACGCGGGCGGAAAGGGTCACGGTGGAAGCCCTGGGTGTTGACGGCAAGCCCTTCACCTTGGAGGCGGACGGCCTATTGGCGGTTTGCATCCAGCACGAAATGGATCACCTCAAGGGCAAGGTGTTCGTGGAATACCTGTCCCGCCTGAAACAAACGCGCATCAAGACCAAGCTGCAGAAACAGCTGCGGGAGACGATGTAGGCCTCCCCGTCGCGGGACCGCTTTCTCGACCCACGATAAACAAGCATGAAACTGATTTTTGCCGGTACCCCCGAATTTGCCGCTGTTGCCCTGGCTGCCCTGATCGAGGCTGGCCACGATATCGCTTTGGTGCTTACCCAGCCAGACCGGCCGGCCGGCCGCGGGATGAAGCTCACGCCCAGCCCGGTCAAGCAATTGGCCTTGCGGCACGGCTTGCCGGTGAGCCAGCCCCTGACCCTCAAGGACGCGGCGACCCAGGCCGAATTGGCGGCGGTGGGAGCGGAAGCGATGATCGTCGCCGCCTACGGCCTGATTCTGCCCCAGGCGGTGCTGGACGCCTTTCCCCGCGGCTGCCTCAATATCCACGCCTCCCTCCTCCCCCGCTGGCGCGGCGCGGCCCCGATTCAACGGGCTATCCTGGCCGGCGATGAAATGACCGGCATCACCATCATGCAAATGGACCAGGGTTTGGATACCGGCGCCATGCTGCTGGCGGAGGCCGTGGACATCTCGGCGGAGGATACCGCCCAGACCCTTCACGACAAGTTGGCCTCCCTGGGCGGAAGGCTGATCGTGCGGGCCCTGGGGGAAATCGACCATCTTCGGCCCGTGGCGCAAAACGATGCCGAGGCCAATTACGCCGCCAAGCTGGTCAAGCAGGAAGCGTTGATCGACTGGAACAAAAGCGCCGCGGAAATCGGGCGGGCGGTGCGGGCCTACAACCCTTTCCCCGTGGCGCAGACCACTCTCGGCGGCGAGGGGCTGCGCGTTTGGCGCGCCCGCCTCGCGGAAGGCGGCGGAGCGGCGGGAAGGATTCTCCGCGCTGACGGGGAGGGGATCGTGGTGGCCTGCGGCGAGGGCGCCCTCTGCCTGGAGGAAGTGCAAAAAGCGGGCGGAAAACGGTTGGCGGCAGGCCAGTTCCTGGCCGGGCATCCCTTGCGGCCCGGCGATTTCCTCGGCGATTGAATTTTTGCCCCCGGCCCCCATCTAATTTTCCGCAATCCGTGTAATGCAAAAGAGGAAACTATGTTCGGAAACTGGTTGAAAACCGCGATTCTGATGGCTGCCATCATGGCCCTGTTCGGCATGGTGGGAGCCGCCTTGGGCGGGGCCCAGGGCATGCTGCTCGCTTTCATGCTGGGCGGGGCGATGAACATCTGGGCCTACTGGAACTCGGACAAGATGGTGTTGCGCATGTATAACGCCCGGGAGGTGGACGAAGCCGGCGCGCCCCAGTTCTACCGGGTGGTGCGCGAGCTGGCCAGCAATGCCGGCCTGCCCATGCCCAAGGTTTACGTCATCGACGAAGCCCAGCCCAATGCCTTCGCCACCGGGCGCAACCCGGAGCACGCGGCGGTGGCGGCCACCACCGGCATCCTGCAGATGCTGTCGGAGCGGGAATTGCGCGGCGTGATGGCCCACGAGCTGGCCCACGTCAAGCATCGGGATATTTTGATTTCCACCATTTCCGCCACGGTGGCGGGCGCCATTTCCACCCTCGCCAACTTCGGCATGTTTTTCGGCGGCCGGGACGAGGAGGGGCGCAGCAACCCCCTGGTCGGCATCCTGGTGATGATCCTCGCCCCCCTGGCGGCGGCCCTGATCCAGATGGCCATTTCCCGCTCCCGGGAATTCGAGGCGGACCGGGGCGGCGCGGAGATTTCCCGCGACCCCGAGGCCCTCGCCTCCGCCCTGCAGAAGATCGAGCGCTACGCCCAGGGCCTGCCCCTGGAGGCCGCCGAGGCCCACCCCGAAACCGCCCAGATGATGATCATCAATCCCCTTTCCGGCGGGGACCTGAAGGGCCTGTTCAGCACCCACCCCGCCACCGAGGAACGCATCCGCCGCCTCCTGGCACTGGCTGGCCGTGCTTGAAGTCCAGCGCCACGCCAGCTTTGCCGTCGGCCGGGTCCTCGGCGGCCGCAACCTGAACCAGGTGCTGCAGGGGATTTTTCGCCAGAACCCCCGCCTGACGCCCCAGCAGCGGGCGGCGATCCAGGACCTCAGTTTCGGCGCCCTGCGCCATCTGGGGCGGCTGGACGCGGTCCTCGGCTTGCTGCTGCAAAAGCCCCTCAGCGACGAATCGGTGCGCTGCCTGCTGCGGGTGGCGCTGTGCCAGCTGGCCTTCGGCAAGACTTCGCCCCATGCGGTGGTGAACCATGCCGTGGAAACCGTGCGCCGGCTGCGCAAAGCCTCGGCGGCCGGACTGGTGAATGCCGTGCTGCGCAATTTTCTGCGCCAGCGGGAGGCGCTGCTTGATCAGGCTGCCGCCGCCAGCGAAGAGGCACGCTACGACCATCCCCAATGGTGGATCGCCAAGCTGCGGCAACAATACCCTCGCGCCTGGCCGTCCTTGCTGGAGGCGAACAACCAGCATCCGCCCATGACGTTGCGGGTGAACCGCCGCCGGGGCCCGGCGGCGGCGTACCTTTCCAGGTTGTCGGAGGCCGGCATCGAAGCTGAACCCCTCGGCGCCGAGGCCATTCGCCTCGGGCGGCCCGCCGGGGTGGACGAACTGCCGGGGTTTCGTGAGGGAGCGGTGTCGGTGCAGGATGCCGGCGCCCAGCGGGCGGCGCACCTGTTGGGCGTGCGGGACGGCATGCGCGTGCTGGACGCCTGCGCGGCGCCTGGCGGCAAGACGGCCCATGTCCTGGAATTGGCCGCCGTCGAGATGCTTGCCCTGGACAACGACGGCGAGCGCCTGGAACGGGTGCGGGAGAACCTCGACCGGCTGGGTCTTCGCGCCGAATTGAAGGTGGGGGACGCCGCCCGGCCGGAACAGTGGTGGGATGGACGCCCCTTCGACCGCATCCTGGCGGACGTGCCCTGCAGCGCTTCCGGCGTGGTCCGCCGTCATCCGGACATCAAGTGGCTGCGCCGGGAGGAGGACATCGCCGCCTTTGCCGCCGGGCAGGCGGCCATCCTGTCGGCCTTGTGGCGAACTCTGGCCAGTGGTGGTAAATTGCTGTACGCGACTTGTTCCGTGTTCGCCGAAGAAAATCAGCGGCAAGTCGCCGCGTTCCTGCAACGGCAACCAGACGCCCGATTACTACCACTCGATGATTCCGCCCTTGACGATGGCCAGCTGCTGCCGAACGACCGGCACGATGGCTTCTATTACGCCCTGCTGGGCAAGGAGTAAGGCTTTTTCAGGGGTGCTGCGCCGGGTTTTTTCCGTCTTCCTCCTGGGGCTGTTCTGGCTTGCTGCCGCCCCCGCTCTTGCCGACGGCATCACCGTCAAATCCGCCGAGATGTTTCAGGTGGAGGATGCCTGGGTGGTGGAGGCGGACGTGGACATCAACTTCAATCCCACCCTGGAAGAGGCGCTGACCAAGGGCATTACCCTCTATTTCGTCGCCGAATTCGAACTGGTGCGGCCCCGCAGCTACTGGTTCGGAGAAACCGTGGCCAGCCTGCAGCAGCAATACCGTTTGCGTTACAACGCCCTGACCCGCCAGTACCAGCTCAGCACCGGGATCATCCATAAGAATCTGGACTCCCTGGACGAGGTGCGCCATTCCCTCGGGCAAATCCGGGGATGGCGGGTGGCGGACCGCGACGTTCTGAAGAAAGGCCAGAATTACCGTGCCGGCCTGTCGTTGCGGCTGGATACATCCCGGCTGCCCAAGCCCTTGCAGCTTTCCACCATGGGGGCCCGGGAATGGAGCCTGGACTCGGGCTGGTATTACTGGACCGAAAAACCGTGAGGGGCCGGACTAAGCCATGAGGTACGTCGCCATCGCCAGCGCGGTTTTGGGGGCGGTCCTGTTGGGGTTGTTGGCTTCCGCGGGCGGCAACACGGATTTCTTTTCCAAGAACTACCCTCTCCTCCTGGGGCTGAACTTGGCGTTGGCCCTGGGCCTGGCGCTGCTGATCGGGTTCCAGATCCGTCTTTTGCGGCGCAAGATCCGGGCCCGTATTTTTGGCGCCCGTCTCACTCTCCGCCTCCTGGTCCTGTTCGGCCTCCTGGCCGTATTGCCCGGCACCCTGGTGTATGGGATGTCGCTGCAGTTCCTGTCGAAAAATATCGAGTCCTGGTTCGACGTGCGGGTGGACAACGCCCTGGAGGGGGGGCTTAACCTCGGCCGGACGGCCCTTGAATACCTGCTGCGGGATTTGTCCAAGAAGGGTGAAACCATGGCGGTGGCCCTTTCCGACCTTCCCCTCGACGCCCATGGGGCCAACCTCAACGCCCTGCGGGAGCAGAGCGGCGTGCAGGAGGCCCTGCTGCTGAATGCCAAGGGGGGGGTGGTCGCCTACGCCGGCAACGAGCGGGCGGGCATGCTGCCTGAGGTGCCGTCCGTCACGGTGTTGCGCCAGGTGCGGATGCAGAAGCCCTACAGCGTGATCGAGTCCATTCCCGGCCGGGGCCTGTTCATGCGGGTGGTGGTGCCCGTGAACGTGCTGTCCCTGACCGAGGATATCCGGATTTTACAGCTGCTGCAGCCGGTGCCGGCCAGGCTGTCCCAGGATGCCGAGACGGTGGAGGCGGTGTATCGGGATTATCAGGCCTTGTCCCTGTCGCGGGTGGGGCTGAAACGAATCTCCGGCCTGACATTGACCCTGACTTTGCTGTTGGCCCTGCTTTCGGCGGTGTCGCTGGCGTTCATCCTGTCCGAGCGAATGTCCGCGCCATTGAGTATTCTCGCCCGGGGCACCCGGGCCGTGGCGAAGGGGGATTTCAGCGCCATGCCCGAGGTGCAGAGCTGGGACGAGCTGGGCATGCTGACCCAGTCTTTCAACACCATGACCCGGGAGTTGGCCGAAGCCCGCGCGCAGACCGAGTTCAACCAGCGCCAGATGGAGGCGGCGAAGATTTATCTGGAGAGCATCCTTGCCCACCTCTCTTCGGGGGTGTTGACCTTCGATGGCAAGCTGCGCCTGTCCACCGTCAATCTCAGCGCGGGCGTCATTCTGGGGGTGGACCTGGGGCGGCTGCGGGGTCTCAAGCTGGCCGATTGGGGGATGCGGGAAGAAGAACTGGCGGCCTTCGCCGGCAACCTGTCGCGCCACCTGGAGCAGAACGGCGCCAAGGATTGGCAGGAACAAATGGAGTACGTCAGCAAGGGGGTGACCCATCTGCTGCTGGTTCGCGGCAGCCGTCTGCCGATGGAGGTGGAAGGCGGCTACATCGTGGTCTTCGACGAAATCACCGGCCTCATCCAGGCGCAGCGGGATGCCGCCTGGGGCGAGGTGGCCCGCCGCCTGGCCCATGAAATCAAGAATCCCCTGACCCCCATCCAGCTCTCCGCCGAGCGTCTGGAACACAAGCTGGCGGACAAGCTGGGGGAAAGCGACGGCGAGATGCTGCGCCGTTCCACCACCACCATCGTCAATCAGGTGGCGGCGCTGAAAAAAATGGTCGACGCCTTCAGCGAATACGCCCGCTCTCCCCAGCTCAAGCTTCAGGCGGTGGACCTTAACCAGCTGGTGCAGGAAGTGGCGACCCTGTACGAACCGTCGGGACAAAGGCTGGAATTGGAATTGGCCGAAGGCTTGCCGACGGTGGAAGGAGATATTACCCTCCTGCGCCAAGTCATTCACAACCTGTTGAAAAACGCCCAGGAAGCCGTGGCGGAGCAGGCGGAGCCGAGAATCGAGGCGCAGACCGAGGTTCTGGAGAATGGCCGGGTGAAATTGAGCATCCGCGACAATGGCAGCGGTTTTCCCGAAGCCTTGCTGGCGCGGCTGTGCGAACCCTACGTCACCACCAAGCCCAAGGGAACGGGCCTGGGCCTGGCCATTGTGAAAAAGATCATCGAGGAACACCGGGGCAGCCTGGCCACCGAAAACCTCAAGCCTCACGGCGCTTGCGTGTGCGTCGTGCTGCCCATAGCAGGGAAAAAGGAAACATGAGTTCGATATTGGTCGTTGATGACGAGGCGGGTATCCGCGAATTGCTGTCGGAAATTCTCCAGGACGAGGGTTACCGCGTCCACTTGGCGGAAAATGCCGCCGAGGCGCGGGAGTCGCGCCACAGCCTGCGCCCCGACTTGGTGCTGCTGGATATCTGGATGCCGGACACCGACGGCGTGACGCTCCTCAAGGAATGGAAAAGCCACGGCCTGCTCACCATGCCGGTGGTGATGATGTCCGGCCACGGCACGATCGACACGGCGGTGGAGGCTACCAAGATCGGCGCCCTGGATTTCCTGGAAAAGCCCATTACCCTGCAGAAGCTGTTGTCCACGGTGGAGCGGGCCTTGAAGCGGAGCGAGATTCAATTCGTTCCCGGCATCGATCTCGCCCGTTTGGGCCGCAGCCCCCAAATCGCCGAATTGAAACAGCGCCTGACCCAGGTGGCGCACTTCAAGACGCCGCTGCTCTTGCTAGAGGAAAAAGGGGCGGGAGCCGAGCTGTGCGCCCGTTTTTTGCACCAGCCGGACACGCCCTGGCTTCAATTGGACGATCCTGGCCGCCTAGCAGAGGATACCCAGCGGCTGACGGAGGAGTTGCGGGACGGGTTGCTGTTCATTCCCGCCGTGGATACGCTCAAGCGCCTGGAGCAGAAGGGCCTGCTGCTGCTGCTCAACAAATGTGACCGCTACAACCTGCGCGTCGTCTGCGCCGCCCACCGTCCCCTGCTGCCCCTGGTCGAAAGCGGCGTTTTCGACGCCGACCTGCTCAACCAGTTGAGCGGCATCGCCCTTACCGTTCCGCCCTTGCGCGATCACCGGGAGGATATTCCCGAGTTGGCCAAGGCCGTCCTGGAACAGCTGGTGGAAAACCGCCTCGTTCCCCCGCGGCGCTTCGCCATGGCCGCGCTGAACCAGTTGCGCAATGCCGACTGGCCGGGGAACCTGCCCCAGCTGGAAAATGCGGTGAAAACCCTGGCGGCGACTTGCCTGGGAGAGGAAATTACCGTCGAGGACGTGGACCGGCTTCTGGCGCAAGAAATGCCTTCCGTGGCCGCCGCCGAGGCCCCCGCCCTGCCCCTGGACGTCCCTTTGCGGGAGGCGCGGGAGGCGTTCGAGAAGGTGTATTTCGAGCACCATATCGCCCTGGCGGGGGGAAACATGAGCCGCGTCGCGGAGCGGGTGGGGCTGGAGCGCACCCATTTGTACCGCAAGCTGAAGCAACTGGGAATCAAGTTCTCCCGCCGCGGCGAGGAGTGAGGGTTGCATCCGGCGCGATTCGGAATAGAATCGCGCTTTTCTTCTCGAGGACCGGGACGTGAAAATCATCATCCTGGGGGCCGGCCAAGTCGGCTCGTCGGTGGCGGAGGCCCTGGTGAGCGAGGCCAACGACATCACCGTGGTGGACACGGACGGCGAAAAACTCGCCTATCTGCAGGACCGCTTCGATTTGCGGACCGTGCGCGGCAACGCCTCCCACCCTTCCGTTCTCCGTCAGGCGGGCGCAGAAGACGCCGACATGCTGCTCGCCGTCACCCAGGCGGACGAGATCAACATGCTGGCCTGCAAGCTGGGCAAGGTCCTGTTCAATATTCCCACCAAGATTGCCCGCATCCGTTCCTTCGACTATTTCCGCTACCCGGAAATCTTCACCGAGGAAAACCTCGCGGTGGATTACACCATCAGTCCCGAACAGGCGCTGACCGACTACATCGGCAAGTTGCTGGAATATCCCGAGGCGCTGCAAGTGCTGGATTTCGCCGGCGGCAAGGTTCGTCTGGCGGCGGTCCGCGCCTACCACGGCGGTTTGCTGGTGGGCCGGGAACTCAAGACCCTGCGGGAACACATCCCTACCGTGGATACCCGGGTGGCGGCCATTTTCCGCCGCGACCGGCCCATCTTTCCCGAAGGGCATACCGTGGTGGAGCCGGGGGACGAGATTTTCCTCATCGCTGCCCGGGAAAACCTTCGCACGGTGTTCAAGGAACTGCGGCGCATGGACAAGCCGGTGAAGCGGGTGATGATCGCCGGCGGCGGCAATATCGGCCGGCGCCTGGCCCGAAGCCTGGAGAAAGACTACGAGGTCAAGCTGATCGAGGTCAACAAGCGCGCGGCGGAGAATCTAGCCAAGGAGCTGTCCCGCACCCTGGTGCTGGTGGGGGATGCCACCGATGAGGAATTGCTGCTGTCGGAAAACATCGAGGAAATGGATGTGTTCTGCGCCCTCACCAACGACGACGAGAACAACATCATGGCGGCGCTGCTCGCCAAGCGCCATGGAGCGCGCAAGGTGATTGCCCTCATCAACCGCATGTCCTACGTGGACCTGGTGCAAAGCGGCCAGATCGATGTCGCCATTTCCCCGGCCCAGGCCACCATTGGCGGCCTGCTTACCCATGTGCGCCAGGGGGATATCGCCGTGGTCCACTCCCTCCGCCGGGGGGCGGCGGAAGCCCTGGAGATCGTCGCCCATGGCGACGCCAAGACCTCCAAGGTGGTGGGAAGGGCCATCGAGGAGATCGAGTTGCCCAAGGGCACGACCATTGGCGCCATCGTCCGCGGCGAGGAAGTGCTGATCGCCCACCACGACACGGTGATCGAGAGCGGCGACCACGTGATCCTGTTCGTGGTCAACAAGCGCATGATTTCCAAGATCGAGAAACTGTTCCAGGTCGGCATTGGGTTCCTGTAAATGAACAAGGTCCTGCCCATCACCAACGTGCTGGGGCTGATGCTGATGATCTTCAGCCTGACGCTGCTGCTTCCCGTCGCCACGTCCTTCTGGTACCAGGACGGCACGGCATGGGAGTTCCTCGAGGCGATGATCATCACCCTCGGCGGCGGCTACCTGATGTGGCTGAGTACCCGCCGCTTCAAGCGGGAACTCAAGGCCCGCGACGGCTTCCTCCTGGTGACCCTGGTGTGGACCGTGATGGCGGCGTTTGCCACGATTCCGTTGCTGGACGAACTCCACGGCCTGTCGTTTACCGACGCCTATTTCGAGACCATGTCCGGATTGACGACCACCGGCGCCACGGTGCTGGTGGGGCTGGACAGCCTGCCCCCGGCCATCAACCTGTGGCGTCACGAGCTCAACTGGATGGGCGGCATGGGCATCATCGTGCTGGCGGTGGCGGTGCTGCCCCTCCTGGGCATCGGCGGACGCCAGCTCTACAAGGCCGAAACCCCCGGTCCCATGAAGGACTCCCAGCTGACCCCGCGCATCACCGAAACCGCCAAGAACCTGTGGCTGGTGTATTTCGGCATCACCGTGGCTTGCATCCTGGCCCTGCGCTGGGCGGGGATGAGCTGGTTCGACGCGATATGCCATGCCTTTGCCACCATGGGACTGGGCGGCTTCTCCACCCATGACGCCAGCGTCGGCTATTTCAATTCGCCCTTGATCGAGTTCGTGCTGATCGTCTTCATGCTCATCGCCGGCATGAATTTCGCCACCCATTTCCTCGCCGTCCGCGGCCGCAGCCTGAAGCCCTACCTCGCCGACCCGGAGGCCAAGGCCTTTTTGCTGCTGGTGATCGGCAGCTGCTTCGGCATCGGCTTTTATCTGTGGTGGATGGGGACCTACCCCGATTTCTGGAGCGCCCTGCGCCACGCCAGCTTCAACCTAGTCTCCGTCGCCACGGACTGCGGCTTCGCCAGCGCGGATTTCGACAAGTGGCCGATTTTCGCTCCCCTGTGGATGCTGTTTCTGTCCTGCGTCTCGGTAAGCTCCGGCTCCACCGGCGGCGGCATCAAGATGATCCGCACCCTGCTGGTGTTCAAGCAGGGCTGGCGGGAGATGCTGCTGCTGATCCATCCCCGGGCGGTGGTGCCGGTGAAGGTGGGCGACCACGCCATTGCCAACAAGGTGGTCTTCGCCGTTCAGGGATTCATCTTTCTCTACTTCTATAGCGTGGTGGCGCTGACATTCCTGCTGCTGCTGTCCGGGCTGGATTTCCTTTCCGCCTTCTCGGCGGTGATCGCCTGCATCAACAACGCCGGGCCGGGCCTCAACCAAGTGGGGCCGGCCACCAACTACGGCATGCTGAGCGATTTCCAGACCTGGGTGCTGAGCTTCACCATGCTCCTCGGCCGCCTGGAATTGTTTACCCTGCTGGTATTGTTCACCCCCGCCTTCTGGAGGAAGTGACATGGAACCGGCGGCACTGATCGAGAATTTCGAAAAGCTGCTGGCGGCGGGAAAGGACGGTACGCCATTGCGCTTCGGTCTGGGCAACGCTTACCTAACGACGGGACAGGCCGGCAAGGCGGTGGAGCATTTGAAGGAGGCCGTGCGTCTCGACCCGAATTACTCCGCTGCCTGGAAGCTGCTCGGCAAGGCCTTGACGGAAGCCGGTCAGCCGTCCCAGGCGGCGGAGGCCTACCAGCAAGGCATCGAGGCCGCCCGGCGCAAGGGCGACGTCCAGGCGCAGAAGGAAATGAACGTTTTTCTCAAGCGCTTGAGCAAAGCCCGGGAAAACCCTAGCTGATCGCCACGCCCAAAACCTTGCCGATGAAATAGGTGGCCGCCCCGGCCGCGCTGCCGATGGCCAGCATGCGCAGTCCGCCCAGCAGGGCATGGCGGCCGGTAAAAAGGCTGATGGCCGAACCGATGCCGAACAGCGCCAGGGCGGTGAGGGAAACGGCGGCCAGCAGCCCGCTCTGGCCCACGCTGAAAAAGAACGGCAGCAACGGCACCAGGGCGCCGGCGGAAAAAGCCGCGAAGGAAGACAGCGCGGCCTCCCAGGGCGACCCCAGTTCGTCCGGGTTGAGCCCGAGCTCCTCTCGGGCCAGGGTGTCGAGGGCCTTGTCGGGGTCGGCGATGAGTCGGTCCGCCAGGCTTCTCGCCTCTTCCGCGTCCATGCCGCGGCCCTGGAAGATCAGCGCCAGTTCCGCCGCCTCTTCGGCGGGGTATTGCTCCAGCTCGTCGCGCTCCAGGCCAATCTGGTATTCGTACATTTCCCGCTGGGAGCGCACCGAAACGTATTCCCCGGCGGCCATGGAAAATGCTCCCGCCAACAAGCCCGCCACGCCCGAGAGAAGAATCATGCCGCTGTCCGGGGCGGCGCCGGCAACGCCCAGAATCAGGCTGGCGTTGGACACCAGACCGTCGTTGGCGCCGAACACTGCCGCCCGCAGGGAGCCGCCGCTGTTGATGGCCCGGTGCCGCTGATCCTCTTTCTCCATGGCGGCACCGCTGCCGTGGCCGGGGTCCGTTTTGCTGTAAAGGGACATGCCCCGCACTTTCATGGCCGCCAACACCGCCCGAAGCCGGCGCGGGCCGAGCTTCCTCACCAGCGCCGCCACCAAGCGCGCGCGCAGGTCGGGATGGAAGCTTGCCGGGACGGCCATGCCCTTGGCGGCCAGGGCCTGCTCCCAGATGCCCGCCTGGCGGTCCGCCGCCGTCGCCAGCTCCAGAAACAGGACTTGGCGCGGCGTGCCGCTTTCCGCATCGGAGACCACGCGATACAAGTAGGCCGACTGCTTTTCCTCTGCCCAGCTTTCCAGTTCAATCATCAGGAGGTCCTCGATTTCAGGATCGAAATGGGTTCAGGATAACACCGGTTTATTCGGTGGAGAATTGGGAGCATAATGCCAGACCACTCCCGGTGTTTCTTCCCCTCCTGGGATTAAATCGCGAGGCATCCTTGGCCACGATCGAATTGCTGAAACAAAACCTGCCGATCGAGCCCGATCTCCAGAGCTTTATCGGGTTGGTTCTGACGACAGTGAAACAGCTCGGCGGGAACCCTTTTGCCGCTGCCCGGGCCATGCTCGGCATCGTGGAGGATTTGCGCGCCGCGGGGGCGGCCACCGGTTATCCCCTCCCCGCCCATGTGTGGCTGGAGGGACAGGATCTGGTGCTGACCTGGGGGGAAAACGGGCGGGGATTGGTTTCGCGGCTGAAAGCCCCGCCAGGGGCCGAAGAGGCGCAGCGCTTGCAGCAGCAATTGCAGCAGTCCACGGAACTGGCCGATCCCGCCGTGCTTTTACGCCGCAATTTGGAAATGGGCCGCTATCTCGACGAGACCCGCCGGCGGACCGAGCAGCAGCTGCACGAAATGCAGCGGGCCCTCGAGCAGCGCCAGGAGGAGTTGTGGGCCAGCATCCGCCAGGCGGAGACGGACCCGCTGACCGGCCTTCTCAACCGCCGGGCCTTCGACGACCGGATCGAGCAGGCGTTTCGCCGCACCTTGCGGCAAAAGAACGAGAGCCTCTCCCTGGTTTTTCTCGACCTGGATTTTTTCAAGCAGATCAACGACGAATTCGGTCATCCCTTCGGCGACGCCTATCTCAACAAAATGGCCCATGCCATGCGGGATGTCATCCGGGCCGACGTGGACCTGGTCTTCCGTGTCGGCGGCGATGAGTTCGCCATGCTGATTTTCGCCGACGCGAGCACGGCCTGCTCCCGGAGCATGCAAGTGCTGGCGGCCATGGACAATAAGGTCAGCGTGGGCATCACTTCCATTGCCTCGCGCATGAGGGGGGTGGATTTGGCCACCTTCATCCGCCGCGCGGACGAGGCGCTTTATGCCGCGAAGCGCGCTGGCCGAGGCCGGGTGGTGGTGGACGAGTGCTCCCGGTCCGACGGCTGCGACAGCTACTGCCTAGCGGCGAACGATCAATGACAGGAATGGTGGACAGCGTCAGGGATTGCAAGCTGTTTTACACCAATCCGGTCCAAGGGGAGAGCGCCATCATCCTGCTGCGCTCCAAGCTGATGGCCGTGGCCCAGCGCCTGGGGTTTTCCGACCTGCAACGGGAGAACATGGCCCTGGTCATGGCGGAAATGGTGACCAACCAGCTCAAGCATGCCGATGGCCGGGGCATGATCCAGCTATGGCAGCAGCCTGGTCCGGTGCTGGATATTTTTGCCCTGGATTTCGGTCCGGGCATCGCCGACCTTTCCCTCGCCCAGGAGGACGGCTTCTCCTCGGCGAATACCTTGGGCAAAGGCTTGGGCAGCATTTTGCGGCTGTCCGACGAAGCGCATGTCTATACCCAAGTGGATAAGCCGGGGTCCGATAGCCGCTGGAGCGGTTGTGCCTTCCTGGCGCGCTTTCGCCGCCACGGCAAGCGCGCGGGCGGGGACAGGTCCGCCCCCCCCATGGAAATAGGCCTCTTTAGCCGCTCCCTGGGGGACGATCGCTACAACGGCGACCGCATTTACATGCAGCAGCACGGTGAAACCCTGAGCTGGCTGCATCTCGACGGGCTGGGACATGGCGAGCACGCCCAGAAGAGCACCGCCAACCTGGCCTTGTTCCTGGAGGGGGATTACCCGCCCATCCAGGTGCTGAACAAGGTGGACCGGCAGCTCATGACCAGCCGGGGCGCCGTGGGGCTGTCGGCAAGAATCTCTTTTGCCGATAAGACCCTGGCCATGGCCGGGGTGGGGGACATGCATGCCCACTTGGTCGTCGACGGCGAGTTGCAGAATTTTGCCTTCGCCCCCGGCATCCTCGGCCGGGAACACAAACAGCCGGTCACCACGACCTCCAGTTTCAACAAACGTATTCTGGCCATTACCGCCAGCGACGGCATTCGGCGCAACAGCGATTTTTCCAAGTTTGCCCCGCTATTCCATCATCATCCCCAGTTGATTGCCTACCTGCTGGGGAATATCATGGGCAGGATTTCCGACGACCAATCCCTGTGCGTCGCCAGTTACGGCTGACGCCCATCTGTTCCAGGAGGACAGGACGACCATGGCGCAAAAAACGACCAACCTGGGGACCCGCCTGCGGGATATTCTCAAGCTGCAGATCGGGAGCATTTCCGAAACCATCGAGCGGGAAGGCCGTACCATTTTCGGCGGCAGCAACAACCTCCTCGCCAACGAGGAAGTTACCGATTTCTGCCTCGAGTTCCTGCAATTGCTGATGGCGCTGCTGGAGTCCCGGGACCCCACCGACGATACCACTCCCCAGTTCCATGCCCTGGAGATGTTTTTCAACAACCTTTCCAAGCAGATTCTGGTGCGCGGCGGCCGGGTGGAGGACCTGGTGCGCTTCAACCAGTTCATGCAGCGCACCCTGATCGACTCCCTGGAGAAGGAGGAGCAGGCCAAGCCCAGCAAGCAAGCGGTCCAACAGGATTTCCAGGAGTTGAAGGAAATCCTGCTGTTCCTCTCCGGCACCTTCAACGAGCTGGACCTGGCGGTGTTTCAGGCCTACCTGGAGGAGAAGGAAAAGACCATCTATGCCCAGGAGGCCGAACTGCGGGAAACCGCCACGCCCATCACCCAGATTTGGGACGGCGTGCTGACCCTTCCCATCATCGGCACCCTGGATTCCAGCCGCACCATGCTGGTGATGGAGGCCCTGCTCAACCGCATTGCCCAGGACCGGGCCCAGGCGGTGGTGATGGACCTCACGGGGGTGAAAAACATCGATTCCCAGGTGTCCCACCACCTGATCCAGATGGTGCGGGCGGTGCAGCTGATGGGTTCCGACGCCATTCTTACCGGCATCCGGCCGGAAATTGCCCGGGCCTTGACCAGCCTCAACATCGATCTGGGAGGGGTGACCACCCGCGCCAGCCTTTCGGACGGCCTTAAAGAGGCGTTCCGGCGCATGAATATCCAGGTATCGAGCCAAAACTGACCGCCATGAGCGCCGCGGGATTCCACCTGACCCCCCTCGGCCAGAGCAGCGCCCTCTTGGAGCCCTCCCGCAGCCTGGATATCAGCCGGGTGGAGGAATTGATCGAGGAGGTGGTGCGGCGTCTCCAGGCCCGGCGGGCGAGCCTGGTTTATTACGATCTGTCGGACCTGTCGTTGATCGACGGCGTCTACTACGCCTGGCTCAACCGCCTGGCCGTTGCCTGCAAGGCGATCAATGTCCGCATGGTCTGCATCAGCATGCAGCCGACGGCGGCCTTCGCCCTGGCCGGGATGACCCTCCTGCCGCCCCAATTCGAGACCGCCCTGGACCTGACCGGCTGAGCCGCCTTTATCTCGGCCGGGATTTTGCATACACTGCAAGCGGGTTTCGGTTCCTTTTTTCGATAACTATTATTTCCTTGCGACGAGATTCCCCATGGGTTTGCTGGACGACCTGAAAAAAGAAGCGGAAGAGCTCAAGCGCAAACAGCTTGAGGAGACGCAGAACAAGATCCAATCCCTGAATCAGAATTTTGTCTTGGTTCAGGGCAAGCTGGCCCAGATTTACCGCTTCCTGCACGAACTGATCAGCCAATTGAACGTCGTCAAGCTGGAAGTCCCCCGTTCCTATTACATCGGGGGCTTCGGCCAGGTGGACGGGATGCGGCAGACCGATTATGCCGTCGCCACCAAGAACATCACCCTCGACAGCCGTGATTTCATCAAGGAAATTCACCTGCGCTTCAAGTGCGTGACCGACAAGGAGCTGAAGGTAACGAAAGAATCCGAGGCAGCCGTGGAACAGTTCCGCGACTACCTTTGGCGCAACAACCTGAAATTCGATTGCCACGAAATCCGCAATCCGCGGGGATATTTGGAGAAAGGGGAATTCACCCTGGCCAACAGCATCCTGATCAATTTCCTCGTCAGCGCCGATTTCGATCAGGCCAAAATCAAGATTGCGTCGCGCAACTTCGAAATGCTGGGGGTCAGCGAGTTCACCTATGACGCGGAGGAAATCAACGAGGCGCTGCTGGATGAATTCGGCAAATATCTGATCGGCAAGCCCAATCGTTTCCGCGCGCTGGGCCGCGTCCAGGAAGCCATGCTGAAGGCCAGGACCGAGAAGAAGCCCGAGGCCCACCAGTATGTCGTGCATCAGGACGAAGCCGCGCCAGAACCCCAGCAGGGCACGAAGCTCTTCGGCGCCATCAAGTCGCTTTTCAACAAGGATAAATAATCCATGGATATTCTCCCCCTCTTGAAATTGATGGCGGAAAAACGGGCGTCGGACCTGTTCTTTTCCTCCGGGACCCGAATCAACATCAAGATCGAGGGGGTTTGCCGGCCGATCAACATGCCCGAACTGGACCCCGAATCGTCCAAGCAGATTGCCTACGGGTTGATGAACGAAGCGCAGATACAGGCTTTCGAGGCCACCAATGAAATGAACTTCGGCTACTCGGTGCCCAACGTGGGAAACTTCCGGGTCAACGTATTTCGCCAGCGGGGGGCCGTGGCCATGGTCATCCGCTATATTCCCAGCACCATTCCCCATATCGATGAGCTGGGGGTGCCACCGGTGATGAAGGAGATGGCGAACGAGAAGCGCGGCCTGATCCTCATCGTCGGCGCCACCGGCTCGGGCAAGTCCACCACCCTGGCGGCCATGATCGACCACCGCAACAGCAGCAAGAGCGGACACATCCTCACCATCGAGGATCCGATCGAATTCGTCTACCAGCACAAGAAATCCGTGGTCAACCAGCGGGAGGTGGGCCTGGACACCCAGTCCTTCCACAACGCCCTGGTCAACGCCATGCGAGAGGCGCCGGACATGATCCTGATCGGCGAAATCCGCGACAAGGAGTCCATGCAGCACGCCATGACCTATGCCCAGACCGGCCACCTGTGCCTGTCCACGCTGCACGCCAACAACAGCTATCACGCCATGAACCGCATCATCAACTTCTTCCCCCACGAGGCGCGGCCCAGCTTGCTGCTGGACCTGTCCATCAGCCTCAAGTGCGTGGTGTCCCAGCGCCTGGTGCGGGGGGTGGACGGCAAGCGGGTGCCGGCGGTGGAGGTGCTGATGAACACCACCCACATCGCCGAGCTGATCAAGAACGGCAACGTGGACGAAATCAAGGAGGCCATGGAGAAAAGCCTCACTCCCGGCTCCCAGACTTTCGAGCAGTCCCTCTACAAGCTCTACAAGAGCGGCAGGATTTCCCTGGAGGAGGCGATGGCCAATGCCGACTCCGCCACCAACCTGTCCTGGCTGGTCAACAACGCCCCGCCGGTGGAGGAGGAAACCCTCAGCACCGAGGCGATCAAGCAGGAAAGCGCCGACGATCTCAGTTCGTTTACCCTGAACCTGGGCGATCTGGACAAGATTTGACCGGGGCCGCCCTTCGCCTGCTTCTGGCCGCCTGTCTGGGCGGATTTGCGGCGACGGGCCTGGCGGGCGATGCGCAACCCCCTTCCTGGCGCGCCACCCTGGAACAGGACCTCCACGGCCCGGCGGTGACGTGGACGGGCATTGTCATCAAGGCGGCGCGGGACGGGGACTATACCTGTTTCGTGCTGCAGCGCGTGGGCAGCCCGGCGGCGCAAACCTTCGCCGCCTGCAATCCCGGCGCGTTCTCGTCGGCGCTGTTCGGCGCCGGGCAGGCTTTGCGTGTCAGGGGGAACCTGGGGGAGGCGCGGGAGCGCGCTTACGGACCAGAAACCTTCGCCGGGCCGTTAATCGCCGCCGCGACCATCGAGCGGACCGCGCTCCCTCGGCCCCCGTCGCCTTGGTGGCATGACGACTTCTATTATCCCTACGGCTATCCTCATCGTTGGGGAATTCATTACTGGCCCTAGCCGGCTTGATCGAAGCGGCGATAATGCACCGCTTCAGCCACATGGGCAGAGGCGATGGCATCCACATGCGCCAGATCGGCGATGGTCCGGGCGACCTTGAGAATGCGGTGGTAAGCGCGGGCGGACAAGTTTAGCCGAGCCATCGCCTGCCGCAGCAAGTCCTCCGCCGCTTTTTCTGGCGTGCAATGGCGTTCGATTTCACTTGGCGACAGGCCGGCGTTGGTTTTCCCCTGCCGCGCCAGCGCCCGGTCCCGGGCGTCGCTGACCCGTTGGCGAATACGGTCGCTGGATTCTCCTGTCGCCGAAGCCTGTCCCAGCAGTTCATCCTGGGACAGGGACGGCACTTCGATTTGAATGTCGATGCGGTCCAGCAGGGGGCCGGACAGGCGGCCCCGATAGCGCTGGACCTGATCCGGCGTGCAATGACATTTCCCGGAGGGGTGGCCAAGATAGCCGCAGGGGCAAGGATTCATGGCGGCCAGGAGCTGGAAGCGGGCAGGAAAATCCGCTTGGCGGGCGGCGCGGGAAATGGTGACGCGGCCGCTTTCCAGGGGCTCCCGCAATGCCTCCAGGACGGGGCGGGGAAACTCGGGCAGTTCGTCGAGAAAAAGAACCCCGTGGTGGGCGAGAGAAATTTCACCGGGACGGGGGTGGCTGCCGCCGCCGACCAGGGCGACGCTGGAGGCCGAGTGGTGGGGACTGCGGAATGGACGGCGCTTCCAGACGCCGAGGGAAAAGCTGCCGTTGATGGATTGCACCGCGGCGGATTCCATGGCCTCGGCGTCGGTCATGGGGGGAAGAATGCCGGGAAAACGGGCCGCCAGCATGGATTTCCCCGTTCCCGGCGGGCCGCTCATCAGGACGCTGTGGCCGCCCGCAGCGGCGATTTCCAGGGCCCTCTTGGCTTGGGCCTGGCCTTTTACCTCGCTGAAATCAGGGTAGGCAACGACGGATGGCGCTTCCTCGGTTAACTGCCTGGGCAGGGTTTCATGGCCGGCAAGATGGGCGCAGACCGCCAAGAGGGAGTGCGCGGGGTAAACTTCCGCGCCCTCAACCAGTGCCGCTTCGGCGGCGTTTTCCTGGGGAAGGACGAAGGCACGCCCGTCCCGGCTGGCCGTTAGCGTGACGGCCAGGGCTCCTCGAAAGGGACGGAGTTCCCCGGTGAGGGCCAGCTCCCCCGCGAATTCGAAGCGGTCCAGCCCCTGGCTGGGCAGTTGGCCGGAAGCGGCGAGAATGCCGAGGGCGATGGGAAGGTCGAAGCGCCCCCCCTCCTTCGGCAAATCGGCGGGGGCCAAGTTGACCGTGATGCGCCGGGCAGGGAAATCGAACTGGGAATTGAGCAGGGCGGAGCGTACCCGGTCCTTGCTTTCCTTCACCTCCGTTTCGGGAAGGCCGACGATGGTGAAAGAAGGAAGACCGTTTGAAAGGTGCACCTCCACCGTGACCAACGGTGCTTCCATCCCGCTGGCGGCCCGGCTGAATAGGACGGCAAGAGACACGGTGGGGTGTGGTTATCTCAGGGGGCCGGCGGGTTCTTGCCCTGATTCGCCTGTTTCTCCAATTCAGCCACCACCGTTTCCAGGCGCTCCAGCTTTTCCCGGGTACGCAATAGAACCTGCTGCTGCACGTCGAATTCTTCCCGGGTGACCAGGTCCAGCTTGGCGAGGGCGCTTTGCAGGGCCGAGCGCAGGTTTTTCTCCACATCCGCCGCCGGACTGCCGGCGAGCGCTTGCGACAGTTTGCCGCTGATTTCTTCCAGGATTTTATTCGTGACCATAGAGACCTCCAAAATTTCACCAAGATTATGTTTTTACGTTGTTGCCGTCTATAACGAAAGGCGCACCACAATGGTGCACCAAACTGGTGCCGACCGCTTCATTTACGTGCCCGGTTTCAAGGCTTGGTTTCAGGGCGTTATATAACATTTTGTATTTGAACAATAAAAAACCTGGCACGGTCTGTGCATAAGGGTGGGCACAGCACTTTTGGTTCTGTCGATTAATCAACGAAGGAAGGAAAATTATTATGCGCAAACTGACCCATGCTTTGATTCTTGCCGGTGTCGTCGGTCTCCCCGGAATGATGGTGGTACACAGTGCCGATGCCGCTGACGCGGCCGCTTCACCCCATACCTTTACCGGCAACGTATCGCTGGTTTCCGACTACCGTTTCCGTGGCATTTCTCAGACCTATAAGCAGCCCGCCGTGCAGGGCGGCTTCGATTATTCCCACGCAAGCGGCCTTTATCTGGGCACTTGGGCCTCCAACGTCAGCGGCAACCAGTACGCCAACGGCGCAGGCATGGAGTGGGACTTCTACGGCGGCTACAAGTGGGAAGCCGCCAAGGACTTGAATCTGGATGTGGGCCTGCTGTATTACTACTACCCTGGCGCTCACTATAACAATGCTCAGCAAACGAAATACAACAACACCGAACTCTATTTCGGCGGTTCCTACAAGTGGTTCTCTGCTAAGTACAGCTACACCCTGAGCGATTTCTTCGGCACCAACAAGGACACCTACGGCGGTGCTTGCCAAGACGCCCGCACCGGTGATGCCACCGACTGCTTCAGCGCCGATCCCGGCAACTCCAAGGGTTCCGGCTACCTGGACCTGAACGCCAACTTCGAGGTCGCCGACAAGACCACCCTCGGCCTGCACGTGGGTCATCAGAGCGTGCACGGCTATAGCAAACTGAACTACAACGACTACAAGATTTCTCTTAGCAAGGACTATGGCTGGGCCACGCTGGGCGCCGCTGTTGTCGGCACCGATGCCACCAAGGGCTGGTATACCGCGTCCGAGGCCGGCAACGCCGCCAACTACAAGAAGGTCGGCGAGCCCACCTTGGTGCTGTCCATCGGCAAAACGTTCTAAGCGACTTTTTTCGTAAAGGAAACGCTCATGAAACTGGTAACCGCAATCATCAAGCCGTTCAAGCTTGACGAGGTGCGCGAGGCCCTCTCCGCCATCGGCGTGCAGGGCATCACCGTCACCGAGGTCAAAGGCTTCGGACGCCAGAAGGGGCATACCGAGCTCTACCGGGGTGCCGAATACGTGGTGGACTTCCTGCCCAAGGTCAAGATCGAGGCCGCCGTCAAGGCGGACATGCTCGACCAGGTGATCGAGGCCATCGAGAATTCCGCCAAGACGGGCAAGATCGGCGACGGCAAGATATTCGTCTACGACCTTGAACAAGTGGTCCGCATCCGTACCGGCGAAACCGGTCCGGACGCCCTGTAAGGAGAGCGCCATGAAGAAACTGTTGATTGCCCTGGCGATGGTGGCCGGCCTGAGTTTTGCCGCCTCGTCCCAGGCCGAAGACAAACCCGCCGACGCGCCGGCGCCTGCTGCGGCCGCTACCGTCACCGCCGTCGCTCCGGCTGCCCAGGAAGCCCCGGCGGCACCCGCCGCCGTGGCTGCAGCCCCTGCCGAAGCCGCCGCCGCGCCGGCGCCTGTCCCCAACAAGGGCGACAATGCCTGGCTGATCGTGGCCTCGGCCTTCGTCATCCTGATGTCCATCCCGGGCCTGGCCTTGTTCTACGGCGGTCTGGTGCGGTCGAAGAACATGCTGTCGGTGCTGATGCAGGTGTTCGTGGTGTTTTCCTTGATCAGCCTGCTGTGGGTGGTGTACGGCTACAGCGTGGCCTTCACCGAGGGCAACGCCTTCTTCGGCAGCCTGGATAAGCTGTTAACCAAGGGCATTACGCCGGATTCCGTCGCCGCTACCTTCAGCAAGGGCGTGGTGGTGTCGGAATTCGTCTATGTGGTGTTCCAGGGGGCCTTCGCCGCCATCACCTGCGGGCTGATCGTGGGCGCTTTCGTGGAGCGGGTGCGCTTCTCCGCGGTGCTGGCGTTCATGGTGCTGTGGTTCACCTTCTCCTACCTGCCCATCGCCCATATGGTGTGGTACTGGGCCGGTCCGGACGCCTACACCACGGCTGAAGCGGCTGAGAAGGCCAACGCCACGGCGGGTTGGCTGTTCCAGAAAGGCGCCTTGGACTTCGCCGGCGGCACCGTGGTGCACATCAACGCCGCCGTGGCCGGCCTGGTGGGCGCCTACCTGATCGGCAAGCGCGTTGGTTTGGGCAAGGACTCCATGGCTCCCCACAGCCTGACTATGACCATGATCGGCGCTTCCCTGCTGTGGTTCGGCTGGTTCGGCTTCAACGCCGGCTCTGCCTTGGAGGCCAACGGCACCGCCGCCCTCGCCTTCATCAACACCTGGGTGGCCACTGCAGCCGCGGCTCTCTCCTGGATGCTGGCCGAATGGCTGTTCAAGGGCAAGCCCTCCTTGCTGGGCGCCACTTCTGGCGCCGTGGCTGGCTTGGTGGCCATCACCCCCGCCTGCGGTTTCGTCGGCGTCGGCGGCGCCATTGCCATCGGCCTGCTGGCCGGGGTGGTTTGCCTGTGGGGCGTGAACGGTCTGAAGCGCCTGCTGCGGGCCGATGACTCCCTGGATGTGTTCGGCATCCATGGCGTGGGCGGTATCCTCGGCGCCACCCTTACCGGCGTGTTCGCCGCTCCCTCCCTGGGCGGCACCGGTGTCTATGACTATGTCGCCAACAAGGTGGCCGACAGCTATTCCATCATGGATCAGGTGATCGTGCAGCTCACCGCCGTTGGCACCACCGTCGTGTGGTCCGGCGTGGTGGCGCTGGTGTGCTACAAGCTGGTGGACGTGGTGATCGGCCTGCGCGTGTCCGAGGATGCGGAGCGCGAGGGCCTGGACGTCGCCGAGCACGGCGAATCCGCCTACCACATGTAAGCAACTTCTCTCCTCCGTTAAGCGGAACTCGGGGCGGCCTTGGCCGCCCCTTTTTTATTGTGCTTACATGTAGGCCTTCGCCTCTTCCCCGGGGTTGGGCAGGCCGGCAAGACGCCAGGCTTCCCGCGTGCTGGGGAAGAGCTCCGTCATGCAGCGGCGGTCGAAATGCCGGGACAGGCACAAATGGGAAAGGGCGGGTACGCCGCCGGTTCTGAAATAGTGCTCGCGCAGAGCGTGCAGCATCGCCCTTTGCGCGGCCTGCAAGGTGCCCAGGCCGTCTTCGCCGGCCAGGCGTTCCGCCACCGAGTCATCCCATAACGCTGGGTTGGTAAGAAAGCCGTCCTGGTCGAAGACCAATCGTTCGAGACCGTTCATGATTCACCTCCGAAAGGGAATCCCGCCCTGGGGCGGTATATTTCTTTGACGGCGGCGAAAGAGGGAGGTTCTCAGCCCGGATGTTGCTGCTGGATGGCGCGCAGAGTCGGCACCTTCAGTCCCGCCTGGTCGGCGAAGGACAGGGCCCTGGTTAAACGAGCCGGGGCGCTGCGTCCGGTACAGAGATGCTCCGGGTCGGCGTCGAAGGCTTCCAGCATGCCCGCCAGCAGCCGTTTCCGGTCCAGGGTCCCGCCCGTCAGCCAAGCCTGGATGTCCAGGACTTCATCGGCCACCGCTTCGGCCAGGGCGCGGTGGCTCTTCCAGAGAAGGCCCACGCTGCCGCCGGTTTTGAGGCCGGCGATGTTGCTGGTGAGAATATAGAGATTCTTGCGCGTCAGCTCGAACACCAGTTCCGCGTTCGACTGCAAGGGACGACAGGGCAGGTCCACGGCGTGCAGGGCGCGGCACACCAAGTCGGCGGCGGGGCCGAAAACCGGGGAAGGCAGGATGGGTTTGGCGTCGATGCCTTTCTTTTTCTCGAACCAGACCGAAACAACGGTTGGCGGGACGGCGGTAAAGGTTTCCCAGTCCCTGGGCAGGAGCTCGTTCTGCAGCAGGACCAGGCGCGGCCACCAGGTTTCCGGCAGCGCTTCCAGCAGGGAATGCAGGTCCCCTTCCGCCACGGCGGCTACCACGGCTTCGGGGGCGCGGTGGAGGGTGGCGGCCTCGGCCAGGTTGTCACCGCGATTAACGGGAACCACGGGGTGGCCGGCGCGCAAGAACCCGCCGGCGAATACGCGGCCGAGTTGACCCAGGCCGATGACCACTACGCTGTTTTTCATGGGGTGTCCTGCGAAATGAAAAGGGTTTTTCATTTTAGCAGCAGGATTCGCGGCCTTCCTGACGCCGGGCCGTTCCTGGGCTACAATTCCTAACTTCTTCACTCGCCTTTCAGCTCTAATGGTTCCTCACCTGACCACGGCTCTTTCCGGACCCCTGCTCGAACTGGAGCGCCATATCCTGGAGGCCATGCCCGAGGCCGAACATTGGTTTCGCGCCCAGTGGCGGGAGCACCCCGCGCCCTTCTACGCCTCGGTGGATCTGCGGAATGCCGGATTCAAGCTGGCGCCGGTGGACACCAATCTCTTCCCCGGGGGGTTCAACAACCTCAATCCGGACTTTCTCCCTCTCGGCGTCCAGGCGGCCATGTCGGCGGTGGAGAAGGTATGCCCGGACGCCCGGCGCTTCCTCCTCGTCCCCGAGAACCATACCCGCAACACCTATTACCTGCAGAACGTGGTCGCCCTGCAGTACATCCTGCGCCAAGCGGGCCTGGAGGTGCGCATCGGCTCCCTCCTGCCGGAAATCACCGCGCCGACGCGCTTCGATTTGCCCACCGGCGACCATCTGTTGCTGGAGCCGGTGGTGCGGCGGGGCAACCAGCTATGCCTGGCCGATTACGAGCCCTGCGCCATCCTCCTCAATAACGACCTCTCGGGCGGCGTGCCGGAGATTCTGCGCGGACTGGAACAGCCGGTCATCCCGCCCCTCCACGCCGGCTGGGCCTCCCGCCGCAAGTCGGTGCACTTCGCCGCCTACAGCCAGGTGGCGAAGGAGTTCGCCGACCTGATGCAGTTCGACCCCTGGCTCATCGACCCCCTCTTCGCCGCCTGCGGCAAGATCGACTTCCACGAGCGCCAGGGGGAGGAATGCCTCGCGGAGCAGGTGGATTCCCTGCTCCACCGCATCGGCGAAAAATACCGGGAATACGGCATCCGGCAGCAGCCTTTCGTCATCGTCAAGGCCGACGCCGGCACCTACGGCATGGGCATCATGACGGTGCGGGACGGCGCCGAGGTGCGGGACCTCAACCGCAAGCAGCGCAACAAGATGGCGGTGATCAAGGAGGGACAGCCGGTCAGCGAAGTGATCATCCAGGAGGGGGTTTATACCTTCGAGGACATCAACGGCGCCGTGGCCGAGCCGGTGGTGTACATGATCGACCATTTCGTCGTCGGCGGCTTTTACCGCGTCCACACAGGCCGGGGCCAGGACGAGAATCTCAATGCCCCGGGCATGAGTTTCGTTCCCCTGGCCTTCGAGACCTCCTGTTCGCTGCCGGACTGCCGGGTCCCCCCCGAGGCGGCCCCCAACCGCTTCTATGCCTACGGGGTGGTGGCGCGCCTGGCCCTGCTGGCAGCGAGCCGGGAGCTGGAGCAAACCAAGCCGTGAAGCTGGCCCTGATTCTCGACCCCCTCGACAGCCTCAAGGCCTACAAGGACACCAGCGTCGCCATCATGGCCGAGGCCCAAGGACGGGGCCACGAGCTGTTCGTCCTGGGGCAGGAGGACGTGGTGCTGAAGGACGGCCAGGTGAGGGGCTACGCCCGCCCTCTCCGCCTCACCGGCGACGGCCATGCCTGGCATGAGGCGGGAACGGCGGCCGAGACGGGCCTGGATGCCTTCGATGCGGTACTGATGCGCAAGGACCCGCCCTTCGACAGCGAGTACCTGTACAGCACCCAGCTCCTGGAATTGGCGGAAGGGCAAGGCGCGACGGTCATCAACCGCCCCGCCGCCCTGCGGGATTTCAACGAGAAGCTGGCGACGGCCAAATTTCCCCGCTTCGCCCCTCCTACCCTGGTCACCCGCAGGGCGGAGCTGATCCGCGATTTTCTCGCCGAGCATGGCGACATCATCCTCAAGCCCCTCGACGCCATGGGCGGCAGCGGTATCTTCCGCCTGCGGCGGGACGACCCCAACCGCAACGTCATCGTCGAGACCCTCACCCGCCTGGAAACCCGCACCGTCATGGCCCAGCGCTACATTCCCGAAATCAGCCAGGGGGACAAGCGTATCCTGCTCATCGACGGCGAGCCCGTGCCCTATGCCCTGGCCCGTATTCCCAAGGAGGGCGAAACCCGCGGCAATCTCGCCGCCGGCGGCAAGGGGGTGGCCCAACCCCTGTCGCCCCGGGACCGGGAAATCGCCGCTGTCCTCGGCCCCGCCCTGCGGGAACGGGGGCTGTTTCTTGTCGGCCTCGATGTCATCGGCGACTGGCTGACCGAAATCAACGTCACCAGCCCTACCGGGATGGTGGAAATCGCCGCCCAGACCGACTGCAAGCCCGCCGCCCTATTCATGGATGCCCTGGAGCACCGGTGCGCCTGAAGGGACTGCTGATCATCGGGTTGGTCCTGTTCCTGGCCGGGTGCGGACGGGAGCAAGCCTACCAGCAGCAGAGCTACGTTTTCGGCACCCTCGTCGAGGTGACCCTTTACGGCGAGAAGGAGGCGCGGGCCAAGCAGCTCGAAGCCCAGGTGCTGGCGGATTTCGACCAGCTCCACCACACGCTCCATGCCTGGGAGCCCGGCACCCTGGCGCGGATGAACGAGGTGTTCGCCAACAGCCCGGCCAAGGCC
>JAJZVC010000063.1 GCA_021845865.1 Pseudomonadota bacterium | reverse complement strand
ACATCCCGTCCCAGCAGGGGCACGCGCTTGGTGAAAATGGCATGGTGGGGGGTGGCCGGACCCTGTTGGGAGATATCCGCGACGTCCGGGCGACTGGCAAAGGCCAAGGCCGTCGGGGAATCGTCGACGGTGAGGATGAAAGGGCGGTTGTTCCCTTGGCGGCATACGGCCTGGCGCAGGGCGGCGATTTCCAGACCTTGCTGATGGCGGGGAGAGCCTTGCTTCTGGGGGAGTTCCCAGGCCTGGTTTGCCTTGAGGTAGTCCTCGGCCCGGGAAACCAGGGCGATCATGCGCTCATAGGCTTCGCGGGCGTTGGCCCCAAAAGCGAAAATTCCATGGTGCATCAATACGATGCCAGCCGTTCTTGAAGTCATTTTCCGCCGTACGGCTTCCGCGCAGCACTGGGCAAGATCAAAGCCGGAGCTGCGGAAAGGGACGACCAGGACGTCGTCGCCATAGACGTCGCGGATGTGTTCCTCGCCATGCTCCGTGTTGCCCACCGCCAGCAGGCTGTCGGCATGGGTATGGGTAACGAAGGGAAAGGGCAGCAGGGCGTGGAGCAGGGTTTCGATGGACGGCGTCGGCGATTTGGCGCGAGTCATGGCACAGGAAAAGGCATTCATCAGCACGGGAGTGGAGAGTCCGTGCAGGGCCAGCAGGGGCAGCACCTGTTGCAGGCGCACCGGCGAGAAGCTATCCCGGTTCACGTCTTCCAGGCTGGAGCCGCTCCCTTTGACGTAGAGAATTTCCTCCTCTTCGCCGTGGAGGTTCCGCTCGCGCACCTTGGCCGAGGTGTTGCCGCCACCGAGGAGGACCAGGGAGTGGTCTTCCCCCAGCAGGCGGGAGAGATAAACCAGTTGGTCCAATTCGTCGTTTTGGGCGGTCAGGTCGGCGTCGTTCCAGCGGCTTTTCATGGCTTGCCAATCGGCTTAAAATTGCATTATTTTAATCGGTAACGCGATATTCTTGATGCTGTTTCAATAAGGTGTCGCTGTGCTTTGTTTTAAATGATCTTTTAGCAGGAGGGTCAAATGGCCATGAACGGTGTCGGAGGCGGCGGCGCTTCCCAGATTTATCAAATGCTGGAGCTTAACAAACAGTTGAACGTTCAAGCTTCCCAGCGCAGCATCCAGGCGACGGAGAAGGTAAAGGCCACGGCGTCTGCGGTAATCGACCTCAGTATCGCCAATCAGCAGCGCGCCGTCGCAGCGGGAAATGACAGCCTTTCCCAGCTGGGCAAGTTCATCAACACCAAAGCTTGAAAACCAGCTCGATGCCAAGGAAGTAGCTCGCGAGGCTACTTCCTTTCACCGACACTCGGGGATTTCTGGCACTGGATGATGCCCTGGGCCACCCTCTGGGTACCCAGGACGCCGGAATCCAGGCCCTCGGTGAATTCCAGAATCTGATAGCCGTTGTAGCCCTTGGTGGCGGTGATCTGCTCGGCCCGGTATTTGAAAAGCTGGGCCGCCTCGCCATCCCCTCCGGAAGAGAAGGTTTTTTTCCTAAGAAAAATCCGGTACTTGTCACCCCCTATCGGCATGTCGTCCAAAGACCAGGAGGGAAGCAGGGCGTTGATGGCGGCGGCAGTGGTGACGCCGAGAATGACCGGGTTGATGCCGGGAACCAGGGAATAGGGGGTGGTCAGCATCGAGCTGGTGAAACCGAAACTGCCGTTGCTGGTGGGAGAGTTGGGGGTCGTGCTACAACCGGCCAGGAGTAGCGTCCCTGCCAGGGAACAGAAGAAAATCCGGCGCTTCGTGGTGTTCGATATCCCGCTCATGGAGCCATTTAACTACAAGCCCCGCGGGCTGGCAAGCCAACGCCGGGGACTTTGCCCGCTATAATCTCCAGTCTTGGAACGACAGAGTGAGGCTTGAGTATGCAACAACGGCATCATGTGCTGAAGCTCGCCACCCGCGGCAAGGGCTTGTATGAATTCACCAGGGAAGTGCTGGATTGGGTGGCGGGAAGCGGTATCCGCAGTGGCCTCTTGACGCTTTTCGTGCGGCACACCTCGGCCAGTCTGTTGGTCCAGGAAAATGCCGATCCCACCGTGCAAGCGGATTTGGAACGTTTTCTGTCCCGTCTGGTACCCGATGGCGACCCGATATTCACCCACCGCATGGAGGGGCCGGATGACATGTCGGCCCATGCGCGCGCGGCGCTCACCCAGGTTCATCTGTCCATTCCGCTGGTGGACGGCAACCTGGCCCTGGGCACTTGGCAGGGGATTTTTCTCTTCGAACACCGGGTTGATCCCATGCAAAGGCAAGTGGCGCTCCATTTGCTGGGCGAGTAATTTTTCGGAATTACCCCCAGGGTTTTGTGTAGAATAGGGCCCTTTCTCAATCCAACGGCAAGGGGTGGCATGGCTGACAAGCTGGCGATTATGCTGCTGACGCTTGACCCGGAGCGTCCTCATCTGTGTGGCACCCCGTTTTTCCAAGCCGCTGCGGCAGCGTCCATGGATGTGGACGTGGAGATATACTTTTCCAGCCGGGCGGTGCGTCTTTTGGTGAAGGGCGTTGCCGACGGCATCTATCCCAGCGAGAGCCAGCACAAGACGGTGTACGAGTTCATGAAGGATGCCGCCAAGCTGGGAGTGAAGTTTTACGCCTGCGGCGGCGGCCTGCCAGAGTTGGGTGTCAAGGAAGAGGATTTAATCCCCGAGTGTACCGGCATGGCCGGTGCCGCCGCCTATATCCAGCGGGTCATGGACGACGAGTGGAAGGTGCTCAGTTATTGAACGGTCGCGTCGTGATGCTGGATAAACCGCATCAGCCGAATGAACGCCGTTTCCAGGTCCTCCGCCAAATTTCCTAGCCGTTCTGTTTCTCCCGCTTTTGCCGCCGTTTCGGCTGCCCGCGCCAAGCCAGTCATTTCTTCCGCCAGGATGTAGGCGGATGCCCCTTTTATTTCGTGAGCAATGCGGGCGGCTGCCCGGCACTCGCCGTTTGCGCCAGCCTGGATCAGTTGCTCGATCAGGGGCGCGGTGGTGGAGAGATAGAGTTGCAAAAGTTCACTGACCGCGGTTTCGTCCTGGCGGAAATTTGCCCGCATGTGCTGCAGGTCGAGCGGGGCGGAAGTTGGGCCAGCCATCGTGCCGGCATGGGGCAGCCGGTCCCATGCCGCGAGGGCTTCCCGCAACACGTCCAGGCGCAGGGGTTTCTCCAGGTAGTCGTCCATGCCGCTGGCCAAGCAGCGTTCGCGGTCGCCGGAGAGCGCATTGGCGGTCATGGCGAGGATACGCGCCTTGGAGGCCCGCCCCAGTTCGGCTTCCAACTGGCGAATTTTAGCCGTCGCCTCGAAACCGTCCATTTCCGGCATTTGGCAGTCCATCAGGATGATGTCGTAGGCGATACGCCGGGCCGCATCGACGGCCTCCAGGCCATCGGCGGCGATGTCCGCCCGCAATCCCAGCTTGCCCAACATGTAGAGGGCTACTTTTTGATTTACTGGATTGTCCTCGACCACCAAGATGTGGCAGGCATGGTTGAGGGCGGATTCTTCTGCCTGGAGAGGGAGGCTGGACTCGGCCTCTTCACCGCCTCGGAGAACGGCGCGCAGCGCAAGGTTGAGACGCTCCCGCCGCACGGGCTTGCTTAAGCAGGCGTCGATGAGTTTTTTCTCCCTGAGGTGAATCGGCCGCTGTCTGTCGGCAATGGTGCTGAGCAGCACGATCTTCGACGTTGGCGCCTGTAAGCGGACTTGCTCCAAGAGTTTGTCCGAGCCGGGCAGGGCGCTATCAAGCACCAATATGTCCTGGCCGGCAGGCAACAGGGCCAGCGCCTCGCCAACGGAACCGGCCATCGAAATGCCGCTGCACCAATCCCGTAAATGGGGGGCTAATGCGGCTGACAAGGACGCCGACGGGGAAGCCAGCAAGAGCCGGCAGGCGGAGAGCGCCTCGGGGCGTGGAGGCGCGCTTTCGGTCTGAAACGGAAACTCCAGGCTGAAGTCGAAGGTGCTGCCCTTACCGGGAGTGCTCGCCACCGTGATTGTCCCGCCCATCCGCTCGCAGAGCTGACGGGAGATGGTGAGGCCCAGGCCCGTCCCGCCGTACTTCCGGCTGGCCGAGCCATCCACCTGGGAGAAGGGTTGGAAGAGCCGTTCCTGGCCCTCCTCGCTGATGCCGATGCCGGTATCGCTGACAGCGAAGTGGAGGCGGACGCTGGCCTCGCCCCGGGATGCTTCCCTGACCTGGATGAGTACCTCGCCCTGGCTGGTGAATTTCACCGCGTTGCCCACCAGGTTGACCAGGATTTGGCGCAACCGGCCAGGGTCGCCCCGCAGCCTGTTGGGAAGATCGGGGGGAATGTCGCACACCAGTTCCAGGCCTTTGCTCTGAGCTTGCTCCGCCAGGAGTTCGGCCACGTCTTCCACCGTTTCTGCCAGATTGAAGGCGACAATCTCCAAGTCCAGTTTTCCGGCCTCGATCTTGGAAAAGTCCAGAATGTCGTTGATAACGGTCAACAGGGCCTCGGCGGAATTCCGCACGGTATTGGCGTAATCCCGTTGCTCGTGAGTGAGGGGAGTCTCCAGAAGCAGGCCAACCATTCCCAACACGCCGTTCATCGGCGTGCGGATTTCGTGGCTGACGTTGGCGACGAACTCCGATTTCAAGCGGGCGGCTTCCAGGGCGGCGTTGTAAGCATCCTGGAGTTTCTGTTCCGCCGTCTTGCGTTCGGTGATGTCGCGCATGATGGCCTGGGTGACGATGCGGCCATCGAGGCGCATGGAGTGGAGGGCGATTTCCACGGGGAAAAGGCTGCCGTCGACGCGCTTGCCCTGCCAATCGAAATAGCAGTGGCCTTCCTCCATCGCCAGGGCAATCTGCTGCTGGGCATATTCGGCGGAGCTGAGCCCATTGGGCTGCGTCTCAGGCCCCAGATCGGCGGGATTGGAGGCAATGAGCGCTTGGCGGGACGGATAGCGGAACATCATGACCGACGCCGGGTTGACGTCGATGAATCCTTTTCTGTCCAACAGCACGATGCCGTCGGAGTTGGTGTCGAACAGGGTTTTGTACTTGAGCTGCTCTTTCTCGATATCCAGGGTCTGGCGGGCGATGCGGCGAATGATCAGGATGGCGATCACCAGGCCGATGCCGGCGGCGGCCACCCCCATGAAAATCATCAGGAAACGGGTGTCGGCATAGGAGGTGGCGGCATTCTTCGTCGCCTGCAGCGTGGCCTTGCGCTGGATGTCGAGCAGTTCGTTGAGCTGCTTCACCAGCGTTTTCTGCATCGGAATGGCGTAATCCTGGAGAATTTGCAGCGATTCCCGATTCTGGCCGTTCATGGCCAGTTCGATGGCGCGGAAGACGTAGGGCTGGGTCATGGCCGTCTGGTTGGCGATATCCTCCAGGACGATGCGCTCGTCGTCGGTAAGGGACATTTGCTCGAGCTTTTGCCGCGCGCTGGCGTAAGTATCGCCGAATTCATAGAAGCGAAGGAGTTCGTCCTCCTTCGCGAACGGGTCGGTGAGCACCACGATGGTATGCATGCTGATGGCCCGGTTGCGCAGCGCGTCCTGCATGGTGCTCGCCAGCTCGGTCTTGACGTTGTTTTCCTTGACGATGCGTTCCAGATGCCTGTTGAGGGAGGCCATCTGGTTCAGGCCGGCGACGGTCAGGCCGACCATCAGCAAGAGGGAAATGGCGAAACCGGCGGCAAGACTGAGCTGGATATTTTTCGAGAACATGGGACAAGGCAGGCTAGAGGCGAGACGCCATGCTACCTTTTTTTGAAGGGGGCGAGTACGGTCAAGTGACTGGAGATACCGCCAATACAGTTATGAGCGTGCCCAAAGGGAACGGCCGCCAGAGAGCATTTGCCGCAATACGGCAACGAAGCGTGCATTGTCCTCCGGCAGGGCGGTGGTCACACGCATGTAGCCAGGGCCGAGTAGTGGGTCGCCGAGAGGCTTGATCAGGATATTGTGTGCCTTGAGTTGTTCGGCGAGGCGGGATGCGTCAAAAGGGGAGAAGTCAGCTAGGAAGAAATAGGTCTCGGAAGGAAAAGTCTTTACGCCCAGTTCCACTAGTTGCGCGGCCAACTCCCTCGCCCAGCCGCGCAGCATGAGGGCCCGGTTGTGGATTAGTTCTTCGTTCCGCAGGGTTGATAGAGCGGCGGCCTGACTGACCCGTGCCAGGGGATAGGCATCGTTGCCGCGGTTCAGGTCATCCGCCAAGCGGGGCGGCAAGACAGCATAGCCGACACGGAATCCAGCCAGGCTATGTGCCTTGGACAGCGTGCGGGTGACGATGAGGTTGGGGTAATGGGGCACCCAATGGGCCACGCTTTGACCGGCCATGCCGATGAAGGCTTCGTCAACCAGGAAAAAAGCATCCGGATGTCGCTCAAGCAGGCAGGGCAACGGGGCCATATCGAATGTGCCGCCGTTGGGATTATTGGGGTTGACGATTACCGTTAGAGTGGTGCCCGCTGGGATTTCCAACTGGTTCAAGTCGAAGGCGAAATCCTCCTCCGGGCGCAGCCGTGTCTCGGTATAAGAATCAGCGATTTCCGGGAATAGGGCGTAGGTGGGACTAAGCAGATGAACCCGTTGTCCAAGGCGCTGGAAGATTTGCCGCAGGATGAGTTCCGAGCCGGCATTGATGTGGATGAGGCGTTCCGGAACGCCCGCCTGTTTGGCGATCATCTGGCGCAAGGGTTCGGAGTAGGCCTCGGTATAGTAGTTGCTCAGGGGCAACTCGGCCTTGGCCGCTTCAATGGCCTCGTCGATGGGAGGCAAGGGGTTTTCACATAACAGGAGCTTGATGCCGTGGAAGGCGCCGCCCCCTTTTTCCGCGATAGTGCTCATGATTGCCCCCTATATCCATGCGGACCACGGCCTTTGCCCTCAGGGCGTTGCGCGCATCGCTGAAAAGCTGGCAAGTGGCGCTGTTGGGAAGCCTCTTGCAGGTTACGGAATACCGCGAGGATATCTGGCCGTTTCGTTGCCCCGAGCAACCGGCCATACATTTCGCCATTGGCGATTTCGGCTGCCACCCCTGCTTCGCAGGCGGCTTGCAGACTGCCGTAGGAGGTGGTTTTTCCCGGCCAGGGGTTGGAAGGGACGGGTAATCCGTAGGAAACAAACAGTGCGCAAAGCGCTTCGATGTGCCGTGCTTCCGCCTCGCGAATATTGCTGAAGGGCCTAGCGTCGCCGAAATCGCGGATAACCTGGTCATAGGTTGCCCAAGCACGGTATTCGTCATCAAGGGCCTCATGGAGGGCGCGGATTTCAGACTCGTTCAAGAGGGTCATGGTTCAAGCTCCAAATCGGATAAACGCGATGGTGCCTATGCCACACAGAATGAGCACTGTCTGGCGTACCGTCGCGCTGAGGCTGGTCTGCCGATGTAAGCCCGGAACCAGGTCCGCTACTGCAATATAGATGAAGCTGGCCGCCGAGATAGCAAGGACATATGGAATGGCTCGGCGCACTTCATCCAGCCAAAACCAGCCGATGAGCGCCCCGGGCAATGTGGAAAGCGAAGACAACAAGTTGTAGAGCATAGCTTTGGCCTTGGAAAAGCCGCTGTCCAGCAGGATGGCGAAATCACCCAATTCCTGGGGAATTTCATGGGCAATGACCGCCAGCGTGGTGGCAATGCCCATGGGAATCGAAGTCAGGAAGGCGGCGGCAATAACGATGCCGTCCACGAAGTTGTGGAAAGCATCTCCCACCAAAATCAGAGCACCGCCCCGGCGACCGTGCGCCTCGCAATCCGCTTCATGGCAATGGCGCCAGAGGACGAGTTTTTCGAGCAGGAAAAAAGCCATGATCCCAGCCAGGACAGTAACGCTAACAGCCAGAGGGGGCGCCTGTTCCAGGCTCTTTGGCAGCATGCCCAGAAAGGCGGCGCCGAGTAGGGTGCCGGTAGCATAGGAGAGGAGGGAGGGAAGCGAGCGGGTGCGGACGGTCTCGGGGAATACTAGCAGTAGGGCGGCGCAGGCCACGGCGCCAACGCTACCCAGGAGGGTAAAAGGGACAACCCAGGTTATAAGCATAACAATTCAATCACATGGCGGTTTTCATGGTCGTTTGAAAACGCACAAGGAGTTTCCGCACGGTGGGTGGGCCGGATAGCCTGAGATTACCGCTCATTCCATCTCTTCGAGGGAGGAACCAGGGCCATGAGCATGCACCTGACCACACTCATCATGATAGGCAATGGCATCTGAGGCGGCGATTGCTTTATGAATTGTCCTGAAAAAAGCTGCTTGAAAAAACCGCCCCTTGGAGGGGCGGTTGGTTGAGCCTGAATTACAGCGATTTCTTGCAGAAGTACCAGTCGGTGCACTCATAGCCTTCTCCCATGCGTTTGTCGGCATCCTGCACCGAGGCGGGGGGTGGCACGATGACCTTGTCACCGGGGTGCCAGTTCTCGGGAGTGGCGACTTTGTGCTGGTCTGAGGTTTGCAGGGCCGTTACCAAGCGTACGAACTCGGCCACGGAGCGTCCGTTGGTCATGGGGTAGTAAACCATGGCGCGCAGGATACCCTTGTCATCGATGATGAAGGTGGCTCGCACCGCCGAAGTGTCCGAGGCGCCCGGCTGAATCATGCCGTAGGCCGTGGCAACCTTCATGGAGAGGTCTTCGATGATGGGGAAGGGAATCTCCACGCCGAATTTCTCCTTGATGTTGCGCACCCAGGCCACGTGGGCGTAGTGGCTGTCGATGGACAAGCCCAACAATTCGCAGTTGAGCTTTTGGAAGTCAGGATGGGCCTTGGCGAAGGCCATGAACTCGGTGGTGCATACCGGGGTGAAGTCGGCGGGGTGGGAAAACAGCACCAGCCACTTGCCTTTGTAGTCGGCAAGCTTCTTCACGCCATGGGTGGTGCGGGCCTCGAAGTCCGGGGCGGGTTCGTTGAGGCGGGGCATGCCGGGAATGGAAACAGTGCTTTCAGCCATGGTCGATCTCCTGATAAATGAAGGGATTAATAAATATTAGCAACTGCTAATATTTTGTCAGTATGCACTCGTAGAATGAATAAATGAAATTAAATATCCAAATCTTTCTGATAGTTTAAGCAAATCAAAGTGCCGTCCAGCCAGAAAGACCGCCCCAGTTTGCTGCTGGAGCGTTGGCGATAACCCAAAGGGTTATTCCTCCAGCAAGCTTCTCAGCATCCAGGCGTTTTTTTCATGGATTTGCATGCGTTGGGTGAGGAGGTCCAGGGTCGGCTGATCGTTGGCCTTGTCGGCAATGGGGAAAACAGCGCGGGCGGTGCGCACCACGGTTTCCTGGCCTTCGATGAGCTGGCGGATCATGTCCTTGGCCTTGGGTACACCGTCAGCCTCCTTGATCGAGGAGAGAGAGGCAAATTCCTTGTAGCCGCCGGGGGCGGGAAAGCCCAGGGCCCGAATGCGTTCGGCGATCAGGTCCACGGCCATCCACTGTTCGTTGTACTGGTCCATGAACATGAGGTGCAGGGTCTGGAACATGGGACCCGTGACGTTCCAATGGAAGTTGTGGGTCTTGAGATAA
>JAJZVC010000062.1 GCA_021845865.1 Pseudomonadota bacterium | reverse complement strand
TTTCGGCGACGATTTGGGTGAGGGCGTCGGTGGTGCCGTTGACGGCGTCCTTGGTCTGGCCGAAGACGCCGGGGTAGTCCTTGGTGATCTTCTGGCTCAAATCGCCGGCGGCCAGGGCCTTGGCCACGCGCATGACGTCGCTGAAGCCGACGTCGCAGGTGTTGACGAGGGTATTCATGTCGCCGACCATTTCCTTGAACATGAATTCGTATTTGCTTTCGTCTCCCCGTTGGCTGAAGTCGCCCTTGGCGCCCAGCTCGGCCAGTTTCTTGATGTCGCTGCTGATGCTCAGCAGGGCGTTCTTGACCCCGTCCATGGCGTTGGTGATCTTGGCTTTTTCGCCGGGCAGGCGGTCCATGTCGCGGGAGAAATCGCCCTTGGCGTATTGGCCGATGACTTCGACGACTTTCATCTTGACGGCGATGTGTGAGCCCACCAGTTCGTTGAGCTCTTCCGCCATCTTGCCGTAGGTGCCGGGGAATTTGCTCGCGTCCATGCGCTCGCTGATCCAGCCTTCGGCGTGCTTCTGGGCTATCACGCCCTGGGCGGCGACGAAGGCGTTGATGGCGTCCTGCATCTCGGCCATGGCCTTGAGCAGCACGCCCACCTCGTCGTTCTGCTTGATTTCGATTTGGCTGCTCAGGTCGCCGTGGGCGATCTTGTTGGCCACATTCCCCGCCAGGGCCAGGGCGCTGCCGATATTGCGCAGCAGCAGGATGCCCACCAGCAGAGCGAGGGAAACGCCGATCACGATGGCCCCGATAGCCAGGGCCCGGGTCTGCTGGTAATTCTGCGCGGCCTTGTCGTATTCCGCCTTTGCCACGTCCACCTGAAGCTGGAGCAGCTTCTCGGCCAATCCCTTGGCCTCTCCATAGGTCGGCCCCACCACCTTGACCAGGTGGGCGTTGCCCTCGGCGAACTTGCCCGCCGAGAACAGGTCGACGGCCCCCAGGAGGCCCTGCTGGACGAATATCTTGCGCTTGGCCGCGTATTCATCCGCCAGCTGCTTTTCCTCCGGCGTCAGGTAGGTGGCCATGTACTCTTTCCAGATCCCGGTGATCTTCTGGATGTTCTCCTTGATCTTGTCGGTGTGGAAAGACATGGGGTGGTCGTGGAGACTGCTTTCCGGCAGGCGCGGGTCGTGCATGGCGGAAAGATGAACCTGGCGCACGTTTTCCGCCATCAGGTTGTTGATGATGGCCAGCTGGCTGGAGGGAATCAGGCGGTCCTGGTAGACGGTGGCCAGGCCGGCATTGGAGGCGCTCATGCCCCGCAGGCCGAGAATACCGATGCCGATCAGCAGCACGGACATCAGTCCGATGAGAAAAATCAAGCGGGACTTGATGGTCAAGTTTTTAAACACAGGCTCCTCCTGTTCTTGTTTACGGCGCCGTCTTGCATGGCGGCTCCAGACAATCTCTCATCAGGAAAAATACCACAACCCCTCCCTCCCTTCTATCAGGGAAGCCCCTATCGGCACGCCGCCGTTCAAGCGAACACGGTTGTCTCGCCGCTTTCGCCCGGCCTCACGCCGCGAGATAGTCGGCCAGGTCGGCGTTCATCAGGCGGGCAATGGCTTCCGGCTTCTGGAAGGGCAAGGCATGGTCCGCCCCCTGGATCAAATGGCACCGCCAATCCGCGCGCTCGGCGGCGATGCGTTGGCAGTAGGCGAACACATCGGGGTGGGAGCGCTCGCCGATGAAGCTGCTGACGTGGGCCTGGGCGGCGATCAGCGCCTCCCGGTCCAGGCGGCGGCTGGCGTGGGACACGCACTCCACGGCGCAGGCGAGCCCCGCCGGACGGCGGGACAGGCGCTCCCGCATGACCGCTTCGCCGGGGCCGCCCCGGCGCCGGTTGGGGGCCACGGCATCGAGGAAGATTTCCAGGCCGGCCTCGGTCTGCTCGGCGTCCTTGAGCATTTGCGCCGCCTGGAGCAGCCGATCGCGGCTCGCCGCCAGTTCGTCCCGGCGCATTTTGCCCAGCAGGGCGGGTTCGAAAAGAAAGGTCTTTCCCACCCGCTCCCCCATGCTTTGCTTGAGCAGCATGGCAATCAAGCCGCCATAGGAGTAGCCGCCGAGATCGAAACGCGCCCATCCCAGGCGCTCCGCCAGGGCCGCCATATCCCCCACCACCTCCTCGGCCTCGAAACCGTGATCGTGGCGGTCGGGGTAACGGGTCTTGCCGGTGCCGCGCAAGTCGGGCACCAGAATTTCACTCCACTGGCTCAGATGGGGCAGGATTCCGCCCCAGGTGAGGCGCCCCGCCACGCCGCCGCCATGGAGCAGCAGCAGGCGCCGGGATGGCGCAGCCTCGTGGCGATAGAGGCGGTAATAGATATCCTGTTCGGCGAGGGGGAGATACGCCGTCAGGAAGGGGGTGAGTTCGCGGCCCATGGGGCCATTATGCCACCGGCGGGGCCTATCCCGTCATTCGGCCGCGGGGCAGACGATGGTGCATTCGGCTCCTCCCTCCACGTTGCGGAGGGTCAGCAGGCCGCCCATGTTGGTTTCGATGATCTGTTTCGACATGTACAGCCCGATCCCCGTGCCGCCTTCCTTGGTGGTGACGTAGGGGCCGCCCAGCTTGGGCAATACGTCCTCGGGAATGCCGCCGCCGTTGTCCCGGATCGTCATGACCGCCTTGCCGTCCTCCCGGCCGATGCGGACATGAATCATTCCTCCCGCCACCTGCCGCGCCACGATCGCGTCCTTGGCGTTGTTGAGGATATTCACCAGCACCTGGGCGTATTCGTTGGGATAGCCATAGGCGCTCACTCCCTCGGCGTCTTCTTCCACGGTGAGGGTGATTTCGTGGCTGCGCAGGGCCGCCCCCAGCAGCGACAAGGTGTCGTCCACGGCATGTTTCAGGCTGAAGGCGCTCTTTTCCTTCGCCGGGCGGAAAAAATTGCGGAAATCGTCGATGGTATCGGACATGCGGCGGGTGAGGCGCTTTCCCTGGTCGACGTAATGCTGCATGGCCTCCGGCGTCAGCTCCTGGTATTCGAAATCATCCTTGATGTTCGCCATTACCATGTTGAGGGAATTAAGCGGCTGGCGCCATTGATGGGCGATGTTGCCGATCATCTCTCCCATGGCGGCATGGCGGGACTGAAGGGCCAGCATCCGCTCCTGCTCCAGATTTTTCTTCACCGTCTCGTCCACCCGCTTTTCGAGGGATTCGTTCACTTTCAGCAGGGCGTCCTCCACTCGCTTGCGCTCGGAGATATCCAGCGCCACCTGGAGGAGATGGGGCTCCTCCAGGCGGTGGAAGCGGCTCAGATAACAGGCCAGCCACACATCCCTGCCGTAGGTGGTCGTGAGGTGCACATCCATTTGCCTGTCCTGGCCCGAGGCAAGGACCTCCTCCGCCGCCGCCAGCAGCCCCGACTCCTTCCACGACTCGAGCTGGCGGAATCCCCGCTGCAGAATGGCTTCCCGCGTGCCGCCGATGATGTTGATCAGGGCGTCGTTGACCATGACGCACCGCCCCTGGGAATCGAAGACGGCGATCCCCACGGCAGTCGCCCCCACTATCTTCTGGTTGAATTCGAGCAAGTCCGATACCCTGGCCTGGAGTTGGTTGAAGCTGGCCAGCAGGGCGCCGATCTCATCGGCCCGTTTCACCTCCACCGGCCGCAACTCCACCTCCCCGGCCGTCATCCGCCGCAGATTCTCCGCCGCCACGCCGAGAGGAGAAAGGAAATACCGCATGGCCAGCCACATCACCCCCATCACCAGGAGGGACGCGGCAAGGGCCGCGAGGTAAATTCTTCGCGCCGCATGCTGCACCGGCTGGAACGCCTCCCGCGCCGGCAGTTCGGCCACCACCAGCCAGCCGGTAGAAGGCACTTTCGCCGCCGACACCAGTTCCTCCTCGCCCATCGTTCCCCGGGCAATGCCGCTGTCCTCCCCGCCTTGGCGGAAGCGGTCGAGAAGTTCGTCCTTACCCGGCGGAGGCAAGGGCTGCAGCACCAGCTTTTCGTCGCTGGAAATCACGAACACGCCGTCCCGGGGAGAAATGACGCTGTATCGTCCCTCCTGGCCGTAGCGGGATTTGGCGATTTCCCCCATGAAGCCCAGCTCGTCGAGGAAGCTCACCCCGTGGATCACGCCGATCAGCTCGCCCTCGGCCCCCAGCAAGGGAACCGACAAGTTCATGATGGGCCGTTTCCAATGCTTGCCGATCACCGGCTTGCCCACGTAGGGCCTGCGCGTGGCCTTCACCGCCTTGATGTAATCGCGGAAGCTGTAATCCGTCCCCTTCCGCCCCGGCAGCGCCGGCTGATCGGCCAGGGCGATGCCCTCTTTCGAAAAAACGATGGTGCCGCCGGCGAAGAGCGTGTCCAGCAAGGGCTTGCTTTCGAGGAAACGCTGCAGGCGCATGGGGTCGCGCAGCATCTCGGGGGTAATCTGGCGCCCGATCAAGCCCAGGGCCTGCAGGCGGTCGGCGATGTCCCGGTCCACTTGGCGGGCCATGTAGCGCACGGTGGAAGACTGCTGCTCGGACAGGAGCCGCTCCATGTCCTGCCGCATCACCCCCGCCGTGTAGTAGGCCACGGCCCAGATTGCCGCGACGAACAGAAGGACGGCAATGGCCGTCAGCTTGGCTTTCAGACTCAGGTTGAATTTCACGATCCGCCTAGTAGAAACGCTCAACAGCTTTAACTATAGGCAGATTTCTCGCTAAGCGAAAAGCGGTTACGACGACTTGCCGATGCGTATCCGCCACTCCCGGGGCCCCGTCTGGTGCACCGATTCGCCCTTGGCATCCACCGCGACGGTCACCGGCATGTCCTTGACCTCGAATTCGTAGATGGCTTCCATCCCCAGGTCTTCGAACGCCGCCACGCGGGAGGCCTTGATCGCCTTGGCCACGAGGTAGGCGGCCCCGCCCACGGCCATCAGGTAGACGGCCCGGTGGCGCCGGATGCTGTCGATGACCGCCGGTCCGCGTTCCGCCTTGCCGATCATGCCGATGAGGCCGGTCTTCTCCAGCATCTGGTCGGTGAATTTGTCCATGCGGGTGGCGGTGGTGGGCCCCGCCGGTCCCACCACTTCGTCCCGCACCGGGTCCACGGGACCCACGTAATAGATGAAGCGGCCGCTGAAATCCACCGGCAGGGATTCGCCCCGGGCGAGGAGGTCGGCAATGCGCTTGTGGGCCGCGTCCCGGCCGGTGAGCAGCTTGCCCGACAGGAGGAGGGTCTCCCCCGGTTTCCAGGACGCAATGCCTTCCTTGGTCACGCCATCCAGATTCACCCGCCGGGCGCCGGGCGCCGGCTGCCAGTCGATGGCGGGCCAGTCGTCGAGGCTGGGGGGCGCCAGCACCGCCGGGCCGGAGCCGTCGAGGATGAAATGGATGTGGCGGGTGGCGGCGCAATTGGGAATCATCGCCACCGGCAGGGAGGCGGCGTGGGTGGGGTAATCGCGGATTTTCACGTCCAGCACCGTGGTCAGCCCCCCCAGGCCCTGGGCGCCGATGCCGAGGGCGTTGACCTTGTCGTACAGCTCCAGGCGCAGCTCCTCGAGGCGGTTCGCCGGCCCCCGGGCCTTCAGTTCGTGGATGTCGATGGGCTCCATCAGGGCCTCCTTGGCCAGCAGCATGGCCTTCTCCGCCGTGCCGCCGATGCCGATCCCCAGCATCCCCGGGGGACACCAGCCGGCCCCCATCTGGGGCACGGTATTCAGCACCCAGTCGACGATGCTGTCCGTGGGGGTCAGCATGACGAACTTGGACTTGTTTTCCGAACCGCCCCCCTTGGCCGCCAGGGTCACCTCCACCTTGTCGCCGGGGACGATTTCGTAATGGATCACCGCCGGGGTGTTGTCGCGGGTGTTGCGGCGGGCGCCGGCGGGATCGGCCACCACCGAGGCGCGGAGGATGTTGTCCGGGTTAAGGTAGGCGCGGCGCACCCCCTCGTTGATCATTTCCGCCACCCCCATGGCCGCCTCCCAGCGCACCTCCATTCCCACCTTGACGAAGGCCACCACGATACCGGTGTCCTGGCAGATGGGGCGGTGGCCCTGGGCGCTCATGCGGGAATTGGCGAGAATCTGGGCGATGGCGTCCTTGGCGGCGGGGGATTCCTCGCGCCGGTAGGCTTCGCCCAGGGCGCGGATGTAGTCCAGGGGATGGTAGTAGGAGATGAACTGCAGCGCGTCGGCCACGCTGTCGATGAGGTCCTGTTGCTTGATGACGGTCATGGCACGGTTTCGGTTCAGGTCGCTTTCATATATTTTATATATGATACCCCACAAAGACATACCAAAAAACAAGGATATTCATGGACCATCTGATCCTGCGCCAGTTCGACCATGGTATCGCCGCCGTCGACGCCTTCTACCACGGCCACCCCGGCCACTCCGCCATCCACCTGGTGGAACAGGACGGGCGGGTGGCGGTGATCGACACCGGCACCAACCACTCCCTGCCCTATCTGCTGGAAGCCCTGGAAACCAAGAACCTGGCGCCGGAGAACGTGGATTACGTCATCGTTACCCACGTTCACCTTGACCACGCGGGCGGCGCCGGCATGGCCATGCACCGCTTTCCCAACGCCCGCCTGGTCGTTCACCCGAGGGGGGCGCGCCACATGGCCGACCCGGGCAAGCTGATCGCCGGCACCGTCGCCGTCTACGGCGAGGAGAAAACCCGCCAGGTGTACGGGGAAATCCTGCCCATCCCCGCCGAACGCATCGTCGAGGCCCCGGATGATTTCACCCTCGACCTCAATGGCCGCGAATTGCGCTTTCTCGACACGCCGGGCCACGCCCGCCACCATTTCTGCGTCTGGGACCAGGCCAGCCGCAGCGTCTTCAGCGGCGACAGCTTCGGCATTTCCTACCGGGAACTGGACAGCGGCGGCAAGGAATTCGTCATTCCCGCCACCACCCCGGTGCAGTTCGAGCCGGCAGCGGCCCACGCCACCATCGACCGGCTGATGGCACTGGGGCCGGGACGGATTTACCTGACCCACTTCAGCCGGATAACCCAGCTGGAGCGCCACGCCGCCGACCTCCACGCCCTGCTGGACGCCCATGTCCGCATCGCGGAGACAGCGGGAGGGACAGGGGAAGAGCGGCACGCTCGGCTCAAGAAGGCCCTGGCCGAACTGTTCGCCGGCCACCTCGCCGCCGCCGGCTGCCACGCCGGGCGGGAAGTCATCCTCGACATCCTGACCCCGGACATCGAGCTCAACGCCCAAGGGCTGGGCGTCTGGCTGGATCAGCGGAACAAGGGCTGACCTGCCGCCGAATCACCCTCAGCTCAGCAGCGCCGCGGGGTCGAAGCCCAACCGCAGACAGCCCCAGTGCTGGCCATTGACGAGGATGGGCATGGACAGGTCGTTGAGGATTTCGCCGGTATCCCGCATGTAGGTCTGGAGCAGGAAGGGGGCGGTGTTCTTCGCTGCCCGGCTGCCAGTGGGATCGTCGAAAATGCGCTTGTCGCGGCTGTTGACGATATCCTTTTCCCGGTCGCCGCTGAGGGGACGGGAATACTTGCTGTTGTGGGTCGGGCCGTAGCCGTTGACGTCCACGCACAGGGCGAAGACTCCGCCCTTGGCCTCCTCCACCAATTGGTCGTAATAGCGCTGGATTTCGGCGGCGAAGCGGTCGTCGTAGGCGGTCTTGTATTTCTGTGGGAAGGTGTTGGCAACGGGCCGGTAGTTGCGGTCGAAAACATTCAGGCCGCTGGCCGCCAGCGCTTCGATTCTGGCCTGAATCCGGTCCCGGTATTCCCGTACCTTGGCAATGTTCTCGTCGAAGCCGCCCTTGCCGATCTTGAAGCGGGACACCATTTCCTGGACGCTTTCCGTCGCCCGGCTGAGATCCCGGGACGACGCCTGGGATTGCCCCACCCGGCGGCCGATGTCCGCCGACAGCTCGTGAATGCGGGCCACGCTGTCGTGGGTCTGGGCATTGGTGGCGGAAAGCTCCTCCATGGAAGCGGCGATCTCCATCAGCTGGTCGCCGGAATGCTCGAAATCCGCCACCATGGCGCGGAAATGACTGGAAGAGCGGGTCACCACCTCCTTGGTTTCCAGGGCGGCGGCGCGGATTTCCTCGGTTTCCTGGGTGGTGTTCTTCACCAGGACGATCATGTTGTTGATGTTGCCGGATATTTCCTCGGTGGCGGCCTTCACCCGCTCCGCCAGGCGGCGCACCTCGTCCGCCACCACGGCGAAGCCGCGGCCCGACTCCCCGGCCCGGGCCGCCTCGATCGCGGCGTTGAGCGCCAGGAGATTGGTCTGGTCGGAAATGGTCTCGATCAGCATCACGATCTCGCGGATGCTCTCGGAACTGCGGCTCAGGCCTTCCACGGTGACGCCGAAATTGCCCATTTTCTCGCTCATGCCGGTGATCTTTTGCGCCACCTCGTTCAGCTCCGCCAGGGAGGACTGGGCCTTCTGCAGGTTCTCGGCGGTGGAGGCGGAAATGCGCTGGGTATTGCCCGACACGTCCTCGATCGCCTGGGTGGCTTCATTGCTGGCGTCGAACACGGTCTTGGCCTGGATGTCCTGCTGCTCGGTCTGCTTCGCCACCTCGCGGATATTCCGTTCCATCTTCACCGATTCCACGGCGATGTTGACGCTCATATGGCGCACGTTGTCGATGATTTCCCGCAGCTTGCCAAGGAAATGGTTATAGCTGTCGGACAACTCCCGCAGTTCGTCATGGGTGATGAGGGGCAGGTCCCGGGACAAGTCCCCCTCCCCCTTGGCGACGTCGCGGAAAAAAGCCGAAATCAGGCGCACCGGCCGCACGATCAGGTGCGACAGGTACCACACCATGAAGGACACGAACATCAGGGAAAAAACCAAGAGGCCCACCATCAGGGCAAAGGTGGCGTCCAGGGCCTGCGTCACGGCCTCGGCAGCTTCCGCGCCCACCTTGGCGGAAGACAGGATATCCCGGACGATGGCGTGTTCCCGGTAGACCAGAACCACGTACAGGGTCTCCACGGCAAAAACGAAAAAGAAGCTCGACAGCTTCTTGGTCAAGGTGTTCCAGAACGTCTTTTCCACCTGTTCATACAACGCGCGCAGCGCTTCCATGCCTCTTTTCTCCAAAAACGGCATTCCGCCGATGCGGAATATCTTTTATAAATGAGGCGGATTATATCTGATAGAAGAGTAGGGGCATAACCCAATGGCATCCTCCCCCCCAAAAAAAGGAAGAGAAAAACCAAGTAAAGAGAGGGGGTTACTCGAAGACGATCTCGCCTTCCCGCAACAGGAAGACGCCGGGGCCCAGCTCGTCGCTGGACTGGTAATATTTCTCGCCGAAGCTCACGGTCACGTTGCTGAAGAGGGCCTTGGTCACCACCACCCGCGCGTCCTCGGTCAGGCCGAGCTGGGCGACGACCTCCTCCATTTCCTGGCGCAAAACGCCGACATCGTGTTCCAGGGATTCCCGGGTGCGCTGCACCTTCTCCAGGGTTTCCGGCTTCATTTTTCCTGGGTTCTGCGCCGAAAAGCGGAGGAGCTTGTCGATATCCTCCAGCCCTTTTTCGTGGCGCTCGATTTCATGCAGCAAATGGCGGCGGCGGTCGTTGAGCATGGGGTCCACGCCCACGGCGATGCGCGTCTTGACGTTGGCCGGCGAACCGATGACGCCGGCCTGCACTTCCTTGCGGGCCTGCACCACGCCGCCGATGATGCGCCCCTTCCCCGGGGCCTTGCCG
>JAJZVC010000061.1 GCA_021845865.1 Pseudomonadota bacterium | reverse complement strand
CCGGCATGGACCAGGAGGCGGGTGCTGGCCCCTTCCTCCAGGCCGCTGCCCTTGAGGTTGCGGGTCATATGGGCGAAGCGCACCAGCTTGTCCGCCAGGTCGGCGTCCACCTTGGCTTCGTTGGCGACGATCTTGCGCTCCAGGTCCTGGGCCGGGTAATCGAACTCCAGGGCGACAAAGCGCTGCCGGGTGGACTGCTTGAGGTCCTTGAGGACGCTCTGGTAGCCGGGGTTGTAGGAGACGGCGAGGCAGAAGCCGTCGCCGGCCCGCAGCAGGGTGCCGAGTTTTTCCATGGGCAGTTCCCGCCGGTCGTCGGCCAGGGGATGGATGACCACCAGGGTGTCCTTGCGCGCCTCGACGATCTCGTCCAGGTAGCAGATGGCGCCGGCACGCACGGCGCGGGTCAAGGGACCGTCCACCCAGGTGGTTTCGCCCCCCTTGACCAGGAAGCGGCCCACCAGGTCGGAGGCGGTGAGGTCGTCGTGGCAGGAGACCGTGATCAGGGGTCGCCGCAGGCGCCAGGCCATGTGCTCCATGAAGCGGGTCTTGCCGCAGCCGGTGGGGCCCTTCAGCAGCACCGGCAGGCGGTTGCGGTAGGCCGCCTCGAAGATGGCGATTTCATCGCCGGTGGGCTCGTAGTAGGGCTCCACCGTGATGTAATGCTCTTCCGGGGCGAACGCCTGGCTGTCCACGATCCGGCCCGCTCCTCAGTCGGCGCAGCGGTACTTGTCTTCCGGTTCCGCCGGCTTGACGATGTCGTCCAGGGGGCCGAGCTTTTTCACGATCTCCTCCATCTTGGCCTCCCGCTCCTGCTTGCGCGCCAGGCGTTTTTCCATGGCGTCGGCGCGGAGAGGGATGGTGGTCTCGTTGAACATCACCTGGCGCAGGAAGCGGAAGGCGAACTGCATCAGCTCGATGTCGTCGTTGGCGATGGTCAGCTTCTCTTCCGCCGTCAGCTCGTAGACGTCGTGGAAGGCGTCGCTGGAGACGAATTCGCGGAAGCGGTCCTGGTCGTAGCAGGCCATGAAGAACAGCTGCAGGCTGCGCTTGGAAGGCGTGCCGACGGTGGGGCCGGAGGATTTCTTCTTCAGCACCAGCTGGCGCCAGCCGCGGCCCAGTTCGTCGTACACGTCCACGCCCTGCTCCTTGCGGTAGTCCTCGATGGTAATGGGGCGGGGCTCGTCGTGGCCCTTGCAGTGGGCCTCCTTCACCATGGCGTAGGCGGCGGTGTCGGTGTATTCGTCCTGCTTGCGCATGGACAGCAGGGCGATGGGATAGTAGCGGCAGGCGGTGGGGCGGTCCTCGTAGACCGAGCAGCCTTCCGGGGTCATGAACTGGCAGGCGGTGCCGCCCTCGACGGGCTTGAATTTCACCCCGGCAATGCTGTCCTTGTCCATTTCGTAGGGCAAGGTGTAGGCGTTGAGAAAATCGCCGGAACTCATCCCCAGGCGCTTTTTCAGGCGCAGGATGTCGTAGGGGGTGAGGGAGATATCGATGTTGCTGCAGCAGGCGTTCCAGCAGGAGATGCCCTTGCGGCACTGGAACGGGAAGGTGGCGTTGCCTTCGAGCAGGACGGGTTCCACCGGCATGCGCTGGAAAGGGGAGTCGTTGATGTCGATAAGTGCGTCTGGCATGGTCTTGCTACCTCTTGAATGGCTTTCCGCAATGGGGAAGAGCCGATAATTCTACTCTTTTACGCCGCCCCGTGGCGGCCAAAAAAAACCGGGCGCCACGGCGCCCGGTTTTCGTGCTACTGAACTGCTTGCGCAGCTTAGTGAGCGGCCGGCTTGAACAGCTTGGACTTGTCCACCAGATCCACGTGGGCGCGCTTGAAGCAGGTCCACTTCTTGGAGGTCTTGTCGTAGATGGAGTTGACGAAGCACTTCCAGTTCTGCTCGTCCACGAAGTTCTTGTCCATCCGGTAGTAGAAGCCGGGGTAGCGGCTCTCTTCGCGGAACTGGATGTGCTTCATGTGGGCTTCGGCGGTCAGGATGCGGTGGTAGTTTTCCCAGGCGCGCAGCAGCTCGTGCAGGTCCTTGGCGCGCATCTTCTCGGCGTCTTCCTTGAGCATGCCCAGCTTCTCTTCGGCCACGGCGAGCATCTTGTCGTTGGTGGTGTAGTAGGTGGCAACACCGGCAACGTACTCGTCCATGATCTTCTGGAGACGGAACTGCAGCATCTTCGGCGTGATGTAGTTGGGGTTCACGTCGATGGCGGTGGTGTAGTCCTTGTGTTCCAGGAAGTTGCGCACGGGCTTGTAGATCTCTTCCACCAGCTGTTCGGCGGGGGTGTCGAGTTCCACCTTCAGGTCCTTGTTGTCCACGCAGTACTTCACCATGGACTTGGCAGCCATGCGGCCTTCGGCGTGGGAACCGGAGGAGAACTTGTGGCCGGAGGCGCCAACGCCGTCACCAGCGGTGAACAGGCCGCTGACGGTGGTCATGCCACGGTAGCCCCAGTTCCAGCCCTTGGGCAGGTGAGCGGGGACGCCAGCAGCGGCTTCGTCGGTGGGAGCGCCGACGTCATCGGGACCGGAGGTCCAGATACCGCAGCAACCGGAGTGGGAACCCAGGAGGTAGGGCTCGGTGGGCATCAGTTCGGAGTTCTTCTTCTCCGGCTCGATGTTCTCGCCCACCCAGATACCGCACTGGCCGACGCACATGTCGAGGAAGTCTTCCCAGGCTTCCGCTTCCAGGTGCTTCACTTCGCGGGGGGTCAGGGTTTCCTTCAGCTTGCCGAGGGCGGTCACGGTGTCCATGTAAATGGGGCCGCGGCCTTCCTTCATTTCCTTCAGCATCAGGTGGTTACGCAGACAGGAAGCAGGAACGGCAGCCTGGCCATAGGGCGGGTAGTCGTTCAGCATTTCCTTGTTCTTCTGCATGTACACTTCGCCGTTGGCGTTGGTGGCCTGGGCCTTGAACAGCAGGAACCAGGCGCCCACGGGGCCGTAGCCGTCCTTGAAGCGGGCGGGCACGAAGCGGTTTTCCATCATGGTCAGCTCGGCGCCGGCCTCGGCGGCCATGGTGTAGGTGGAACCGGCGTTCCACACGGGGTACCAGGCACGACCCTGGCCTTCACCCACGGAGCGGGGACGGAACAGGTTCACGCAGCCACCGGCGGCCAGCAGGATGGCCTTGGCCTTGTACACGAACACCTTGTGCTCGCGGGTGGAGAAGCCGACGGCGCCGGCGATGCGGTTCTTGTCGTTCTTGTCATTCACCAGCTTGACGATGAACACGCGCTCCTGGATGCGGTCGGAACCGAGCACCTTCTTGGCGGCTTCGGCAACGATCCACTTGTAGGATTCGCCGTTGATCATGATCTGCCACTTGCCGGAACGCACGGGCTTGCCGCCGTCCTTCAGGGGGGTCATGCCTTGGGCGCCGTCGTGACGCTCGCCGTTTTCGTCGGTTTTCCAAATGGGCAGGCCCCATTCCTCGAACAGGTGCACGGACTCGTCCACGTGGCGGCCCAGGTCGTAGGCCAGGTCGTCGCGGGTGATGCCCATCAGGTCGTTGGAGACCATGCGGGCGTAGTCGGCGGGATCCTGCTCGGAGCCGATGTAGGTGTTGATGGCGGACAGACCCTGGGCCACGGCGCCGGAACGGTCCATGGCGGCCTTGTCGACCAGCTTGATTTTGAGGTCAACGCCGTGCTCGGCCTTGGCGGCGTCGGCCCAGCGCTGGATTTCGTAAGCGGCGCCGCAGCAGGCCATGCCGCCGCCGATCAGAAGAATGTCGACTTCTTCTTGGATGACTTCAGGATTTCCAAAGGTACCAGACATTGTGATTTACCCTATTAAGTTCGTTAATCGGTCGCTCGGCTGATCTTACTTGCGGATCAGTTCGGCGGGGTTGCCGGCGCGGTAGCCGTTGCACTGGACGAAGAAGCCAGTCTTGGCGATGTTGGCCATGCTCGCGGTCGGCTTGCCGCCGTAGGGGTCGATGGAACCCTCGGGAGTGGTGCGGATCGGGAACTTGAAGCGCTTCAGGGTGCCGTTGCGGAACTTGATGGTCCACATGATGGAATCAGCACCGCGCAGGGGCTGCACCTGACCGCCCAAGGGCACGATGTCGGCGTAGTGACGGGCTTCGATGGCTTGCTGCGGGCAAATCTTCACGCAGGAATAGCACTCCCAGCACTGCTCCGGTTCCTGGTTGAAGGCGCGCATGGCGTGGCCGGTTTCGGAACCGTCCTTGTCCAGCTTCATCAGGTCGTGGGGGCAGATGTACATGCAAGCGGTCTTGTCACCGCCCTTGCAGCCGTCGCATTTATCGGTGCGTACGTAGGTTGGCATTATTTCACTCCTTCAGTTTCTACCACGATTTAAAACAAAGCCGGCTACTTTCGCAGCCGGCTTTTCCCTTTTTATCTAGGCGGCGGAATGGCCTTTCAATTCCACCTTGACGTTTTGCTCGGCGCTGAGGCCGGCGTAATACTTTTGCAGCACCTTCGCCACTTCCGGGCGGCTGAACTCCACCGGCAGGTCCTGGCCCTCGGAGAGCATGGCGCGCACCTTGGTGCCGGACAGCAGGATGCGGTCATCCTTGGTGTGGGGGCAGGTACGCTGGGAAGCCATGCCGCCGCACTTGTTGCACCAGAAGGTCCAGTCGATGTTCATGTTCTTGGTTTCCAGCGCGTCGGCGGGAATCTCGTCGAAGATCTTCTGGGCGTCGAAGGGGCCGTAGTAGTCGCCCACGCCGGCGTGGTCGCGGCCGACGATGAGATGCGAGCAGCCGTAGTTCTGGCGGAACAGGGCGTGCAACAGGGCCTCGCGGGGACCGGCGTAACGCATGTCCAGGGGGTAGCCGGCCTGGATCACGGTGTTGGGGGCGAAGTAGTTCTTGACCAGAACCTCGATGGCTTCGGAGCGCACTTCGGCGGGGATGTCGCCGGGCTTCAGGGCGCCAAGCAGAGAGTGCACCAGCACGCCGTCCATGGTCTCGATGGCGATCTTGGCCAGGTACTCGTGGGAACGGTGCATGGGGTTGCGGGTCTGGAAGGCGGCGATCTTGGACCAGCCAAGCTGCTCGAACTTGGCGCGGGTCTCGGCGGGAGTCATGAACTGGTCGCCGTAGACTTCCTTGAAGTTACCGGTGGAGAGCACCTTCACCGGGCCGGCCAGGTTGACGTCGCCCTGGGCCATCACCATCTTGACGCCGGGGTGATCCAGGTCGGTGGTCTTGTACACCTGCATGCACTCGTGGGCCTTGTCGATGGCGTACTTCTCGGACACCTTCATGGTGGCCATGATCTCGCCGGTTTCGCCGTCCACCAGGGCAACCTCGTCGCCGGTCTTGATGCCGTCGGCGGTGACCTGGTCGGTGGAGAGAGTAATGGGGATGGGCCAGAACAGGCCGTTGGCCATCTTCATGCCGTCGCACACGCCTTCCCAGTCGGCGCGGGTCATGAAGCCAGTGAGGGGGGTGAAGCCGCCGATGCCCATCATGATGACGTCGCCGGTTTCCCGGGAGCTCATTTTGACCTTGGGGAGGCTTTCAGCGTGTTTCTTTTCGGCAGCCAGTGCGTCGCCGGTCAGCAGCAGGGGTTTGAGTTCGCCGCCACCGTGGGGTTTTACAAGTTTTGACACATTTCTCTCCTTAAAATGTGTGGTGCGTTGTTATTGTTCTAGCCGTGTGCGAAATGTTGTTTTTCTTAGCTGCGGGGCAGAATAGCACGGTTGTTTGGCAGGGGCATATCCATTTATTTTATTTTTCTCATAAGTAATTTTTTGCGTTGATAAGCAAAGGATTTCTCAGGCGTTTGCCTTGATTGGCGCGGGTTTTTGACAGGCTCTAGGCGTGCCGGGACGGGGTGGGAAGAGAAAAGATGGGGCTGGATGGCGGGGGGTAAAGGGACGGCGAATGACAGGGGGGGGCTTGCTGTGGTTGCGCGGTTGCTCCGGCGCCACGGCGGGGTTCTTTTTCGGCTGTCCTCTTGTGGCCGCCGCCCCCGCGGGACTTAACTTGCCGAGCAAGTTGGCCTTCGCCGTAAGCGCGAAGCCGCCTAGCTTCGTTTTGCGGCTTTCAGGAGCTGTTCTTTTTCCCGTTTCCACTCCCTGTCCTTTTCGGCTTCGCGCTTATCATGCTGCTTCTTGCCTTTGGCGAGGCCGATTTCCAGCTTGATGCGGCCCTTGGAATAGTGGAGGTCGAGGGGGATCAGGGCGTAGCCGGCCCGTTCCACCTTGCCGATGAGGCGGTTGATTTCCCCCATGTGCAGCAGCAGCTTGCGGGTGCGCACGGGATCCGGGTGGATGTGGGTGGAGGCCTCCGGCAGGGGGCTGATGTGGCAGCCGATCAGGAACAGTTCCTGCTTCCGGATGACCACGTAGGCTTCCTTGATCTGGACGCGGCCGGCGCGGATGGCTTTGACCTCCCAGCCCTCCAGGGCCATGCCGGCTTCGTACTTCTCTTCGATGAAGTAGTCGTGAAAGGCTTTTTTATTGACGGCAATGGACATGGAATTGTCGGGAACGCGCTATATGGATGACGGCTACGCAACACAAGCTTGGACCGGCGCTCTGGCGGCGGCGGGTGTTTCAAGGAGGTTGCAAATCGTGTATTTTACCAGCTTTTTTGAGTGGCCCGATGGCGCTGGTAGAGAAGTCGGTTTTGGTGGGGTACTCGGCGGCGCAGATGTTCGCCCTGGTGGACGAGGTGGAGCGTTATGCCTCGTTTCTGCCCTGGTGCGGCGGCACGGACGTGAAGTGGCGGGATGAACAATCGGTGGTGGCGACGGTCCATATCAACTACCATCATTTGAAGCAGAGCTTCACCACCGAGAACAGCCGCCAGGTTCCCCGTCTTATCGAAATGTCCTTGCAGGAGGGGCCTTTCAGCCACCTTTCGGGAAGCTGGCGCTTCGTGGAGTTGGCGGAAGACGCCTGCAAGGTGGAATTCCGATTGCAGTACGAGTTTTCCAGCAAAATGCTGGAGAAGGTGATCGGCCCGGTGTTCAGCTATATCGCCAACAGTTTCGTGGAGGCGTTCGTGAAGCGGGCGGAAAAACTTTATGGGTGAGATGATGAGCGAAAATATGATTACGGTTGAAGTGGCCTATGCCCTGCCTAAGCAGCAGACGGTGTTGCAGCTGAAGGTGCCGGAGGGCACGACTCTCATTCAGGCGGTGGAGCAGTCCGGGATGGTGCAGCGTTTTCCGGAAATCGACCCCGCCAAGAACAAGATGGGCATCTATGGCAAGGCGGCGAAGCCCGATGCGGTGCTGCGGGATATGGACCGGGTGGAAATCTACCGCCCCCTGATTGCCAATCCCAAGGAAGTCCGCAAGAAGAACGCGGCGGAAAAGGAAACCGCCGAGGCCTAGGCCTTCTCGCCGGCGGAGGGTTTTTTCGTCGGCGGAAAATCCATCTCCAGCGGGGGGAGTTCGATCATTTCGAGCGGCTCCCCTTCGTCTTTTTCAAGCGCCGCCGCTTCGTCCGCGGCGCTGTCTTCCGCCGGCAAGGTGAATTCGAGGGGGATGTCCAGCAGGTTGACGCCGTCCTCGTCCTCATGGGGTTCGGCGCCGGCTGGATTCTCCGCGGGCAGTGCCTCTTCCAAGGGAAGGTCCAGGGGCGGCAGGGCTTCTTCATCGGCCCCGGGGACTTCCGTCAGTTCGATATCCAGGTGTTCCACGGCCTCGGCGGTTTCTTCCGTGGGCAAGGAGATTTCCAGGTCCAAGGGGGCTCGCAGGATCAGGGTTTGGTCGAGGTCCGCAGGCGCGGATGCCGCCGTCTTTTCCTCTTCTTCCTGTAGCGGGGCCACCAGGCTGTCAAAATCCAGGTCTTCCGCCTCCTTCCCGTCCGATCCGGCATAGAGCGGATTGGCGGGGTCCAGCTTTTTCCCCAGTTCGCAGACCTGCCGCCATTGTTCCGGCATGTCGAAGGCTTGCTTGAACTGCCGCGCCAGGCTGTCGAACCGTCCCGCCATCGCGCGGTCGGCGTAAATCCCGAGCAGGGTCAGCCAGGGGGCGGCGTCGTGCTGGGCGGAAACGACATGCTTTTCCATGGCGGCCAGGGTTTGGTCGCTCATGTCGCGGGACAGGTACTGGTTCGTGTCGTCCGGCAGGGAATCGGAGAAAGACACCGTGATGGCATTGCGGCCGGCATCCATGTCGCCTGCCAAGTCCGCTTCCTGCTTCGGCATCAGCCGGGGCTGGGCCTGGTAGGGAGGGGGTTCCTCGGCGCGGGGAGCGTGGTTTTTCCGGAAGCGGTTTGCCAGGGCTTCCCGCAGGGTTTGGCCGTGGCGCAGGAGCAGATAGGTGGCCAGGCCTCCGCCAAACAGAGCCGCGATGACGGCGGCGACCCAGCCGCTGTTGTCCGGGGGCGGCGGAGGCGGCTGCATGCGGGCCTGTTTCAGTTCCCGCTCCATTTGCGCCAGTTGCTTGCGGGTGTCCGCCAGGTAGGACTCCAATTGGCCCACCTGGTTGGAAAGAGCGAGCAGGCGTGCGGCCTGATCGTCAGAGGCGGCGACCGTGGCGGCTGTCGCGGTGGCATCGGCTGCCGGGGTTTCCTTTGCCAAGGGTTTGGTTTCCGGCACGGCAAGCTTGAGCCGGAAGTCCTCCGCGGGTTTTTCCGCTGAAGCGGCGGCCAGGGGCTTGCCGGTTTTGGCGCCGGGGGCTGCCGCGGTTTTTGCCGTGCCCGCCCTCGGTGACGCGGCGGGGCGCGGCTGCGGCGGGACCGCGGGGGCGCCAGCCAGTTGGGGAATCTTGAGAACCGTTCCGGCTTTCAGGCCGTTGGGGTGCTGGGGATCGAATTTGTCCGGGTTGGCCTCGACGATGGCCTTGGCCAGCTTTTTCTGCAGCGCGGTGTTCCAGGGGTGGATATCGTGGGCGATGCCGGACAGGGTGTCCCCCGCTTTGACCGTCCACGTGTCCACGGCGGCTTTGCCGCTTGCCGGCGGCGCCTTGGCCGGGGTTGCCACGGGTTTTTCCGCCGCCACGGGCAGGGCGGGCTGGGCGCTGGGCGACGAGGGAAGGTCGAGGAGCGCGACGTATTCGCGGCTGATGTGGCCGAGGGCGGCGCAGTCGATTTTTACCCAGAAGCGAACCGCGGGTTCGCTGACCGCCTGCGAAGTGGTGACCCGGATTTTCTGGCCGCCCTTTTCCAGCGCCAGGCGAACGCCGCCCAGGAATGGAACGCCGCTGTCGGAGCGGTGTGACGGGTCGGTGCCGATACATTCGGCGGGGAGCTGTTCTCCTTGCTGGAGGTCGACGGCAATGGTGGCTGAAAACGGGGTGCCGAGGGCGGAATGGACCTCCAGGTTGCCCAGGCCGAAGGGCAGGGCGGGCGCGGAGGCAAGGGCGCCGGCTAGGAACGCCGCGGCTTGCCGTACTGCATGGCGGTGCTTGCGAGACGACACGGACTATTTGCACCAGTCGCTGACGGCGCGTTGCGCCTCGGCGATGGCCTTGGCGCGGTCGGCGTCGTCGAGGAACACCCGTTCCCCCTTTTCGTTGTACTTGGTCATGCGCACGCCATCCTGGAGCATTTTCAGGTTGGCGCGGGCGGAAGCGCAGTTTTGCTGGGCGGTTTCGGCTTGTTTCTTGTCCTCGGCCGCCTTCTTGGCGGCGTCTTCCGCTTCCATCTGCCGTTTGCGGAATTCCAGCTCCTGGTCAGCCAGGCTTTTCTGCGCCGGGGCCGAGGCGCCGGGCTGGTTCTTGATGTTCAGGGTCTTGGGGGTTTTGGCCGTGGCCGGCGGCTGGTCCGAGTAGTGCCCTTTTCCCTTGTCATCC
>JAJZVC010000060.1 GCA_021845865.1 Pseudomonadota bacterium | reverse complement strand
TGGGCGGCAATCTGGGTGCCGAAAAGCTGGGCCAGATCGCAGTTATCCTCGAAAAACACCAAATCGGGCAACTCGGCGGGGTTGATCTCCACCCCCTGCAACATGCGGTGAACCTCGTATTCCGGGTCCACCAGGGACAGGGTCACCGCATCCAGTTCGGTGCTGCGGCGGTAGCTCACCAGGACTTCCTGGACCAGCTCCTTCAGACCGCCGACACCGATGATGCGCAGCTCCAGCTCCTGCTGCCGGCGGAGGATTTGCTCGTTCTGCCGTGCATTGGAAATCAACGCTTGCAGCTGCAGGCGCAGGTCGCGGTTTTCTGCCTGAAGATCAACGCTCTCGGTCATGGTCGGGGATTTTCGCCCTTCCTTCAAGGATTGGCTAGTCGGGAAAGTCCCTTATATTTTCGGCCAGCATAGCCGAAAAATGCCGGTCGCATAAGCCCCCGAGCGGACCTTTTCCCTACTTGGACGGCTTGGGAGGGACCACGGGCAGCTTCCAGATTTCCCGGTTGTACTCCGCGATGGTGCGGTCGCTGGAAAACTTGCCGCTGGCGGCGGTGTTCAGGATACTCATCCGCGTCCAGCGCTCGGGGTCCCGGTAGGCCTCCGCCGCCCGTTGCTGGGCCTCGACATAACCGCGGAAATCCGCCAGCACCATCCAGTAGTCGCCATGGTCGGTGAGGGCGCGAATCACGTCGTCGAACAGCCCCGGCTCGAAGCGGTTGAAGTGGCCGGCAGCCAGCAGATCCATGACCCTGGCCAACTCCGGGTCCCCGGCGATGACGGCCCGGGGATCGTAGCCGGCACGGCGCTTCTCCACCTCCTCCGCCGAGAGGCCGAAGAGGAAGAAATTGTCCGCGCCGGCCTCCTCGCGGATTTCGATGTTGGCCCCGTCCAGAGTGCCGATGGTGATGGCGCCGTTCATCATGAATTTCATGTTGCCGGTGCCGGAAGCCTCCTTGCCGGCGGTGGAAATCTGTTCCGACAGTTCCGCCCCGGCGCAGATCACCTCCATGGCCGTCACCCGGTAATCAGGCAGGAAGGCCATCTTCAGCCGTCCATCCACGTCCGGGTCGCCGTTCACCACATGGGCCACGTTGTTGGCCAGCTTGATGATCTGCTTCGCCATGGCGTAACCCGGCGCCGCCTTGCCGCCGATGAGGACGCAGCGGGGCACCCAGTTGCGGACATCCCCACGCTTGATGCGGTCGTAGAGGTGGATGACGTGGAGAATGTTGAGCAATTGGCGTTTGTATTCGTGGATGCGTTTCACCTGGACGTCGAACAGGGCATCCGTATCGAAGCAGACGTGGGCATCGGCCTCCACCAGGGCGGCCAAGCGCAGCTTGTTGTCCTGCTTCACTTCGCGCCAGCGGGCGCGGAATGCCGCGTCATCCGCCAACGGTTCGAGCTTGCGCAGTTCGGCGAGATCCTTTTTCCACCCTTCGCCGATGGCCTCGTCGATCAGGGCGGCCAAGCCCGGATTGCTCCATTGCAGCCAACGCCGCGGCGTCACGCCGTTGGTCTTGTTGTTGAATTTCTCCGGCCACAGGTCGTGGAAATCCCTGAACAGGTGCTGGGTCAGCAGCTGGGAGTGGAGTTCGGCCACGCCGTTCACCGAGGAAGAGGCCACCACCGCCAGGTAAGCCATGCGCACCTGGGCTTCGTCCCCTTCCTCGATGATGGACATGCGCCGCAGGCGGTCGGTGTCCCCCGGCCAGCGCAGGGACACCTGCTCCAGGAAGCGGGCGTTGATTTCCAGGATGATGTCCAGGAGGCGCGGCAGCAGGGTGCGGAACATGCGCACCGGCCATTTCTCCAGCGCCTCGGGCAACAGGGTGTGGTTGGTGTAGGCCATGGAACGGCTGGTGATTTCCCACGCCTCGTCCCACTCCAGGCCGTGCTCGTCGAGCAGCAGGCGCATCAGCTCGGCCACGGCGCAGGTGGGATGGGTGTCGTTGAGCTGGAAGCAGTTCTTGTCGGCGAAGCCGTCACACCCCTCGTGGCGCCGCAGCCACTGGCGAATGGCATCCTGGAGGCTGGCGGAAGCCAGGAAATACTGCTGCTTGAGGCGCAGTTCCTTGCCGTTCTCGCTGGCGTCGTTGGGATAGAGCACCATGGTGATGTGCTCGGCGGCGTTCTTCATCGCCACGGCATCGGCATAATCGCCCCGGTTGAATTCGTCCAGGTCGAATTCGTCGGTGGCCGCCGCCTTCCACAGGCGCAGGGTATTCACCGTGCCGTTGCGGTAGCCGGGAACCGGCACGTCGTAGGGCACGGCCAGCACGTCCAGGGTGTCCACCCAGCGTGCCTTAAGATCACCCTCCTGGTCCCGGTAGAACTCGCTGCGGCCGCCGAACTTGACCCGCTGGGAATACTCGGGGCGCTCGATTTCCCAGGGGTTGCCGTCCCGCAGCCAGTGGTCGGGGGCTTCCACCTGGAAGCCGTTGTCGATCTCCTGGCGGAACATGCCGTATTCGTAGCGCAGGCCGTACCCCATCACGGGAATCTGCAAGGTGGCGCAGCTGTCCAGGAAGCAAGCCGCCAAGCGGCCCAGGCCGCCATTGCCGAGCCCCGCGTCCCGCTCGCTCTCGCTGACTTCCTCCAGGGCGGTTCCCAGGTTCTGCAAGGCATCGGTGGCTTGTTCCTCCAGCCCCAGGTTGAGGAGGGAGTTGCCCAGCGCCCGGCCCATGAGAAACTCCAGGGAAAGGTAAAACGCCTTCTTGGAATTGGCCTCGTCGTAGGCCATGCGGGTATTTCGCCAGCGTTCCACCAGGCGGTCCCGCAGGGCCATCACCAGGGAGGCGTAGGCGTAGCGGCCGCTGCTGTCGCGGTGGCGCCCCAGGGTGTGGCTGAAATAGCGTTTGACGTCGCCGGCGATGCTGGCGGCATCCATGCCCAGGGCGGGGATGTCATCCAGATCGGGGCGGAAAATCGTGCTCTTGCGGCGGCTCATGGCGTACCTCCCTTATCCGCGCTTATGGCAGGAGACCTCTCCTGTCGTTTCTTTTTGGGGGGAACAACTTCGGACTAGTTGGCCGAACGCAGGCTCCGGCTAAGCTGCAACACGCGCAGGGGCTCGATGTCGTAGCCCAGATCCCAACCGGGATTGATGGAGATGCCGGCGCCGCCCTCGATGCGCTCCAGCACCCATTTGAAATCCGTCAGCAATCCGCCGCCGAAGCCCTCGAATTCCTGCGTCACGGGCTTGGCCCGTTCCGGGCTGGAAAACACCAGCAATACCGGCGTGCCATCCTCCGCCGCCACCACCAGGGGTTTGGCCTGGCTGGAGGACTGGATGCCCATTTTCATCTCATCGTCCTCTACCGGCATGAAGACCTGCGCCGTGGCCAGGCCTTCGAGAAAAACATCTTCCGTCAACAGGCCTTCGTGCAAATCGGCCAACTGCCGTTCCAGTTCGTTTTTCGGTTCAAACGTCTCGTCGTTCATGGTTTCCTCAATGCTCGCCCCCCGTGAAGGGAGGAAATTCTGATTGAAGAATTCTAGCCCTTATTTATCCGGCGGAACGAAAAAAATTCCCTTAGCATTTTTGTCGGGATTTCCTACACTGTGAATTATCACCTAGCGGTGTTGCAGTTAAACGAACGCGAAAGGAGGTGCGTCATGTTCGACATCAACAAAACCATCCTGGACGAAGACGTGTTGCAGCGCGACCCGGAAGGCTATCTGTCCGAGCTGCCCGAATGGTCGGAGATGAAGGCCCTTGCCGCGGCCCGCGCCGAAGGCATCGCCCTGACCGACGAGCATTGGCGGGTGCTTCATTTCCTGCGGGACCATTACCGGGACAACGGCCCCACCTGCACCGCGCGGGAGATCATCCGCGCCCTGGAGGACCGCTTCGGCGACGAACAGGGGAAACGCCATCTGTACCAGCTCTTCCCCGGCGGCCCGGTGGTCCAGGGCTGCCGCATCGCCGGTCTGCCCACGCCTGCCTACGGCATCGACCCGTCCTTCGGCAGCGTCCACTGAGGGCGGAACATCTTCCTTTCGGCGCCTGCCGGAAGGGGGTGTTTTGTGCCAAAATGTCCCTTTCGGAGTTACCCCATGCAACATCCCCCGAAAGGGCGAGGCGCCACCGCCAATCCCCCGCCCCGCTTCCTCTCCGGCAGCGGCGAGGTGATCGACGACGGCTGGGCGCCGAGCGACGAGCCGCCCCCGCCCCTGGCCACCACCGTCACCGTCGAACAGGCCCGCAGCATCCTGAGCCGCAACGATTCGCCGGACATCCCCTTCGCGCTGTCCCTCAATCCCTACCGGGGCTGCGAACACGGCTGCATCTACTGCTACGCCCGCCCTTCCCACGCCTACATGGACCTGTCGCCGGGCCTGGATTTCGAATCCCGCCTGTTCGCCAAGCCCAACGCGGCGGAACTGTTGCGCCGGGAACTGGCCAAGCCGGGCTACCGCTGTTCCCCCATCGCCCTCGGCTCCAACACCGACCCCTATCAGCCCATCGAGCGGGAATGGCGCCTCACCCGCCAAGTACTGGAAGTGCTGGCCGAATGCGACCATCCGGTCACCATCACCACCAAGTCTTCCCTGGTGGAGCGGGACATCGATCTCCTGGCGGCCATGGCAAAGAAGAACCTGACTCTGGTGTTCGTCTCCCTCCCCACCCTGGACCGGGGCCTTGCCCGGAGCATGGAGCCCCGCGCCACCGCGCCGCAGCGGCGGCTGGAAACCCTGCGGCGGCTGGGTGAGGCAGGCATCCCCTGCGGCGTGCTGGCCGCGCCGATGATTCCCCAGCTTAACGACCGGGAACTGGAAACGGTATTGGAAGCCGCCCGGGAAGCGGGAGCGGAAATGGCCGCCTACACCCTGCTCAGGCTGCCCTACGAGTTGAAGGAATTATTCCGGGACTGGTTGGCGCATCACTACCCTCTCCGCGCGGAGCACGTGCTGAGCCTGCTGCGCCAGATGCGCCAGGGGCAGGAAAACGACAGCCGCTTCGGCCAGCGGATGCGCGGCAGCGGGCAGTTCGCCGAACTCATCAGCAGCCGTTTCCGCCTCGCCCTCAAGCGCCTCGGCTACAACCGGCGGGAATTGCTCCTGGACACGGAAGCTTTCCGCCCACCGCTGAAGAATGGCCAGCTGAATTTGTTTTGAGATTCCCCCCAAGCCGCCTCATGCCATCGCACAAACGGCGCTTTCCTCGGCAAACAGCTAGTGACGATGGCGTCCTTCCTCTTCAGGATGCGCCAAGGAAATGCTTTTACCGCTAAAGGGAAGGCTCAGTGTCTGCCGGGCCGAGTCGTAGCCGCTCACGAAAAGCGCCCCCCAGCCCGCCACCAGGACCAGCAGCACCACGCCGGCCAAGACCCGCGAAGAGGGGATGCCCTCTTCGGGCTGCCCTTCTTTCGTGCCGTCCACCATGGCCTTGGCCAGATTTTCGCGGTGCACCAGGCTTTCCACCGCCACCCCGGCAAGGTGCAGCGCCACCACGCCCAGCATGGCGTTGGCCAGGGCCTCGTGGATCTCTTTGAAGGACTCGCCCAGCAGCAGCGTCGCCAATCCGAACAAGGCGGCTGCAGCCCCCAGCAGCAGCAAGGCATAAATCGCCAGGCTCCCCGCCGGGTTATGGCCGATGTGGCGCGGCGCCCGACCGGTCATCACCTGGAGGAAATACTTCGCCCCTTCCTTCGGTTGGAAACGGAAGGAGGAAAAACGCGCGTAGCGGCTGCCCATTAAGCCCCATGCCAGGCGAAAGCCCACCAGGAGCAACATCAGCACGCCGGAGAAAACATGCAGGGGAAAAAACGCCTCCGATTCGGCCGTCAGGTAGGCAACGGCAAACGCCGCCGCGAACAGCCAGTGGAAAAGGCGAGTGGGGATATCCCAGACCAGAATTTTCATACCGCGTCTCCTTCGACAAATCATGGGCGAATGCTAGCGCGGGAATCTTAAGCGCTCCTTAATGCTCCCGGCGCCAGATCAATTCGCCGTTGCGCCACACCTCCTTGATGCGATGCAGGGGAACGTCGTGGCAGACGCCCTCCTCGTCCGTGAAGGCAAAGGCGAAGCGGTCGCCGTGCCCGAAGCGGGCCGCGTCGAGGGAAACATAAAGCAGCTTCGCCTCCTTCCGGTCGTAAAAACCGAGGCGGAACGCCGCCGCGCCGAATTCCTTGTCCCAGCGTATTCGGCTGAGCAGCTCGTGGATGGGGATCATCCCTGCCTGCCTTGGCAACCAACATCCGCTAAGCGTAGCACCTCCGCATCCCAGGCTTTCCCGTCCCGTGCTCCGTTGCCGTGCTTAAAAATCCGGCGCGACGCAGAAAATGGTTATTTTCGGCGCCAGAACCCGGACAACGGTTTCCGTCAAGCACCCGGCGCCAAGACCGTCTCCGCCGCCCGCCCGCCGCTCCGTTATCCTACTGATTTTGGTTAGTAATTTTACTAATTTCCATATTGCCGGCATTTCTCCACAATGACCATTACATGGATAGGGGGACACCCTGTAATTTCAACACTTGCCCCGCCAGCCGCGGCTGGCAGGAGGACTGCATGTTCTGGCTCAAACACAAACAACAAGCCGAGAGCGCCCAACGTAAACTGGAGGACGTGGAGCATCGCCTTCACATCCTGCAAGAGGAATTGCACGCCTGCCAGGCGGACCGGCAGCGCCTCGATGACCAGGTAGCGGCCCTGGAAACGGAAAAGCAGCACTACCGCGAGCTGTTCCATTACCTGGAACATTTCAGCGAGTCCTTCCTGGAGGTGCAACGAACCCTGGCGCAGCTGTCGAAGAACATGAAGGAGGAGAAGGACGAAGCCGTCGAGGCCACCGCCTCCCTGGGAAACAACATCCAGATTATCGAAAAGCTGTCCGCCAACCTCCAGTATCTCTCGAACAAGACCCACGAAACCGCGGAGGATGTGGAACAGCTCAACGAGCGCGCCACCCGCATCGGCGGCATGGTGGACTTGATCAAGGAAATCGCCGACCAGACCAACCTGCTCGCCCTCAACGCGGCCATCGAAGCGGCCCGGGCTGGCGAGCAGGGCCGCGGCTTCGCGGTGGTGGCGGACGAGGTGCGCAAACTGGCGGAAAGAACCTCAAACGCCACGGGAGAAATCTCCACCCAGGTCTCTTCCATCCAGCAAAACACCGCCCAAGCGAAGGCCAGAATGGAGCTGAGCCCCCAGGAAGCGGCCCAGTTCAACCAGGACGGCATGGTCGCCACCCAGAACATGCAAAACCTCCTCGGCCTCTCCCACTCCATGAAACGGGCCATGGCCAGCTGCGCCCTGCGCAGCTTCACCGAAACCGCGAAAGTGGACCACCTGGTCTACAAATTTGAAATCTACAAGGTCTTCATGGGCCTGTCGGACAAAACCGAAGCGGATTTCGCCGACCACACCACCTGCCGTCTCGGCAAGTGGTATTACGAAGGCGACGGCAAGGAATGGTGCGACCACCTGCCCGGCTACCGGGAAATCGAATCTCCCCATCAAGCCGTCCACCGCCACGGCCGCGAGGCGGTCAGGCTGTTTCGCGCCGGGGAATGCGCCCAGGGGCTGAAGGCGATCAGCGACATGGAACAGGCCAGTTTTGCCGTGCTGCAAGAATTGGAAAAGCTCGCCGAAAGCGGCAACGGGGACGCCGAATCCCTCTGCTGCCGCTAGTCCGCCCCCGCGTAGGCCAGCGGTCCGTCATGGATCAACGGCTACCCCCCGCAATGCCTCCCGGATGGAGTCCCCGTTCAATACGTCAAAATCCTGGCGGTTGAAAGCGATCATGCCGCCCGCCAGTTCGTGCCAGGTGAAACCGCTGGTCCATGACGGCTGGGAATAGCTGCCCTGTTTGCGGCGGGGGAAAACATACAGCCGTCCCGGCTGGTAGAGCAGGTTGTAGGGAGTTTCCCGCTCGTGCAGCTCCTCGATGTAACGCCACGCTTCCTTTTCCTCGCCGAAGGCCAGGCAGGTGGCGGGATACGCCTCGGCACCGCCGTTGTGGCGCCAGTTTCCGGCCATGACGGGAAACCCCTCCGGCTTGAGGAACAGCTGGAAATGCAGGTGGTTCACCGAGGCGAAAGCCCCGAAGGCATTGAAGCCGATGCCGACGCCGTCCAGATTGGCGCCGAGCTCCTCCGCCAGCCGCCACAGCCAGCCGTGGTGCTCGGCGGTGTGGAACTGGGGCAGGCAGCGCTCCCGTTCCGGCACCAGCAGGGTATGGAAATCGGCGAAAGGATATTTGTTGTAGTACAGGGTGGCCTCCCGGCCAGCCAGGCTGCCGCGCCAGAAAGCCTCCTTCTGCATGAAGGGTTTGTTGAAGTGGAAGGCGCTGTCGTCGAAGGGCGCCCGGATTCCCGCCGGCACCCAGGCCGTGATGCGCTTGGGGCGGAAGGCGCGCAGATGGTTGAACTGCACCTCCCATTCCCCCGCCCGGCGGCGTTCGGTGGGCTTCAGCCGCTCCGGGCCAACGGTGCGCAGCTTGAGGAACACCAGCAAGTCCTCTTCCACCGCCTTGATGTCGCGGCCGTTCTCCAGGTCGGCGCGAAACTCGGCCTCCAGTTCCCGGTACAGTTTTTCCAGGGCGGCGGCGGTGGCGGCGTGAACGGCGGGGTCGTAATTGCCGTTGGCGCACACCAGGATGAAGGGCCCCAGGCCGCCGCCATCGAGCATGGCGCTCAGCCCGGCATCGAATGCCTGCCGCAGGGAGGAAAGGGAAGAAAAAACCGTGTCGTTCATGGCATGCCCGTCCGTGTGAAGGCATGGATTATAGCCCGCCCCCCGCCGCCTTTTCGCCCTGTTTCCGCAAACGCCATGCGCCCCGCCGCGCCAGCGCCAGGGGCCCATTCCCCTCTCCCGCCTGTCCCGCCGAGGGGTCCTGGGGTAAAATACCCCAGTCGCACCATTTGTTTAACGAGGAGCAGCGAAATGCGTATCGAAGTCCACGTCCACGGCAGCCTGTACCTGTGCAAGGGCGTCACCCAGGCCCAGGTGGAAGAGGGCCTGCGCAAATGGCTGAGCTACCTGGACGCGGAAAGCATCGCCGAAATGCGCAGCCTGGAACAAAGCGAACCCGGCGTCACCTTCGACCGGGCTAACCGCATCCTGGACATCTGCTGGACGGGGGAAGTGGGCCGAAGCTTCCGCCGCACCCTGGAGGACGCCCTCACCGACATCGGCCCCCTCACCGAGCACGCCTCGGAAGTGGAACTGACCTACTACCACGAGGACGGCCGCGACGAATACCAGCTTCTCTTCGTCGGCCCCTCCCCCGAGGCCATCCACAGCGCCCAGCGCCACCGCATGGTGGAGGACGTGGCAGGGCTGCTGGCGCGGCACTTCGACCCCGCCAGCGTGGAACAGGTGACCGCCGTGGTGAACGATCTCTTCGACCGGGACTGGGCCCAGCAGTCCGCCCGCCAGGCGGAACCGGAAGCGGATTTCGAACCCTCGGGCAGCCTGGTCCACTTTCGCCGCAAGCACCTGCATTGATTCGACGGCGGGCGGAACGCCCGCTCTAAACGGCGCAATCCCCCGCGTAGGGATTCGTCCGCCGTTCCCGGCCGAAGGTGGAATCCGGCCCGTGGCCGGGGATGAAGGTCACGTCGTCCCCCAGGGGGAACAGCCGTTCGCGGATGGAACGGATCAGGGCATCGTGATCGCCGCCGGGAAAATCCGTGCGGCCGATGGAGCCGGCGAACAGCACGTCGCCGACGAAAGCCGTTCTGCTCCCACCGTGGTAGAACACCACATGGCCCGGCGTGTGGCCGGGACAATGCAGCA
>JAJZVC010000059.1 GCA_021845865.1 Pseudomonadota bacterium | reverse complement strand
TGTTCCCGCAGTTCCAGCCAGCTGCCGCGGCCGTTGCCCGCCACTGAAAACAAGCCGATTAGCGCCACCATGGCCAGGTAGAGCGGGTAATTCCCATGCTCGGCCAGACCGGTCCCCAACAGCATGAACAGGTCCACCCCTTGCCCGCGCACGTCGTTGACGGCGTGGAACAGCCAGGCGTTGGCGCCGCCCCAGTCGTAAAGGATTTCCTTCATCATCTCAGGCCCCGAAGGCGGCGTAGGCCCAAATTCCCGCCCCGCCGGCAGCGGCGGCGGCGGCGAGGACGAACAGCCAGCGCTTGCGGGTCAGGGCGGTGATGGAAGCGAGGGAGATGGCGATCTGGATCAGGGTCATGGCCTGGGCAAGGCGATGATGGGGGTGCATCAGGTGTTCGCTTTTGGCATTGGCCTCTTCGGATTCTTTTTCCAGGACCTCCGCCTTGGCGCGGATTTCCTTCTTCTCCTGCTCGTAGCGGGCCAGCTGTTGGCGGTAGAAATCCTTTTTCTCCGCGGGCGCCAGCTCCATCGCCAGCTCCATCAAGTGGCCCTTGGCGCTTTTGGACTGGTAGAAGTTCCACTGGTCGGAAGCCTGGGTTTTCTTCAGCACCGCCTCGTTCTTGTACAGCATGGATTCGTTCTGGGTCGCTCCCCCCTGGTAGCTGACGATGGCCCCGATGGTGGAGAGGATGGCGGTGAAAATCGCCACCGATTGGGCCAAGCCCGGCCCGTGGTGGGCCTGATGCTCGAGTTCGTGCTCGTGGGCGCCGTGAACGTGAAATCCGTGTCCCGACATGGCTTCTCCTAACTGACAAGTTGGCTAAAATGAAGCGGATTTTACCTTCTCGCCACCGGGCCCGCACGCTCTTCCATGTCCATCCCGTCTTTGATCGAACACTTTGGCTATCTAGCGGTATTCGCCGGCTCCATGCTGGAAGGCGAAACCTTTCTCCTCCTCGGCGGATTCGCCGCCCACCAGGGCTACCTGTCTTTTCCCCTCGCCGTGCTCGCGGGAGCCGGCGGCGGCCTCCTGGGGGACCAGATTTACTACCGCCTCGGCCGCCATTTCGGCCCCCGGCTTCCCGAGCGTTTTCCCCGCCTCGCCCCAGGCATCGAAAAAATGGAAAACCTGCTGCGCCGCCACGCCGACCCTGTCGTGCTGTCCTTGCGCTTCCTCTATGGGCTGCGCACGGTAGGGCCCATGGCCGTGGGCATGAGCGGCATTCCACCGCTGCGCTTTCTGCTTCTCGACGGCCTGGGCGCCCTGCTGTGGGCCGCCGCCACCACCACGGCCGGCTATCTCTTCGGCCAAACCCTGGCCTGGCTCCTGGCCGACCTCCGGCGCCACGAGCTCGCCATCATGGCGGGAGTGGCCCTGATCGGCGCCCTGGCCTGGATGCTCCGCCACCGCCGCCACTTCCTGAAACGCTAAGTTCATCCGTCTGTCACGCCAGCGTTGCAGCGGCGCGCCATGATGGCCGCCATGGGCAAACGGATCACTTTTTTCGTCTGGCTTCCCCCGCTGCTGCTGTTCAGCGCCGACGCCCACGCCTGGGGCCTCTACACCCACGTCTACTTCGCCCAGCTGCTGATCTGGGCCGTGCCTCTTGCCGATCCGCGGCTGCGCCGCCTGGCGCGGGAGTTTCCCCGCCTGGTGATGGCGGGGGCCTGCCTGCCGGACCTGGCCATCGTCGCCGGGCGGGTGGACACCGACGCTTTCGGCGGCAACCACCGCTGGGAAACGGCCACCCGCCTGCTGGACAATGCCGCCTCGCGGGAAGAACAGGCCATCGCCCTGGGCTACGCCAGCCATCTCCTGGTGGACGTGATCGCCCACAACCACTTCGTCCCCGCCCACGAATCCCTGTGGCTCGACATTCCCCTGGCCACCCACGTGGTGGCGGAATGGGCCATGGACGCCCACATCCAGGCCCATCTTTTCGCCAAACCGAAGGAATTGCTGCGAGGCGAAGAGGAGCGCCTGATTCCCTTCGTCGCCACCCACTTCGGCTGCGCCTCGACCGAGGCGCAAACGGTCATCCACGCCCTGGCTTCCGCCGACGGCTGGCTGCGGGACAGCCGTCTCCACGACCTGCTCTACCACGGCGGGCGGCGTCTCGACCGCCACCTCAAGCGCCGCTTCAACCATTACATCGGGGAAACCTCGGACCGCCTGATCCAGCTCAACCGCCTGCTGGAAGGCCACGTGCCCATGTGGCAGCCGGAGGCCCGCTGCCGCAAGGCCGCCCGCCTGCAGGTGGAACAGCATAGCCTGCGCCGCCGCAAGCTGCGCCTGCCCCTGCCGGGGGAATTGTTTCAGATGCCGAAGGAGACGGAAGCGATGGCGGCGCCGATCATCGCGCCGGCCGCGACGTCGGTGGGATAGTGCAAACCCAGCACCAGGCGGGACAGGGCCACCAGGACGGCGAAAGGCACCACCACCCAGGCATAGAGGGGAAAATAGGCCAGCAGCACGGTGGTAAAGGCCACCGCGTGGAGGGTGTGGCCGGAGGGAAAGCTGTACTGGTCCAGGGGCGGCACGGAAATGAACAAGTCGCCGTTGAGATGGAAGGGACGGGGACGCAGGGTCTTGCCCTTCAGCCATTTGTAGAGGGCCAGGCACGCCACTCCAACCAGCAGCATGTGGACCACCGCCGGCGCCGCGTCCGGCCCGTGGCGCAGCAACAGGAACAGCATCAGGCCGTACCAGAACACGCCGTCGCCGAGGCGGCTCGCCAGGGCGAACACCTCCCGCACCCAGCGCACCTGGCTGGCGCGGTTGAAGCGCAGGCACAGGGCCTGCTCCTGCTCGCTAATCCGGGACAAACGACAACTGAGCTTTTGTATCATGCCTGCGCTCCTCTTCCTGAACGATGCCGAGCAGAATGTTCTCGAAGCGGTCGTGGACATCCTCCCAGTCCGCCCTTTCCGCCGTATCCCGCCCGGCCAAGCCGAAACGGGCCACATCCACCGGACTGACGGCCAGGCGCTCGGCCTGGCGGACGAACTCCCGGGCATCGTCGAGGGGCGCCAGCAGGCCGTTTTCTCCGTGGCGCAAGTGGTCCCGCGCCGCCGCGTAGTCGTAGGCCACCACCGCCAGGCCGCTGGCCATGGCTTCCAGGGTGACGTTGCCGAAGGTCTCGGTGGCGCTGGAAAAGAGGAATACGTCAGCCGAGGCGTAATGCCGGGCCAAATCCTCGCCGGTACGCATGCCGGCATAGATGGCCTCGGGAAAGCGCGCCTGGAGAGCCTCCCGCTCGGGGCCGTCGCCGACGAACACCAGCCGGGCGCGGGGATTCGCCTCCCGCATGCGCCGGTAGGCTTCCCCCACCAGGGACAGATTCTTTTCCGCCGCCAGGCGCCCGACGTACAGGACCACCAGGTCGCCGTCCGCCACGCCCCACTGGCGGCGCAGCTCGGAACTGCGGCGGCAAGGATGGAACAAGGCGGTATCGACTCCCCGTGCCACCACCAGCAGATTGCGGTAGCCGGCCCCCTGCAGGTCCTGGCGCAGTTCCTCGGTGGGCACCAGGGTGCACAGGGCCTTGTTGTGGAACTTGCGCAGGTAGGCGCCGATGGGCGCCCGCAGCCACCCCAGGCCGTAATGGCGGGTGTAGGTATGGAAATTGGTATGGAAATCCGTGGCCGCCGGCAGCCGTAACCGGGTGGCGGCCGACAGGGCCGACCAGCCCAGGGGTCCCTCGGTGGCGATATGCACCACGTCCGGCCTGCGCTCCCGCCACAGCCGCATCAGGGCCGACTTGGCCGGCAGGCCGAGCTTCAACCCGGCGTAGCGGGGAATCGGCACCCCCCGCTGAAGCGCTTCCTCGAAGGAAGGCTGGTCCGCCGCCGCTTCGTCGGGACGCTGGCGCGGCCGCACCAGCTGGATTTGGTGGCCGCGCTGGCGCAGGGCCTGCACCGTCCGGTCCACGGTCATGGCGACGCCGTTGATTTCCGGCGGATAGGTTTCCGTGACCACGGCCACCCGCAGGGAGCGGCGGGAAGCCGGCAGGTTCTGGAGAAGGAAGGGCAGGTTGTCCATAGCCCGGGACTATGCCCGGGCAAAGCGACCGTTTCATGAAGGAACGGTGATGGAAACGTTACGCCCCCGCGCCCTGTAAGGCCAGAGTAAGCGGACATGGCATATCATGGGACGCCTTCACAAAGCCGAATGAGGATGCCCCATGCAACACCCGCGCACTTCCTTCCTGGTGCGGCTCGCCATCGCGGCCGCAGCCGTCGCCGGAGCCCTGCTGCTCGCTTCCTGCAGCGGCACCCCCGCCGACACCCACCCCGGCCAGCCCGTCACCAAGCGCAAGCAGGCCTTCAAGCTGATGCTGCGTTCCTTCGAGCCCATGGGTCTGGTGGTGCGGGGACGCAAGGAGTACGACCCGCAGAAATTCCTCGACTACGCCACGGACCTGCAGCAGCTTGCCGACAAGCCCTGGCAGTACTTCACCCCCGACAGCGACTACCCGCCCACCCGCGCCAAGGCGGCGGTGTGGCAGCAGCCAGAGCGCTTCCGCGCCGCTCGGCAAAAGCTCGCCGATTCCCTCAGCCACTTGACGGTGGTGGCCAAGAATGGGAATCTGGACGCCATCCGCCCGGTTTTCGCCGAGGTGGAAAAGAGCTGTCAATCCTGCCACCGTGAATTCCGCGGAGGGCTGCTGTAACCGGGAGATTCCATGATTGTTGCCGTCACCTACCTTGCCCTGATTCTGATCGCCATCGGCATCGCGGCCGCGATGATTTTTTCCGGGCCGAAAGAAAAAAGGGACGAAGAACTGGACGACGGCGACAAATCCTGATGCCTAGCGGGCGGTCCTGAAAAGGCCGCTCCTCAGCCGAGCAGCACCAACCCCCATACCAGCGCCACATTCACCAGCCCCACCAGCACGGCGGCGCTGCCGATGTCCTTGGCGCGCTTGGCGAGCTTGTGGTTTTCAAGGGAAATGCGGTCCACCGTGGCCTCGATGGCCGAGTTGACCAGCTCGATGATCAGCACCAGCAGCACGCTGGCCACCATCAGCGCCTTGCCGACCCCGGACACGGGAAGAAAGAAGGCCGCCGGAATCAGCAATAGGGACAGGAACACCTCCTGGCGGAAGGCATCCTCGTGCCGGTAGGCGGCGCGCAGTCCGTCCAGGGAGTAGAACAGCGCGTTCCACACGCGCTGCAGGCCGGTTTTTCCTTTGTAGGGGCTTTCCATGATCAGCGTCGGGATGCTACCGAACGATGATGACGGAAAGATGACGGCCCATCGCCGTCAGGCCGCCTTCCACGCCAGGTCTGGCTCCCGGGCCGCCTTCACGTCGTCCAGGCGCCGCACCGGCGTGGTATAGGGGGCGCCCTTCACCAGGGCCGCGTCCCGCTCCGCCTCGTCGCGGATTTCCGTCAGGGCGGCGACGAAGCCGTCCAGGGTTTGCTTGGTTTCGGTTTCCGTGGGTTCGATCAGCAGGCACTCCGGCACCAGCAGCGGGAAATAGGTGGTGGGGGCGTGGAAGCCCTTGTCCAGCAGGCGCTTGGCCACGTCCATGGCGGAGACGCCGGTCTTTTCCTTCAGCCCCTTGAGGGAGACGATGAACTCGTGGCTCGCCCGGCGCCGGCCGAAAGTGACGTCGAAGCCGGCGGCCTTCAGCTGGGCCATGAGATAGTTGGCGTTGAGGGTGGCCATGTCCGCCACCCGCTTCATCCCCTCGCCGCCCAGCATCCGGGCATAGACGTAGGCCCGCAGCAGGACGCCGGTGTTGCCCATGTGGGCGGAGAGGCGGCCGATGCTCTGGGGCCGGTCCTTTTCCGTCAGCCAGCGGTAGCTGTTGCCGTCGCGGCCCACCATCGGCACGGGCAGGAAGGGCAGCAGGCGCTCGCTCACCCCCACCGGGCCGGAGCCGGGACCGCCGCCGCCGTGGGGCGTGGCGAAGGTCTTGTGGAGGTTGACGTGGATGACGTCGAAGCCCATGTCGCCGGGACGCACCTTGCCAAGAATGGCGTTGAGGTTGGCGCCGTCGTAATAGGTCAGGCCACCCGCCTCGTGGACGATCTGCTGGATGGCCCGGATCTGCTGCTCGAACACGCCCAGGGTGGAGGGGTTGGTCAGCATCAGCCCCGCGGTCTGGGGACCGACGGCGGCCTTGAGGGCCTCCAGGTCCACATTACCGTCGGCGTCGGTGGGGATCTCCTTCACCGCGTAGCCGCACATGGTGGCCGTGGCCGGGTTGGTGCCGTGGGCGGCGTCGGGGACGATGATCTCCCGCCGCGCGGCGTCGCCCCGGGATTCGTGGTAGGCGCGGATCATCGCCACCCCGGCGAATTCGCCCTGGGCGCCGGCCATGGGAGTAAGGGACACGCCGGCCATGCCGGTGACTTCCCGCAGAATCTCCTGCAACTCGTACAGGCAGGCCAGGACGCCCTGGCCGCTATCCTCCGGCGCCAGGGGGTGGCGCGCCAGGAACTCCCGCTGCATCGCCAGGGCATGGGCGGCCTTGGGGTTGTACTTCATGGTGCAGGAGCCCAGGGGATAGAACTGGGTGTCGATGGAGAAGTTCTTCTGGGACAGCCGGGTGTAGTGGCGCACCGCATCCAGTTCGGACACCTCGGGCAGGAGGGGCTTGGACATGCGGCGGCATTCGGCGGGAATATCCCCCAGGTCGGCGGCGGACGGGGCCAGGGCGGGGCTGCCGCGGCCGGAGCGGGAAAGTTCGAATATCAGCATAGGGTTCCGTGCAAGCTAAAGCGTCAGTCGGGAATCGCCACCAGGGCCTTCATGGCCGCGGCGTAATCGGGCTCCTGGGTAATCTCCGGCACCAGTTGGGAATAGACCACCCGGTCGTTCTTATCCAGTACCACCACGGCGCGGGCGCAGAGGCCGCCGAGGGGGTGGTCGGTGATCAGCACCCCGTAGTCCTTGAGAAAATCCCGGCCGCGCATGGTGGACAGCATGACCACGTTCTTCAGCCCCTCGGCGCCGCAAAAGCGGGCCTGGGCGAAAGGCAGGTCGGCGGAGATCACCAGCACCACCGCGTCCTTGAGGAAGCTGGCCTCCTCGTTGAACTTGCGGGTGGAGGTGGCGCAGACCTCGGTATCGATGCTGGGGACGATGGACAGCACCTTCTTCTTGCCGGCGAACTGGGACAGGGAAACATCGTTGAGCTTGCCGTCCACCAGCATGAAGCTGTGCGCGGCCTCGCCGGGCTGGGGAAAATGGCCGGCGACGTTGACGGGATTGCCTTTGAAGTTCACGGTTGCCATGGCGTTTCTCCTTTTAAGCGGTCACCACTTCGAGTTTTCGTTGGGTTTGAGCTTGGTGCAGGCCGGACCCTGGCTGCGCTTGGCGATGATGCGTTCCAGATGCTCGGCGTAGCGGTCGAGATCGGCCTCGCTCTTGGTTTCGGTGGCGCACACCAGGATGGCGTGCCCCCCCAGCTCCGGGCACCATTCGCCGAGGTCCAGACCGCCGAGGATGCCCTGGGCCTTCAGGGCCCGCAGCACTTCACCCGCCGGCGGTTCGACGGTGATCACCGCCTCGTGGAAGAAGGGCTCGGAAAACAACCGTTCGACACCGGGGATGGCGGTAAGTTTCTCCACCAGGCGGCGGGTATTGGCGTGGCTGGCGGCGGCCACCTTCGCCAGGCCGTCGGGCCCCAGCAGGGACATGTAGATCGTGGCGGCGGTAACCATCAGGCCCTGGTTGGTGCAGATGTTGGAAGTCGCCTTGCTGCGGCGGATATGCTGCTCCCGGGCCTGAAGGGTGAGGGTGAAGCCCTCGCGGCCTTCCAGGTCCACCGTGCGGCCGACGATGCGGCCCGGCATCTGGCGCACCAGTTCCTGCTTGCAGGCCATGAAGCCGAAATAGGGACCGCCGGAGGACAGGGGAGCCCCCAGGGGCTGACCCTCCCCCACGGCGATGTCCGCTCCCTTGGCGCCCCATTCGCCGGGGGCCTTGAGGATGCCGAGGGAAGTGGGGTTCACCACCGCGATCACCCGCATCCCCTGGCCTTGGGCCCAGTCCGTGAGGGCGTCGGCTTCTTCCAGCACGCCGAAGACGTTGGGCTGGGCCACGATCAGGGCGGCATAGTCCTGGCCTTCGTGGGCGGAGAGGGAATCGGCCATGGTGTGGCCGCCTTCGGTGCAGTAGGGCACGGTGACCAGTTCGATTCCCTGGTTGCCGACAATGCTCTTCACCACCTGCTGCCACACCGGATGCAAGCCCGCCACCGCCAGGACGCGGCGGGAGGTCTTGTGGGCCCGCACCGCCATCAGCACCGCTTCCGCCAGGGCCGAGGCGCCATCGTAGAGGGAGGCGTTGGACACGTCCAGGCCGGTGAGGGAGGCCATCATGGACTGGTATTCGTAGAGGGTCTGCAGGGTGCCCTGGCTGGCCTCCGCCTGATAGGGCGTGTAGGCGGTGTAATACTCGCCGCGGCCGGCGATCTGCCACACCGCTGCCGGGATGTGGTGCTCGTAGGCGCCGGCGCCGATGAAGTTGAGCCAGCGCCCGTCCTGGGCGGCCCGCTCTTCCATCAGGCGGGAAACCTCCATTTCGTTCAGAGCCGGAGGCAGGTCCAGGCTGCCGGCCCGCAGGGCGGCGGGAATCTCGTCGAACAGGTCCTCCACGCTGCCGGCGCCGATGGCGGCGAGCATGGCCTGGAGATCGTCTTCGGTATGGGGGATGTAGGGCATCGCTAAATCCGTGAGGAGTGAGACGAGAGGGCGAGAGGCGGCTTACGCCTCGCCCCCCACGCCTTGCCGAAAATTAATGGGCTTCGCTGTCCACCACCGCCTGGTAGCCGGCGGCATCCAGCAGGCCGTCCAGGTCGGCGGCGTTGTCCGGCTTGAGCTTGAACATCCAGGCGCCGTAGGCGTCCTGGTTGATCTGCTCGGGGGAGCCTTCCACGTCGGCGTTCACCGCCACCACTTCGCCGGCGATGGGAGCGTAAACGTCGGAAGCGGACTTCACCGATTCCACCACCGCGCACTCCTCCCCGGCGGCCAGCTTGCGGCCCACGGCGGGAACTTCGACGAACACCATGTCCCCCAGCATTTCCTGGGCGTGATGGGTGATGCCAACGGCCACCGTGCCGTCAGCCTCGCGCTTGGCCCATTCGTGGGTCTGGGTGTATTTCAGGTCAGCCGGAATGCTCATTTTTCGCTCCCAAGTATCGATTCGTTATTCGGTCAAACTTCCTTATAGCACGCCTTGCCGTTGCGCACGAACGGATAGCGCACCACCTTCGCATTCAATCGCTTATCGCGGATTTCCACCTGCACCGTGTCGCCGGTCTTGACCCCGGCCGGCACCCGCGCCAGGGCGATGGACTGGGACAGGGTGGGGGAAAAGCTGCCGCTGGTGATTTCGCCGTCGCCATGGGGGGTAGCCACCTTCTGGTGGCTCCGCAGCACGCCGCCCTTGTCCAGCAACAGCAGTCCCACCAGCTGGCGCGCCGGGGGCTTGGCCAGGAGGGCGGCCTTGCCGATGAAATCCCGCTCGCTCTTCAGGTCCACGGTCCAGGCCAGGCCCGCTTCCAGGGGATTGATGGCCTCGTCCATGTCCTGGCCGTAGAGGTTCATGCCCGCCTCCAGGCGCAGGGTGTCCCGGGCGCCGAGGCCGATGGGCTTGACCCCGGCGGCGGCCAGGGCGTCCCAGAAGGCGGGGACCTCTCCCGCCGGCAGCATGACCTCGAAGCCGTCCTCACCGGTATAGCCGGTGCGGGCGATGAACCAGGCGCCGAATTCGGCCCCCTGGAAGGCGATCAGGTTCTCGCTCGCGGCCTTCGAGCCGGCCAGGGCCTGCCACACCTTTTCCCGAGCGTTGGGGCCCTGCACCGCCACCATGGCCAGGTCGGCGCGCGGGGTGATTTTCAGGCCGGGAGCGCGGGCGTCCCGCTGCTTGAGCATCCAGGCCACGTCCTTGTCGGCGGTGGAGGCGTTGACCACGATGCGGAACCAGTCCTCCCGCAGAAAATAGACGATCAGGTCGTCCAGCACCCCGCCATCCTCCTTCAGCAGGCAGGAGTAGAGGGCCTTGCCGGGCAGGGTGAGCTTGTCCACGTTGTTGGCCAGGAGGCCGCGGAGGAAGTCCCGCGCCCCGGCGCCTTCCACGTCCACCACCCGCATGTGGGAGACGTCGAACATGCCGGCGTCCCGGCGCACCTGGTGGTGCTCCTCCAGTTGGGAACCGTAGTGCAGGGGCATGTCCCAGCCGCCGAAATCCACCATTTTCGCGCCCATGGCACGGTGGGTGGCGTTGAGGGGAGTCTGTTTCAACATGGCATTCCTTCCGCTTGCTGTCGCGCCAAAACAA
>JAJZVC010000020.1 GCA_021845865.1 Pseudomonadota bacterium | reverse complement strand
GATTACATTGAACTGTTTTACAACCCGAAACGCCGACATGGTTACACCAATCAGCTGTCTCCGGTAGAGTTCGAAAAGCAGTACTTTATGAGGCTCGAAAGTGTCTAGGAAACTAGGGGCGATTCAGTGATTGTCTTGGGTGGCCTGAAAGAAGAAAAGACTAGCTCCGATGAAAGCGGCTTCCCCTTCCTGCCTAAATTTCTTTGGTCAAAAGGCACTCAAAAAGACACATCGGAAATTTTGTTGATTTTGAATGTCAAAAAAATATGACAAAATAAAAGGGGCCGAAGCCCCTTGTTCAATTGGTCAGTTCCAGCCTTCGCTCTATTTTGTCGATTCGGCTGTCTACTCGGTCAAGGCGAGTTTGGAGGGTTGCGTTATCGTCGTGCATTCCGGCAACGCCGCGCTCTATGGAATTGATGCGCTGTTTCAAGGTTTGCATTTCCTCCCGCATTTCCTGCCGGAAATCTCGAAGCTCGTTTCTCAGCCCTTTAAGGTGCTCGATAATCAGGTTGTCTACGTCGCTCATGGTCAAAGCTCCTTTACTCGTAGTCTAGCGTTTTCAAAGTCCAAAACCAAATTTTCCGGCCCTGCTTTGTTGGCCATAGGCGTTCTAAATTTCTGCCGCCACTGCTCAAACCAGGCCCAAGCCGCCGCCTTCACAGGTTCCAATACTTCCAGTACCGTCCCCGCCACGTCGCAAAAATCCAGCCAAAGCTGGCGGGCCTTAAACTCTGCTGACCTCATGTACCCCCGGCTGAATCTCATTGCCGCCTCCAAAGCATCCGACTTCACTTTTCAGGGCAGACTTGAGGCGTTGCCAGGACCGTGCCAGCAGTTTTACCGCTGGCACGCCCGAAGGGCGCGGAACAGGGAGTGGAGCGGTCCTGGCCTCATTCGTGACTACGCAGCCCATGCCGCCCCCGAGTTCAGGGGGCGGGGTTTCATGGGCGGATTCCGGCCCCATACTGTCCGATTGGTTGCGCCGGGCCGACCCCGGCGCGAGGACATGGGGACCGGCCCCGTGTTACTTGTTCAGAGGATAGGCTGAAGAAAATTGCGCCCTAGGGGGTTCGGGCTACCAAGAGATTTATTCAAGAAAACAAAGCCGCGGGGACCGGGGCTTTCCTTAGAGGAAGGGCGCAGGAAGCGCCGTTGACACTTTGTTGACAGTCTAAAACACAAAGGACTTAGACATTCTTGCAAGCCATTGTTTTATTGGTGCCCGGAACCGGAATCGAACCGGTACGCCGGTAAGGGCGAGGGATTTTAAGTCCCTTGTGTCTACCAATTTCACCATCCGGGCTATTTTAACGTTTGGGAAGCGGAGCATGCCGGTCCGGCGAGCGGGCCACTTTACGTTCCCAACCCCAGTCCACCATCGCATCGCAAAGGCGAACGATTATACCCGATCCTCCCCATTGGATAGAAACCTCTCGCCGCCCTCCCATCGCTGCGAGGCCGGGTACATGAAAGAGCCCGGGCAATCCGCTCTAAGCGCCAGAAATATACTCCAGAAAGGCCCGGGTCACCGGTGAAACGTGCTTCCCCTCGGGGTAGACGGCATACCACTGGCGCACGAGGGGAAACCCCTGCACATCGAGCACCGCGAAGGCTCCCGAGGCGGCATCCAGGGTCAGCGTGTGCTGGGACAGGACCGCCAGGCCAAGACCGCCGGCCACTGCCTGCTTCACCGCCTCGTTGCTGCCAAGGGTCATGCGCGCGGAGAGGCGCACGCGGTGCAGGCTGAAAAACCGCTCGGCCGCGAGCCGGGTTCCGGACCCCTGTTCGCGCAGAATAAATGGCTCGCCCGCCAGTCGGACGGGGTCGATATCCTTTTCCGCAGCCAGGGGATGGCCTGCCGGAGCCACCACCACCAGCGGATTTTTCATGAAGGGCAGCGCCACCACGCTCAGGTTTTCCGGCACCTGGCCCATGATGTAGAGGTCGTCCAGGTTCTGCGACAGGCGCTCCAGGATGCGGTCGCGGTTGTTCACCTCCAGCGCCACCTCGATGCCGGGATGGCGCTTGCAGAAATCCCCGAGGAACCGGGGAACGAAGTATTTGGCGGTGGTGATGATGGATAGCTTGAGGCAGCCGCGCTCCAGCCCCTGGGTCTCGGCCAGCTCCATGGCGAGCCTGTCCAGGCGGTCGAACACATCCCTGGCGGCCGCCTCCACCAGCCTGCCGGTGTCGGTCAGGAACAGGCGCTTTCCCACTTGCTCCAGCAAGGGTTGGCCGACGGTATCGGCGAGCTGCTTGAGCTGGATGGATACGGTCGGCTGGGTCAGGTGCAGTTCCTCGGCGGCGCGGGTCACGCTGAGGTGGCCGGCTACCGCCTGAAATACCTTGAGTTGGCGCAGGGTTGCATGCTTCATTCCCGTTCTCCCCGGTTTTACCATTGATAATTATCAATGATAGATATCGAAATTTACAATTATTTTTTATGAACGGCCATCGCTATAGTGGCGTCAAGCTCAAACGAGCCACGCGCCATCCACCGGGACGGCATACGGTTGAACCACTAAAGCGAAGGAGCTTGCAATGGCCGGAAAGACATACAACGCGGGCGTCAAGGAATACCGCGAAACCTACTGGGATCCCAACTACACGCCTAAGGACAGCGACATCCTGGCGGTGTTCAAGGTCGTGCCGCAGCCCGGCGTGCCCCGCGAGGAAGCGGCCGCCGCGGTGTGCGCCGAATCCTCCACCGCCACCTGGACCACGGTGTGGACCGATCTCCTGACCGATCTGGACTACTACAAGGGCCGCGCCTACGCCATCGAGGACGTGCCCGGCGACGACGAGGCTTTCTACGCCTTCATCGCCTATCCCATGGGCCTGTTCGAGGAAGGCTCCGTGGTCAACGTCTTCACCTCCCTGGTGGGCAACGTCTTCGGCTTCAAGGCGGTGCGCATGCTGCGCCTGGAAGACGTGCGCTTCCCGCTGTGGTTCGTCACCACCTGCGACGGCCCGCCCCACGGCATCCAGGTCGAGCGCGACAAGCTGGACAAATACGGCCGTCCCCTGCTGGGCTGCACCATCAAGCCCAAGCTCGGCCTGTCCGCCAAGAACTACGGCCGTGCCGTCTACGAATGCCTGCGCGGCGGCCTGGATTTCACCAAGGACGACGAGAACGTCAACTCCCAGCCCTTCATGCGCTGGCGCGACCGCTTCGATTTCTGCCAGGAGGCCATCGAGAAGGCGGAGCGGGAGACTGGCGAGCGCAAGGGCCACTACCTCAACGTCACCGGCCCGAACATGGAGGAAATCTATAAGCGCGCCGAGTACGCCAAGGAGATCGGCACCCCGATCATCATGTCCGACTACCTGACCATCGGCTGGGCCGCCCAGGCGAGCCTGTCCCGCTGGTGCCGCGACAACGGCATGCTGCTCCACGTGCACCGCGCCATGCACGGCGTGCTCGACCGCAACCCCAAGCACGGCATCAACTTCCGCGTGCTGGCCAAGATGCTGCGCCTCCTCGGCGGCGACCACCTGCACTCCGGCACCGTGGTGGGCAAGCTGGAAGGCGACCGCGCCGCCACCCTGGGCTGGGTGGACCTGATGCGCGAGCGCTACGTCAAGGAAGACCGCAGCCGCGGCATCTTCTTCGACCAGGACTGGGGGCACACGCCGGGCGTCATGCCGGTGGCTTCCGGCGGCATTCACGTCTGGCACATGCCTGCCCTGGTCTCCATCTTTGGTGACGATTCCGTCCTCCAGTTCGGCGGCGGCACCATCGGCCACCCCTGGGGCAACGCCGCCGGCGCCGCGGCCAACCGCGTCGCCCTGGAAGCCTGCGTCCAGGCCCGCAACGAAGGCCGCCAGATCGAGAAGGAAGGCAAGGACATCCTGACCAACGCCGCCAAGTCCAGCCCCGAGCTGAAAATGGCGATGGAAACCTGGAAGGAGATCAAGTTCGAGTTCGACACCGTGGACAAGCTGGACGTGGCCCACAAATAAGCCCGTGAGAAGTGAGGGGATAGGGGTGAGGCGAAAGACCGCTCCTCCCCTCACCCCTCACGCCTAACCCCTCACCGGAATCTAAAGGAGTTATGAAATGAGCGAAATGCAAGATTACTCGTCCCGCCTGTCGGACCCCAACAGCCGCCGGCTGGGCACCTTCTCCTACCTGCCGCAGATGGACGCCGAGCAGATCCGCAAGCAGATCCAGTACATCGTCAATCAGGGCTGGAACCCGGCCATCGAGCACACCGAGCCCGCCGAGGCGCGCAGCAACTACTGGTACATGTGGAAGCTGCCCATGTTCGGCGAAACCGATATCGACCGCATCCTGGCCGAGATCGAGGCCTGCAAGAAGGCCAATCCCGGCCACCATGTGCGCCTGATCGGCTACGACAACATCAAGCAGTCCCAGGGCGCCAACATGATCGTGCACCGCGCGCCCATCACGGTCTAAGCGCCGCAACCACCGGGATGCCCGCCAGGGCATCCCGCCACCGAATTCAAGGAGCCATGCCATGAGCGACATCAACCGCGACCAGTTCCTGGTCAAGAGCCAACCCTACTATCGTCCGGTGGCCGACGAGGTGGAGCTGTACGAGGCCGCCTACGACGCGCGCATGCCCGTCATGCTCAAGGGCCCCACCGGCTGCGGCAAGTCCCGCTTCGTCGAATACATGGCGTGGAAACTCGGCAAGCCCCTGATCACCGTCGCCTGCAACGAGGACATGACCGCCTCCGACCTGGTCGGGCGCTTCCTCCTCGACATCAACGGCACCAAGTGGCAGGACGGCCCCCTGACCACCGCCGCCCGCATCGGCGCCATCTGCTACCTCGACGAGGTGGTCGAGGCGCGCCAGGACACCACCGTGGTGATCCACCCCCTGACCGACCACCGGCGCAACCTGCCCCTGGAGAAGAAGGGCGAACTGGTGGAGGCCCACCCCGACTTCCAGATCGTCATTTCCTACAACCCCGGCTACCAGAGCCTGATGAAGGATTTGAAACAATCCACCAAGCAACGCTTCGGCGCCATGGACTTCGATTACCCCGAATCCGCCGTCGAAGCCGAGATCGTCGCCCACGAAGCCGGCATCGACGCCAAGACCGCCGAAAAACTGGTCCAGGTGGCGGCGCGCAGCCGCAACCTCAAGGGCCACGGTCTGGATGAAGGCATGTCCACCCGCCTCCTGGTCTACGCCGGCCAGCTCATTTCCAAGGGCATCGCCCCGGCGCGGGCCTGCCGCATGGCGCTGGTGCGGCCCCTGACCGACGACCCGGACATGCGCGACACCCTGGACGCGGCGGTGGAAACCTTCTTCGGCTGAAACGAAGCCGCGCCGGCCAACCCCGCCCGGCGCCGCCGCCCCACCTAACCTGTTGAGGACCGGCCATGAGCATCAATCTTGACGACTACCGGGACGAGCTGGTCCAGGCCGCTCCCGAGCTTGCCGACACCCTGGACGCCGCCTTCCAGGAGGCGGCGCGGACCCTGTCGCCCAACGGCCTGAAGGACTGGCTCGACGGCGCCCGCGGCATCGTCAACCTGGGCAAGGGACCCGCCCTGCTCACCACCTACCTGGACGAAATGCCCCTGGTGGCCAGGGAGTGCGGCGACGACGTGATCCGCGACTGCGTGCACGCGGTGATGAAGCTCGCCTCCATGACCTCGGGGGAGGTGCTCACCCTGGTGTTTTCCACCCTGCCCACCGCCGCCCGCCGCCTCGGCGACCCGGAGCTGCTGCGGGCCTACCTGCAGCTGCTGCACCGCCTCGCCGCCAAGGCGCCCCGGGGCCTGCGCCCCATGCTCGGCGTCCTCGACGAACTGCTAGGCAAGCTCACCCTGTCCGGCCTGCGCCGCTGGGTGGACTTCGGCGCCGAGGCCTACCGCCGCGACCTGCCGAAGCAGGCCGCCTACTTCTCCCTGCAAAGCGAGGACAGCAAGGCCGTCCTCCAGCAGGAACGGCGCGGCACCCTGTTCATCGACAGCCAGCGCAAATTGAACTTCTACCTGCGCGCCTTCTGGGGGCGAGACTTCTTCCTCCGCCCGGCGGCCGCCGATTACCTGGGCTTCCGCCCCTTCATCGAGGCCCGCGCCCTGCACCTGCCCGACGCCGCCGACGATTTGGGGGCGCTCTCCGGCCTCGACCTCTACCGCGCCATGGGCGCCCACATGGCCGCCCACCTGGCCTATACCCGTGAGCCCCAGTCCGCCGAGGCCCTGGCCCCGGCCCAGCAGTTCTTCGTCGGTTTTTTCGAGGACGCCCGGGTGGAGTGGTGCGCCGTCCAGGCCTTCCCCGGCATGGGCCGGCTGTGGAAAGCCTTCATGCTCCTGCCCAAGCCCGCCCAGGCCGAGCACGAAACCATCCCCCTGCTGGAGCGCGCCGCCCTGGCCTTGCTCGACCCGGCGGAATCCAGCGGCGACGCCGAGGTGGACGAGATCGTCCGCCAGTTCCATGGCAACATCGCCGCCAACCGCGACAACGGCCTGTTCTCCTGGAACCTGGGGCTGGACCTGTTCAACCTCCTCTCCTCCCGGCGCGCGATGCCCAGCCTGCGCCTCCTGGAGAACCTGCGCATTCCCTACCGGGACGACAACCGCTTCGTCTGGTCCCTGGACCAGTTCGACTGGAGCGAATCCACCGCCTATCTGCCGGCCAGCCAGCGCCAGGTACGCAAGCACGTCAGCCTGATGGAGTTCATCAACGAGGTGGAGGTGGAAACCGCCGGCGACGACGCCCAGGAAATCTGGGTCCTCAACACCGAACTGTTCCCCTACGAGGACGAGGGGGTGTCCTACAACGAGATGGAAGGCAAGGAGCCGGTTTCCGAGCCCTACCATTACCCCGAGTGGGACTACCAAGTGCAGCTGCACCGCCCCAACTGGGCCACCGTCTACGAACGGCGCCAGGGGCGGGGCGACCCGGCCCTCGTCGACGAGGTGCTCACCGCCCACAAGGGGGTCAGCCACCGCATCAAGCAGATCATCGACCGCCTCCGTCCCCAGGGCGTCTCGCGGCTGAGGAAGCTGGAGGACGGCGACGAGCTGGACATCAACGCCGCCGTGGACGCCATGGTGGCGGCGCGCATCGGCCTCAACCCCGACCCGCGCATCACGATGCGCAACGTCATCAACCGCCGCGACCTGGCGGTGGTGATCCTCCTCGACCTCTCGGCCTCCACCAACGAGCAGGTGCGCGGCGCCGACAGGACCGTGCTGGAACTGACCCGGGAGGCCTCGGCCCTGGTGGCCACGGCGATCAACGGCATCGGCGACCCCTTCGCCATCCACGGCTTCGCCTCCGACGGGCGGCACGACGTGCAGTACTTCCGCTTCAAGGATTTCGAGCAGCGCTTCGACGGCGACGTGAAATCCCGCCTGGCGGGCATGAAGGGCGGCCTGTCCACCCGCATGGGCGCCGCCATGCGCCATGCCGGCCGGCACCTGTTGCAGCGCAGCGAAAAGCACAAGCTGCTCCTGATCGTCACCGACGGCGAACCGGCGGACATCGACGAGCGCGATCCCCAGTACCTGCGCCAGGACGCCAGGAAGGCGGCGGAGGAACTGCGCAGCCGCGGCGTCCTGTCCTACTGCCTGACCCTGGACCCGGAGGCCGACCGCTACGTGGAGCGCATTTTCGGCGCCAACCACTACACCATCATCGACCACGTGCAGCGGCTGCCGGAAAAGCTGCCCGCCCTGTTCGCCTCCCTGACGCGATGAGACCCCATGACCACGCGCACCGGCGACCTGCCCGTCTACGCCGCCCGGCCAGACCGGATCGAGGCGCGCCACTACAACCTCTGGCGGCGGGCGCGGAGCCGCTTCGGCAGACCGCTGCGCCTGCCGCTGCCCGGCGTGTCGGGCATGGACCTGATCCTGGACGAGCGGGAATGGGTCGTGGTGGACACGCGCCAGAACGACCTGCCGGTACTGGCCTGGGTGGAATTCGGCGACCGGGGACGCAGCGCCCTCCACGAGCCGGTGGGCTGCACCCTCAACTTCTACCATTTCGCCGCCACCCGCCTGCGGGCCAGGGTGCTGGCGATCCTGGAGCAGTCCCTGGAAGACAGGCTGCACGGAACCGTTAACCACAGGAGGAACGAGCCATGACCCCCCGCCCCCCCCATCTCCGTATGGCCGCCTATCCCGGCATCGACGCCGACCGGGATTCCGGCATGACCGAATTCGGCCGCATCGTCCGCGACGCCTGGGTCTTCGGCATCCTGCCCGAGGGCGAGACCTGCGCCGGCTGGACGGCCGAGCAAATGCAGGGATTGCTGGAAAAGGTCTATGCCGCCTGGGAGCCTTTCACCCACCTCCCCAGCCGCCTGCCCGACGACCTGAGCCAGCGCCACCGGCGCATCCACGACGAGGCCGTCGAACGGGCCCGGGCCTCGGGATGGGACGCGGAACTCGACGACGAAGACGACTAGGAAGCCGCCATGAATCACATCGAAAAACTGGTCGCGGGATTCCACCGCTTCCGCACCGACGAGAAGTATCGCGCCCTGTTCGAGCACCTGGCCCAGCACGGCCAGTCGCCCAAAACCATCATCGTGGGCTGCTGCGACTCCCGCGTCGACCCGGCCATCGTCACCGACTGCGATCCCGGCGACCTGTTCATCATCCGCAACGTGGCCAATCTGGTGCCGCCCTGCGAAACGGACGGCAGCAACCACGGCACCAGCGCCGCCCTGGAATTCGGCGTGCGCCACCTGGAAGTGGAAAACATCATCGTTCTCGGCCACGCCCAGTGTGGCGGGATACGGGCCTTGCTGAACCGCGAAGCCGCTCCGGAGACCCCCAACAGCTTCATTTCGAGCTGGATGAAGGTTGCCGTCAACGCCCGCAACCGCGTGCTGTCCCGGCTTCCCGACGAAACGGCGGAAACCCAGGCGCGCGCCTGCGAGCAGGAAGCCATCCTGGTTTCCCTGGACAACCTGCTGACATTTCCGTGGATTCTGGAGCGGGTCGCCCAGAAGAAACTGGCGCTGCACGGCTGGTATTTCGACATGGAGCGGCGGGAACTGCTGCGCTACAACCCGGACAGCCACCGCTTCGAGGCGTTTCCCTGAGCCACAGGGGCTCAGGCTTTCCAACAGGGCCGATGCGGTTTCGGCACCTTGCACGTTAAAAAGGAAGCTTCTTTATGCAACCCCTTGTCGGCCTGATCATGGGCTCCTCCTCCGATTGGGCAACCCTGGAACCCGCCGCCAGCATTCTGAAACAACTGGGAATTCCCCACGAAACGCGGGTCGTCTCGGCCCACCGCACCCCCGACCTGCTGTTCAAGTACGCGGAGGAAGCCGCCGGCCGCGGCCTTGCCTGCATCATCGCCGGCGCTGGGGGCGCCGCCCACCTGCCGGGAATGGTGGCGGCCAAGACCACGGTCCCGGTCCTGGGTGTCCCCGTTCCGTCCCGCTACCTGAAAGGCATGGACTCCCTCCTTTCCATCGTCCAGATGCCGAAAGGCATCCCCGTCGCCACCTTCGCTATCGGCGAAGCGGGCGCCGCCAATGCCGCCCTCTTCGCCGCCGCCCTGCTGGCACGCGACGACCAGGAAATCGCCCGGAGCCTGCAGGCGTTCCGCGCCGCCCAGAGCGAGGCGGCCTTGAACTCCACCCTGCCGGAGGCGCCGTGATTCTTCCTCCCTCCACCCTTGGCATCCTAGGTGGCGGCCAACTGGGCCGAATGTTCGCCATGGCGGCGCGCGCCATGGGCTACCGGGTGATGGTGCTGGACCCGGACGAAAACAGCCCCGCCGGGACCCTGGCCGACGTTCATCTTCGCGCCCCCTATGCCGACCGGGAGGCCCTGGAACGCATGGGGCGAGGCTGCGCGGCGATCACCACCGAATTCGAGAACATCCCGGCGGACAGCCTGGAATTCCTGGCCCGCTTCTGCCCCGTTCGCCCCGGCGCGGCAGCCGTGTCCATCGCCCAAGACCGCGCGCAAGAAAAATCCTTCCTCCAGGCCCGGAGCTTCCCCACCGCGCCCTTCGCCAGGGTGGAAACGGCGGCGGACCTCGCCGTGGCCTACCAAAAGATCGGCGTGCCGGCCCTCCTGAAAACCGCCCGCCACGGCTACGACGGCAAGGGCCAGGCCCGGGTCGGAAACCTGGCCGAGCTGGCGGCGGCATTCGCCGAACTGGGCGCCGTCCCCTGCGTTCTGGAAGCCTGGCTGCCGCTGCAAACGGAGATCTCGGTGATGGTGGCGCGGGGGGCGGATGGCCGGGCCGTGGCGTTTCCGCCGGCGGAGAACCGCCATGTGGACGGCATCCTGGAGATCAGCATTGCGCCCGCCACCGTGGCCGAAACCCTCGCCGCGCAGGCCGTGGACACGGCCAAGGCCATCGCGGCGGCCCTCGACTACTGCGGCGTGCTGGCGGTGGAATTCTTCGTCCTCGGCGACGGACGCCTGCTGGTCAACGAAATGGCGCCCCGCCCCCACAACAGCGGACACTACACCCTGGACGCCTGCCTTACTTCCCAGTTCGAGCAGCAGGTGCGCGCCGTGGCGGGACTCCCCCTGGGCGCCCCGGACCTGTTGCAGCCCGTGGCCATGGTCAACCTGCTGGGCGATTTGTGGCGGGAAGGCCGGGAACCGCCCTGGGAGGCGGTACTGTCACACCCCGGCGCGAAACTGCACCTCTACGGCAAGCGGGAGCCGCGCCCGGGCCGCAAGATGGGGCATTTCAACGTGCTGGCCGGAAACAGCGGCGAGGCGAAGGCGGCGGCGCTGCGCTTGCAGCAGGCGCTGGCCCCGGACAGAATCCCCGGCTAGGAACGCAAAGGAGGTTTGCCATGCCCTTGGTGCACATGAACGACATGCTAAACCACGCCTACCGCCACGGCTACGCCGTCGGCGCCTTCGCCGTGGTCAGCCTGGATTTTCTCGAAGGAATCATGGATGCGGCGGAGGAATCCCGCTCGCCGGTAATCCTGAACCTCACCGAATCCCATTTCGACTATTACGACTTCGACCTGCTCGCCCCCGCCGTGCTGGCGGCGGCGAAGCGGGCCCAGGTTCCCGTGGCCGTCCACCTGGACCACGGCAAAAGCCCGGACTCCGCCGAGCGGGCCATCCAGGCGGGATGCAGCGGCATCATGGTCGACGCCTCCCATCTTCCCTTCGACCAAAACCTCCAATTCACCCGCCAAACCGCCGCCCTCGCCCACGCCTGCGGCGTCGCCGTGGAGGGAGAGCTGGGTTACGTGGCGGGCGGCAAGGGGGAGAACGCGGAAAAGCATGGCGGCGAGCTGGCCTATACTTCCCCCGCCGAAGCCAAGGCTTTCGTGGACAGGACGGAAGTGGACTGCCTGGCGGTTTCCGTGGGCACGGTGCATGGCCGCATGGCCGGCAGCGTCAAGCTGGACTTCGCCCGCCTGGGGAAAATCAACGAGACCCTGGCCATTCCCCTGGTCATCCACGGCGGCAGCGGCCTCGCCGACGATCAATACCGCAAGCTCATCGCCCACGGCGTGGCCAAGATCAACTGCTACACGGCCCTGTCGGACGTGGCGGTGAAGGTGATCCGGGAAAACGCCGCCACCAGCGGCTACATGGCTCTCAACCGGGGCGTGCGCAGCGCCGTGCGCCAGGAAGTGGAACGCTGCATCCGGCTGTGGGGCGGCAGCGGCCGGGCGGCCGAAGTCCTGGCCCAGTGCCAGGTCCCCAAGGAGGTCGACCACCTCATCCTCTACGACACCCCCGCCGATCTTTCGGACGAATCCCTGGCGGTCATGGTGCGCCGGGGCAAGGATAAACTGCGCGCCATTCCCGGCGTGCGCCACATCTTCCCGGGGAAGGCCCTCCAGAACGAAGGGCGATACCAGCATTGCTGGCTGGTCCGCTTCACCAGCCAGGCCGTGGCGGAGCACTACCGCAGCCACCCTGCCTACGGCGAGTTTTTCGACAAGCTGCTGCGGCCCAGCGCGAAGGACCTCGCCGTGTTCAATTTCGAAGAAAGGGATTAGCGCGCGGCGGACACGGCAAGCCGCAATAAAAAAACCGCCTACGGGCGGTTTTTCATTCTGGAGGCGGGGGTCGGAATCGAACCGGCGTCCACGGCTTTGCAGGCCGCTGCATAACCACTCTGCCACCCCGCCATGCTGCTCGGTCGCCGCTCGGAACGGAACCCGAACCGGCTGGCTGAAACTAAAAAGGGAAAGCGGTAACGCCTTCCCTTGAAATCCTGGAGCGGGAAACGAGACTCGAACTCGCGACCCCAACCTTGGCAAGGTTGTGCTCTACCAACTGAGCTATTCCCGCGTCGTTACTGCAAAGAAGCCGCCATTTTAATGATTCTCGGACGACTGTCAAGCGTCTGCTTTCATGATTTGCGGCGCGGCCATTTTGAGGTAGTAGGCCATGGACCACAAGGTCAGGAAAGCCGCCAAATAAATCAAAAACGTACCCGCGGTTTGAGCGTCCAGGCCGGCCGCCAGGGGGCCGTGGTAAAGCAGCAGCAGGATGGCCACCATCTGGGTGGCGGTCTTGAGTTTGCCGATGAAGGACACCGCCACGCTCTTGCGCTCGCCGATGGACGCCATCCACTCCCTGAGGGCGGAAATGGTGATTTCCCGGCCGACGATGATGAGGGCGATGACGGCGTTCACCCGGGACAATTCCACCAGCACCACCAGGGCGGCGGCCACCATCAGTTTGTCCGCCACCGGGTCGAGAAAAGCGCCGAAGGCCGAGGTCTGGTTCAGGGCCCGGGCCAGGTAGCCGTCGAACCAGTCGGTGACCGCGGCGGCGGCGAAAAAGGCGGCGGCGGTCAGGTTCTTGGTTTCCGGTGTCATCCAACCGTCCGGCAGATAATAAATGCCCACCACCAGCGGAATCATGGCGATGCGCAGCCAGGTGAGGATATTCGGAATATTCAGTTTCATGGTGTGGGCCTTGCTCCCCTGCGGCGGCGGCCACAGGACAGCGGTGTGTCATCGATAAACCGCTAGTGTAGTTGGCGGTATATTTCTTCCGCAAGCTTGCGGCTGATTCCTTCCACCTTCGCCAGCTCTTCCACGCTCGCCCCCTGCACGCCTTTCAGGCCGCCGAAGGTGGTCAGCAGCTTCTGCCGCCGCTTGGCGCCGATGCCGGCGATGTCTTCAAGGGTGGAGGTGGTCCGCGCCTTGCCACGCTTGGCCCGGTGGCCGGTGATGGCGAAACGGTGCGCCTCGTCGCGGATCTGCTGGATCAGGTGCAATCCCGGATGGTCGCTGGGCAGGGAAACCGGCGCCCTCCCCGGGAACACCAGGGTTTCCAGGCCGGGCTTGCGCTCCTCCCCCTTCGCCACCCCCACCAGGGCGACGCCGGTCAGCCCCACGTCCTCCAGCACCTTCACCGCCTCCGCCAGCTGACCCTTGCCGCCGTCGATCAGCACCAGGTCGGGCACCACCCCCTCCCCTTCGGCAATCTTGCGATAGCGCCGCTCCAGGGCCTGGCGCATGGCGCCGTAGTCGTCCCCCGGCGTCACCCCGCTGATGTTGTAGCGGCGGTATTCGCCGTTCTGCATGGCGAGGCGGTCGTAGACCACGCAGGAGGCCACGGTCGCCTCGCCCATGGTGTGGCTGATGTCGAAGCATTCGATGCGCTGGGTTTCCGCCGGGAGCCCCAGCCCTTCCTGCAGAGCCTGCAGGCGGGCCTCCTGGGTGGACTGCTGGGACGCCTTCTGGCCGATGGCCAGCCTGGCGTTTTGCAGGGCCATCTGGGCCCACACCCGGCGCTCCCCCACCGGCCGCGTGACGATGCGCGCCTTGCGTCCCCCCTGCTCGGAAAGGGCCGTCTCCAGTTCCTCCGTCTCCAGCGGCTCGCTCACCACGATGAGGGGCGGCACCGGCTGGGCCAGGTAGTGCTGGGCGATGAAGGCCTCCAGGGCCGAACGGGTATCGGAGTCCTCGGCATTGGCCGGGAAGAAGCTCTTGTCCCCCAGGTGCCGCCCTCCCCGTACCATCACCAGGTTGACGCAAAGCAGGCCCTTGTCCGCGGCGCAGGCCACCACGTCGGCGTCGGTGCTGCCGCTGGCGTCGTCCACCACCTGGCGCTCCTGCAGCTTGCGCAGGGCGAAAATCTGGTCGCGGAAAATGGCCGCCACCTCGTATTGCCGGGCCTCCGCCGCGGCCTGCATCTTGCGCGCGATATGGTCCAGGGCCTGCTGCTCCTTGCCGAGCAGGAACAGGGCGGCGGTATTGACGTCCTCCCGGTAGGTTTCCTCGTCGATCAGGCCCACGCAGGGGGCGGTGCAGCGCTTGATCTGGTGCAAGAGGCAGGGGCGGGAGCGGTTGTTGTAGACGCTGTCCTCGCAGGTGCGCAGCTGGAACACCTTCTGCAGCAGCTGGATGCTCTCCCGCACCGACCCCGCGCTGGGGAAAGGGCCGAAGAACTGCTGCTTCTTGTCCGGCGTGCCGCGAAAAAAACCCAGGCGCGGAAAGGGGTGGCTGGTCAGCACCACATAAGGATAGGATTTGTCATCCCGGAACAGGATGTTGTAGCGGGGGGAAAGCGCCTTGATGAGGTTGTTTTCCAGCAGCAGGGCCTCGGACTCGGACTGGGTAACGGTGGTCTCGATGCGGGCGATCTGGGCCACCATCAACTGGATGCGCGGCGACGGCTGGGCTTTCTGGAAATAGGACGACACCCGCTTCTTCAGGCTCTTGGCCTTGCCGACATAGAGCACCTCCCCCTTCTTGCCGAGCATGCGGTACACGCCCGGCAGGTTTGGGAGATTGGCGAGAAAGCTTTTGATATCGAAATCGGACACGGGGTACGGCGGCTCAATCCTCGTCCAGCAGCTTGCCGGCGATGGCCCAGTTCTCGTCGGGCAACTCGTCGAAGGCGATGTAGGTATAGGACTTCGGCTTGTGGGCGATGCGCTCCAGGGTATCGGTGATTTCCTCGGCGATCTTCTGTTTCTGTTCCCGGCTCAGGGTGCCGGCGATGCGGATATTGACGTAGGGCATGGGCCTCTCCTCGGCAGATGACAGGCCCTCATTCTACTAAATAACGCTCTTCACAATCGAAGCCGCATCGCTTATCACAAAATAGTTTGAATATCCATCGGGGAACCCCCTATGGTCCCGAGGCTGAATCCCCCGCAAAATTTAGTTAGTAAAAATACTTAAAACATCAGGGAGACACGCTGTGAAAAGAAAGCAGGGCCACGGCCTTGCCGCCATCTTGGCTGGCTGCATCGCCAGCCTGACGGCCCAGGCGCAGGCCGATGTCCCCCTATCCGAAAGCGCCTACCTGGACGACATGCCCGTCGTCCTGACGGTTTCGCGCCTGCCTCAACGGGTGGACGAGGCACCGGCGGCGGTGACGGTCATCGACCGCCAGATGATCAAGGATTCCGGCGCCTGGGACCTGTCGGAGGTGTTCCGCCTCGTGCCGGGGATGGTAGTGTCCTACCATTCCACCCGCGCCTACACTATGGACAGCACCGTGAGTTACCACGGCCTGTCCGACCCCTACGCCCGCTACATGCAGGTGCTAGTAGATGGCCGTTCGATCTATTCGCCCCTCTATGGTGGCGTTTTGTGGAGCGACATCCCTCTCGCCCTCGACGATATCGAGCGCATCGAAGTGACCCGAGGCCCCAACGCAGCCAGCTATGGCGCCAATTCCTTCATGGGGGTGATCAATATCATCACCCGCCATACGGCCGACACACAAGGCAAAATGGTTTCCCTATCCACCGGCCGCAATCGCGAAGAGACCATAGCCCGTTACGGCGGCCGCAGCGGAGACCTGAGTTACCGGCTCACCGCCGGCTTCCGCAATGATCAGGGCGAAAACCAGCTCATGCGCCAGCCGTTGTCCACCGCCGACCGCTGGAACTGGAACAAATTCGACGATCGGAAAATCCGCCTCTTCACCTTTCGCGCCGATTATCAGCTCAACGCCACCAATGAACTGGGGTTCCAGTTCGGCTACAACGGCGGCAGCCGCCAGGAAGGCGATGCTGGCGAACTGTATCCCTACTGGAAGACGACCGACAACCACTTTGCTCAGCTCAACTGGAGGCGGTCCCTAGCCGGGGGCGGGGAATTATCCGTCCAGTACTACCACAGCTATGAAAGCAGCTACGGCACCTACACCGACAACACGAGCAGCACCAACATGGATGTCATCGCCCAGCGTCACGACCTGGAAGCCCAGCACACCTTTTCCCCCAGCCAAACTACCCGCCTGGTATGGGGCGGCAGTGTGCGCTACGACAAGGTTTATGCCCCCGGCTACCATTACCCGGATTTTGCCCAAAGCGTACAATTCGACAAATTCAAGCTCCAGTCCTTTCACTTGGGCCGGCTTTTCGGCAACCTGGAATGGCGTGCGCGGCCCAGCCTGATTTTCAACGTCGGCGCCATGATGGAGGACAACAGCTACACCGGCACGGATATCACGCCGCGAGTTGCCGCCAACTGGCATTTCCTGCCCGGCCACACCCTGCGCGTCAGCCGCTCGGAGGCAACCCGCACGCCGACTGACTTCGAAAAGGTGCGGGCAGACCCCTTCATCGCCCTGGGCTTGGTTAACCAACGGCTCAAATCGGAACGCGTCCGCTCCACGGAAATCGGCTATCTCGGAAAATTGGCCAACCTCGACTTGGATTTCCGGCTATTTCGCGATGAATTCAGTGATTTGATCGTGGAAAACGGAGATTCCGTGGCAAACGGCTATCTCAATCCGGGCAGCGCCACCGTCAAGGGCTTCGAGACCCAGTTGAAATGGGATGTCGGCCCCCGCACCCGGCTGATTTACAGCTTGTCCCACGGCAAGGTAAAAAGCTTGGATATGGATAATATCCCCTATACCAATTCAATGCCCACCAACAACCAGAGCCTGATGCTGACCCACCGCTTCGGCAGCGGCTGGAGCGCCAGCCTGATGGGCTACCAAATGGGAGAAGTCCATTTCCCCGAAACGGATAGCGGCCCCAACGACAACCGCCGCTATTTCATCGACACCTACCGCCGCTGGGACGGCCGCGTTGCCTACCGCTTCCAGACGGGAAAAGGGAACGGCGAGTTGGCCTTGACGCTACAAAACCTGTCCGACAATCAGTACTTCGAATTCCGTCACGACAACGAGCCCCCCGGCCGTTCATTCTGGCTGAACTTGCGCCTCGAAAGCGATTAGCAAAACACCGATTCGTGCCAAAACAAAAAGGGCCTGCGGACGCAGGCCCTTTCTTTTCCCGGCCGAGCGCTTATTCCCGCTCGAAAGCGAAGGCCCCGCCCCGGTAATCCACCCGGATGGTGTCCTTGGCGGCGAACTTGCCGGCGAGGATTTCCTTCGCCAGGGGGTTCTCCAGGTTGGCCTGGATGGCCCGCTTCAGGGGACGCGCGCCGTAGACCGGATCGAAACCCGCGGTGGCGAGTTCGTCCAGGGCGGCGTCGCTCACCTCCAGCCTCATGTCCATCCGCGCCAGGCGCTCGTCCAGGTAACGGAGCTGGATACGGGCGATGGAGCGGATATGCGCGTTGCCCAGGGCGTGGAACACCACCACCTCGTCGATGCGGTTGATGAACTCGGGGCGAAAATAGTTCTTCACGTCCTCCAGCACCGCCGCCTTGACCGTTTCATAAGGCTCCCCGGCAAGGGACTGGATATGCTGGGACCCCAGGTTGGAGGTCATCACCACCACGGTGTTCTTGAAATCCACGGTGCGGCCCTGGCCGTCGGTCATGCGGCCGTCGTCCAGCACCTGCAGCAGCACGTTGAACACGTCCGGGTGGGCCTTCTCCACCTCGTCCAGCAGGATCACGCTGTAGGGCTTGCGGCGCACGGCCTCCGTCAGATATCCCCCTTCCTCGTAGCCCACGTAGCCGGGGGGCGCGCCGATGAGGCGGGCCACGGAGTGCTTCTCCATGAACTCGCTCATGTCGATGCGGATCAGGTGCTCCTCGGAGTCGAAGAGGAAACCCGCCAGGGCCTTGCATAGCTCGGTCTTGCCCACGCCGGTGGGGCCGAGGAAGAGGAAGGAGCCGTAGGGCCGGTTGGGGTCGGACAGGCCGGCCCGGGAGCGCCGGATGGCGTCGGCCACCAGCCGCACCGCCTCGTCCTGGCCCACCACCCGCTCGTGGAGCTTGTCTTCCATTTTCAGCAGCTTGTCCCGCTCCCCTTCCATCATCTTGGACACGGGAATGCCGGTGGCCCGGGACACCACTTCGGCGATTTCCTCCGCCCCCACCTGGGTGCGCAGGAGCTGGTGCTTCTCCACCGGCTCGCCGCTGGTTTCCGCGTGCTTCAGCTGGGCTTCGAGCTGAGGCAGCTTGCCGTACTGGAGCTCGGCCACCTTCTCCAGCTTGCCTTCCCGCTGCAGCTTGGCGATTTCCACCCTGAGGCGGTCGATTTCCTCCTTGATGTGGGCGCTGCCCTGGACCTGGGCCTTCTCCGCCTTCCAGATTTCCTCCAGGTCGGAGAACTCCTTCTCCAGCTTGGCGATTTCGTCCTCGATCAGGCCAAGGCGCTTGCGGGATGCCTCGTCCTTCTCCTTCTTCACCGCCTCCCGCTCGATCTTCAACTGGATCAGGCGGCGCTCCAGCTTATCCATCTCCTCCGGCTTGGAGTCGATTTCCATCTTGATCCGCGCCGCCGCCTCGTCGATCAGGTCGATGGCCTTGTCCGGCAGGAAGCGGTCGGTGATGTAGCGGTGGGACAGCTCCGCCGCGGCGACGATGGCCGGGTCGGTGATCTCCACCCCGTGGTGCAGTTCGTATTTCTCCTGCAGGCCGCGCAGGATGGCGATGGTGTCCTCGACGCTGGGCTCGTCCACCAGCACCTTCTGGAAGCGCCGCTCCAGGGCGGCATCCTTCTCGATGTACTTGCGGTACTCGTCCAGGGTGGTGGCGCCGATGCAGTGCAACTCCCCCCGGGCCAGGGCGGGCTTGAGCATGTTGCCGGCGTCGATGGCGCCCTCGGCCTTGCCCGCCCCCACCATGGTGTGGATTTCGTCGATGAAGAGGATGATGCGCCCTTCGTCCTGGGCCACTTCCTTCAGCACCGATTTCAGGCGCTCCTCGAACTCGCCCCGGTACTTGGCGCCGGCCAGGAGGCCGGCCATGTCCAGCACCAGGACGCGCTTGTTCTTCAGGGTCTCCGGCACCTCGCCGTTGACGATGCGCTGGGCCAGGCCCTCGACGATGGCGGTCTTGCCCACGCCCGGCTCGCCGATCAGCACCGGGTTGTTCTTGGTCCGGCGCTGCAGCACCTGGATCGCGCGGCGGATTTCGTCGTCCCGGCCGATCACCGGGTCCAGCTTGCCCTGGCGGGCGCGCTCGGTGAGGTCCAGGGTGTATTTCTTCAGGGCTTCGCGCTGGCCCTCGGCTTCGGCATTCTGCACGTTCTCTCCTCCCCGCACGGCGTTGACGGCTTGCTCCAGGGCTTCCCTGCCGACTCCGTTGTCCTTCAGCAAACGCCCTACTTCGCCCTTGTCCTGGATGGCGGCCAGGAGGAACATCTCCGAGGCGATAAAGGCGTCGCCCCGCTTCTGGGCCTCCTTGTCGGTGAGGTTGAGCAGGTTGTTGAGGTCCCGGGAAATGGAAATCTCGCCGCCCGTCCCCTCCACCTTGGGCAGGCGCTCCACGCTCTTGCGCAGGGCGTCCTTCAGGGCCGCCACCTGGGCGCCCGCCCGCTGCAGCAGCGAGGCGGTGCCGCCGTCCTCCTGCTGCAGCAGGGCCAGCAGCAGGTGCTGGGGCTCGATATAGGAGTTGTCCAGGCCCACGGCCAGGCTCTGGGCATCGGACAGGGCCTGCTGGAACTTGGTGGTCAGTTTGTCGAAGCGCATGGGCATTTCCTCGCGGCAAAAAGTTCGAATACCCCCTAGTTGGGGGACGGCGAAGCGATTTCAAGCTCCCCCGCGAAGAATTTTGGGCTAAACTTGTGCCAGTCCCGTATTCGCCCCTGATTCCCCATGAGCCTCCCTGACCTTACCGCCGCCATCCGCGCCAACGCCGCCGCCGCCCTGGCCGAGGACACCGGCTCCGGCGATCTCACCGCCCAGCTGATTCCCGCCGAGAAGGTTGCCGTCGCCCATGTCATGTCGCGGCAGAAGGCCATACTGTGCGGCGTGGCCTGGTTCGAGGAATGCTTCCGGCAAGTGGACCCGCGGGTGGAAGTCACCTGGTGCGCAGAGGAAGGCGCCTGCGTCGGCGCGGGCCAGGTGCTGTGCGAAATCCGCGGCCCCGCCCGGGCCCTGCTCACCGCCGAGCGGCCGGCCCTCAACTTCCTCCAGACCCTTTCCGCCACCGCCACCGCCACCCGGCGCTACGTGGAAGCGGCGAAGGGCAGCAAGGCGAAAATCCTCGACACCCGCAAGACCCTGCCGGGCCTGCGCCTGGCGCAGAAGTACGCGGTCAAGGTCGGGGGCGGCGAGAACCAGCGCGTCGGCCTCTACGACGGCATCCTGATCAAGGAAAACCACATCCTGGCCGCCGGCGGCGTCCGCAGGGCCCTGGAGCAGGCCCGCAAGCTCGCCCCCCCCGGCACCCCCATCCAGATCGAGGTGGAAAACCTGCGGGAACTGCGCCAGGCCCTGGACGCCGGCGCCAAGCTCATCCTCCTCGACAACTTCCCCGTGCGCATGATGCGGGAGGCGGTGCAGTTCACCCAGGGACGGGCGGAACTGGAAGCCTCGGGGGGCATCACCCTGCGCGGCATCGCCGCCATCGCCCAGACCGGTGTGGACCGCATTTCCATCGGCTCCCTGACCAAGGACATCCAGGCCGTGGATTTGTCGATGCGCATCGAAAAAAGCCCCGCCGCCTAGTCTATACTGACCTCTCGAACAACAGATATGCAATGACTCGACCCTAGGATGGCCGGGAGGGGTTTCGTGACCAATAATTCGTTTGAGCGCATGCCAATCCGCCGCAATACGGCGCTCGGCCTGCTCGCATGGACGCTGATCATCGTCCTTTCCCTGGCCTGGGGCATCAGCGGCACCCGCAAGCAAAGCGTCGAGCTGGCCACCCAGCAGGCCGTCGCCTACATCTCGAAGGACATCGCCTTCCGCAACTGGGCCACTTCCCACGGCGGCGTCTACGTCCCCCCCACCGAAAAGACGCCGCCCAACCCCTATCTCGCCCACATCAAGGACCGGGACGTCACGACGACATCCGGCAAGTCCCTCACCCTCATGAATCCCGCCTACATGCTGCGGGAAATGCAGAGCTTCTCCGGTCCGCAAGGCGAAAAGGGCCGCATCACCAGCCTTAAGCCCCTCAACCCGATCAATGCGCCGGACCCCTGGGAACAGTCCGCCTTGAAGCGCCTGGAGCGCGGCGAACGGGAAGTGCTGGACATCACCCCGGTCGATCAGCAGCCCCACCTGCGCATGATGCGGCCCTTCATCACGGAAAAAGGCTGCCTCAAATGCCATGCCGCCCAGGGTTACAAGGTGGGCGATCTGCGCGGCGGCATCGACGTCACCATTCCCCTCGCCCCTTACCTGGCAGCGGCCAACCGCACCAATCGGACACTTCTGGCCGGCCATGGAGGCATCTGGCTCCTGGGCGTGGCCGCCATCCTGTTCATCGCCCGCCGCACGGCGCAAAGGGAAAAAGAACGTTTCGCCGCCCGGCAGGACCTGCTGGACAGCGAGGAAAAATTCCGCCAGATCAGCACCACCGCCCAGGACGCCATCCTGATGATGGACGACGGGGGCCGGATCACCTACTGGAATCCCGCCGCGGAACGGATTTTCGGCTATACCGCTGAAGAAGCGCTAGGCCAGGACATGCACGGCCTGATCGTCCCGCCGCGCTTCCTGCCTGCCTTCCAGCAGGGATTCGCCGAATACAAGCGCAGCGGAACGGGCCCGGTCATCGGCAAGCTGACCGAAGCCGCCGCCCGGCGCAAGAACGGCGAGGAGTTTCCCGTGGAGCTCTCCATCTCCACCACCCATTTGAGCGGCCAGCGTGTCGCCATCGGCACCGTCCGCGACATTGCCGAACGCAAGCAGGACGAGGAGGCTCTCAAGCAGCTCAACCAGGAACTGGATCAGCGCGTGGCCGAGGAAGTGGCGAAGAACCGGGAAAAGGACCACATCCTCATCCAGCAGTCCCGCCTCGCCGCCATGGGGGAGATGGTCCACAACATCGCCCACCAATGGCGGCAGCCCCTTAACGCTCTGTCCATCATTCTCACCAACATCAAGGACGATTACGCCTATCGGGAGCTGACCGAGGAAAAGCTTGAGGAGTCGGTATCCCGGGCTCACCGCCTGCTGGAAAGGATGTCCACGACCGTCGACGATTTCCGGGATTTCTTCCGCCCCGACCGGGAACCGGGGGAATTCGACATCAGCGCCGCCATCGACGATGCCCTGTTCGTCATGGAGGCTTCGCTGAAAAACAACAATATCGCCGTAATCAAGAATTACTCGCCCGGCCTCGTCTGTTACGGCTATGCCAACCAGTTTTCCCAGGCTTTGCTCAACATCCTTGCCAATGCCAAAGACGCCCTCATCGGCGGGCGTATCCCGAACGGGACGATAACGATCAATCTGGAAAAAATCGACAACAAGGCAAGGCTTTCCATCCAGGACAATGCCGGCGGCATCCCCGGTGAAATCCTGCCGCGGATATTCGAACCCTATTTCACCACCAAGGAAAACGGCAGCGGCATCGGCCTCTACATGACCAAGATGATCCTGGAGCGCAATCTCAATGGCGCCATCGAGGCAAGCAACCACGAGAATGGCGCCCTGGTCACTGTCACCCTTCCTCTCGTCCAGCCATCCTCATGACACATCTCTCCGACATGCCCGCGCAAAACCTCTCCGCGACCGGCCAGCGCCATGTTCCACCGCTAGAGGCCACGCCGTTGACGCAACTGCTGGACATGGAGAACTTGCAGCAACTCACCCTCAGCTTCAGCGAAGCCACGGGGGTCTCCTCGGCCATCATCGACCAGGAGGGGAAAGTCCTGGCCGCCTCCCGTTGGCAACGGCTGTGCACGGACTACCACCGGGCCAACCCCGCCACCTGCGCCCGCTGCATCGAAAGCGATACCGACCTGGCGCTCAAGATGCGCGAGGGAAAAGACTGGGCCATCTACGACTGCCGCAACGGCCTCACCGACGCAGCCGCCCCTATCGTGATCGGGGACCAGCATGTGGCCAACGTTTTCGTTGGCCAGTTTCTGCGCTCGGCTGCCGACGAAGACTTTTTCCGCCACCAGGCGCGGGAGTTCGGTTTTGACGAAGGCGGGTATTTCCAGGCGCTCCATGAAGTCCCCACCGTCTCCGAGGAAAAACTGCCGGCGATTCTCGGTTTCATGAAGGGCTTCGCCAGGCTGGTCTCCTCCTTGGGCAACGAACGCCTGAGCCTGCAGCGGGAAGTGCGGAAGAACCTGGAACAGGAGCGCCTGCTGATCCAGCAATCACGCCTCGCCGCCATGGGAGAGATGGTCCACAACATTGCCCACCAGTGGCGGCAGCCCCTGAATGCCCTTTCCATCGTCATCAGCAACATCAAGGACGATTACGACTTCAAGGAACTCACCCCTGAAGCCCTGGAAAAGGCGGTTCACCACTCGCGCCGGCTGCTGCAGCAAATGTCCTCCACCATCGACGACTTCCGGGATTTCTTCCGCCCCGACCGCGAACCGGGGGAATTCGACGTTGCCCACGCCATCGACGATGCCCTGTTCATCATGGAAGCCTCGTTGAAGAACAACAACATCTCCCTCGAAAAGCAGTATGCCCCCGGGCTCGTCGTTTACGGTTACGCCAACCAGTTTGCCCAGGCGGTGCTGAACATCATCGCCAACGCCAAGGAAGCGCTCCAAGGACAGAACCGCCCCGACCGCATGATCCGCATCCGGCTGGAGCAAGCGGGAGGACACGCCATCCTGACGATTCAGGACAACGGCGGCGGCGTCCCCGTGGCCGTCCTGCCCAGAATCTTTGAGCCCTACTTCACCACCAAGGAACTCGGCAGCGGCATCGGCCTCTACATGACCAAGACGATCATTGAACGCAATCTCCACGGCACGGTCTCGGCAGCCAACCATGAGCACGGCCTGCTGATTACCATTGTCCTCCCTCTCCTGCAGCAGGACACCCAAAAATGAGCCTTTCCTCCAGCCAGATTGATATGGATTTTCTACGCACCCTTACCGTGCTTTACGTGGAAGACGAGGAAGAAGTGCGCGAGGCGCTCTCGCGGTTCCTGCGCCGCCGCTTCGCCAACGTGGACGTGGCGGAAAACGGCAAGGTGGGCCTGGAGTATTTCCGCACCGGCCAGTACGACGTCGTGATTACCGACGTGAAGATGCCGGTCATGGACGGCCTCGCCATGGCCACCGAAATCAAGGCATTGCGCGAGGAAATGCCGGTTATCGTGGTAACCGCCTACAACGAAACCGATTATTTCATGCGCGCCATCGAAATCGGCGTCGACCGTTATGTGAAGAAGCCGGTGGACCCCGAGCAGCTCGTCGAGGCCGTCTACAAGGCGACCCGCAACCGCTTCCAGCAGCGGGAACTGGAGCGGGAGCGCCAGCGCACCGTGGACACCTTGACCCAGACCATCGCCGCCCTCGGACGCTCCATCGAAAAACGCGACCCCTACACCGACGGCCACCAGAAACGAGTATCCCAACTGGCCGTGGCCATCGCGGAGGAAATGGGGCTGAGCAAGGAACAGATCACCGGCATCCGCTACGGCGCCCTCATCCACGACATCGGCAACATCTCCGTCCCCGCCGAAATCCTGTCCATGCCCCGCAAGCTGCAGCCGCCGGAATATTCCCTGGTCAAGACCCACCCGGCCAACGGCGCGGAGATTCTCGGCGATATCGATTTTCCCTGGCCCCTCACCGACATCCTGTCCCAGCACCACGAACGGATGGATGGCTCGGGCTATCCCGGAGGCTTGAAGGACGAGGCTATCTCGCTCGAAGCCCGCATTGTCGCCGTGGCCGACGTGGTGGAAGCCATGTCCTCCCACCGCCCCTATCGGCCAGCCCTCGGCATCGACGCCGCTATCGCCGAAATCCAGGCTCACCGGGGCGCCCTCTACGACCCGCAAGTGGTGGATGCCTGCGTTGCCCTGTTATTGCGGCACGACAAGGCCTTTTGGCAGACGCCCTAAATCCCTCTCAGCGCCCACCACCACCCTGTCAGGGTAACAAAGGAGAGCACGACCCCCACCGCCACCATCAGGGTGGCCAGGGGCGGGTCCAGGTCATGCTCCGCCGCCACGATGGCGGCCGTGATCATGGGCGGCATGGCCGCCTCGAAGAGGGTCACCTGAATGGCCTGCCCGCTCGCCCCCAGCAGCGGCACGTAGAGCAGGAAAATCGCCAGGGGGGCGAGAAACAGCTTGAAGCCCAAGCCTAGTGCCAGGTTGCGCCCATTGCCCGCCAAATGCCCCAGCCGCAATTGGAAGCCGACCGACAAGAGCGCCAGGGGAGCAAGGGTATCCCCCAGGCGATGCAGCAGCGTCGCAAACCAACCGGCGTAGGGCACCGGAATCAGCGCCACCGCCACAACCAGAGCGATGAACGGCGGAAAGAGCACGATGCGCCGCAGGATGGTCCGTGCCGTCGGCACGCCGGACGAATACAGGCCGGCAACGGTGATGCCGAGAATGGACAATACCAGGAACGACCCCAGTTGGTCGGCCACGATGCCCGTGACCACCCCCCCCTTGCCGTAATAAGCCTCGATCATCGGCAGGCCCAGGAAGGAGGTATTGCCCAAGCCCCCCGTGAGCATCAGTGCGCCGACCGTCGGCCGGGGCAATTTGAGCCACTTTCCCAGGCCCCAGAAAAACCCCGCCGCCAGGGCGAAATGCAGCCAAGCCATGGCGGCAATGAAACCCACATCGCCGGACACCTCCAAGTCGTGGACGTAGAGCAGGGTCAGCGCCGGCAGGGAAACATGGATGATGAAGCTGTTGAGGGTGGCCGGCGCGTGATCGGGCATTCGCCCGCCGCGCCGCAGCAGCACGCCGATGATGAAACAGGTAACGAGGAGGATAAGGTTGGCCATCGTTCGGGAAAGGCGCTATGCGGCTGTCCAATAAGGGAGGGGGCTAGTTTATACCACAAGCCGGCCACTGGCATCGCAAGCCGCGGCAAGCCTGCCGTCGATTGTTTCAACCTTTTGTTGATTACGCGAATTTGTGGCTTATCATTAATACCGTTCTACTAAAATCGCCTTCTTGCCTTAACGGACATACACGCTTTCCATGAGCAGCAAAACCGAAGTCTTTCTCCGCATGTGCATCGAAGAGATGGGAATCGCCAACAAGACCCTTCTCGAGGACATCGCCTACAACTACGAAAAGTGGCAGGGCTTTCCCCATTTTCCCCGCCACGAAGGCGATGGCATCAAGCAGGCATGGCTGGGACCGGTGGAGCCCGGCGGCCAGGCGCAGGCCGGGCGGTGGCAGCCCTTGAGCCCGGTCCCCATCCACGGCTTCGTCGAGGACGCCGAAGGACGGACGTTCGGTTTCCGCTTCAACGAGAAGCGCCCTTTCGAAGAAGCCGATTTCAAGGTCATTCTCAGCCACATGAAACGGGACCTGTCCCCGGAGGACAGCTCCTCTCCCGGCTACTTCCAGAAGATGTACCGGGTGCAGCTTGCCCCCCTGGATTACGCCCTCGATTGGAACATCGCCCCCTTCGACTGGGGGGAAATCGCCTTGTGGAACCTGCGCTGGATCATCAAGGGGCTGGACATGGAGTCGCCCCAGAAGAAGCGCATTTTTCAACATATCGGCGATGAATTGAAAGCCGAATGGGCCGCGCTGCAACAGGCCATGCAGTCCGGGTTGAATACCAAAATCATCGCCTTGCTGAAAAAGGACGACTCGGCCAGCTTCAACGACTACCGTTCCTTCAGCCAGTTCATCGTCAAGACCAATGCGGCGACGGTTCAAGGACTTCTGCGCCACCCCTGGCTGATCGGCGCGCTCAACGGCAAGTCCGCCCTTTCCGAACGCAGCCGCTTCCAGATCGCCAAGGCCCTCCAGGAAGGCGCGGTCCTGGAAGAAGCCCTGGAGAAGACCTTGTCTCTCCCCCTGGAGGCCCTCCAGAAACTCGAAGGAAAAAAGCTGGGAGAGCTGGAAGAAAACGACCCCGTTAAAACCGCGCGGGCAGAATCCCCTGCCGAATAGTCACTTCGGCAGCCAAAGCGTGAACCGCGCTCCATCCGCATTACTGCGCGATACCTGTCCGCCGTGGGCCTGCGCGATGCGCTCGTTGAACAGCAGGCCAAGGCCGGTTCCCCTCGGTGCATTCTCAACCGCCAAGGCTGCCCGGTAGCCCGGCAAATCAGGATAACCGGGCCCGTCATCGCTGACGCTGAACTCCAGTCCGCCGTCTCTCTCCTGGCACCCCAGCACAATGCGCGAACGGGAAAATTTCCCGGCGTTATGGATGGCGTTCATCAACACCTGGGAGACCAGATAGCGGTCGATGAACCAGAACGGAACCTGCTCCGCTTCGTTCTGCAATTCAATGGCGATGGCTGCCGGCAACATCAGGCGCGCCTCCGACGCCACCTCGTCGAGAAACTCCGCGGGGTTTTCCGCATCGGCGTTGACGGTCAGGTGCTGGTGCCCAGCCTTTTGCAGGATCAGAATCTGTACCAGGCGATTTTGCAATACCCGGGCCAAGGCCAGCATTTTTTCCGTCTCCGGGCCCATGTGCCGGCGGTGATAATCCTCCAGGTTGAGGGACAACTCCCCCATCAGGTTCTTCACCTCGTGGACGGCGGTGGCAAGAACCGTGTCGAAATCCAGTTCAGCCATGAGCGTCACCGCCCCCCAGCTTCCGCCGCAGTTCCCGTACCTTGGGCAAGCCCTGATGCGTGGGAGAGAGCGTTTCCGCCCGAGTGGCGTACTCGTCCACCAGGGCAATGTTTTGCTCGTCCAGCCCCGATTTTTCCATGGACATCATCAAGACGTAGGCCGTATTCAGCAGGATTGTCACATTGTGGGGCAGGCGTTCCGCCGCATCGCGCAGCAGTTGGGAGGCCTCTTCCAGCTTGCCCTCCCGCGCCAGGGCGACGCCACGGTTGTTGAGGACGGTCACTTCTTCCACCGCCTTGGAGACGAATTCCTGCGCCCGCTCGCCCAGCCCCACGGACTCCAGCATCTTGACCGTCTGCGCCTTGAGTTCCGGGTTGTCGTGGTTGCTCTGAATGACCTCGCGGGCAAGCTTGGCCCCTGCTTCCTTGTCATCCATCTGAAAGCAGGCCTTGGCCAAATCCAGCTTGGCGCCATCGGGGACTTTGGAGGGGTCGGCCAGCAGGGGCTCCAGCAAGGCCTTGGCCTGTTCGGGCTTGCCTTCCTTCTGCCAGGACATTGCCTTGTACACCTGAACCTGGGCTTGAATCTCGGGGGACTCGCGGAAACGCTGGTTCACCATGTCCAGTACGGTTCGTGCCTGCTCGGTATCGCCCTTCTCAATATGTACCTGGGACAGCAGGGTATAATCCTCCGGCTCCTTGAAGTAGGAATACTTCCCCTTCTCCACCACCTCGGACAGGAACTGCTGGGCCTTGTCCAGGTCGCCATTCTGAAAGGCCAGTTGGCCGACCCGTTTCTGGCGGTGTGTCACCGGCGCCAGTTCCAGGGCCTTTTCCACCAGCCGCTGGGCGACGCTGCTGTCGCCCCGCTCGGTGAACAGGGTGGCCAGCATGTCGTAGCCCGCCAGATATTCCGAATGTTCCTTGAGCAACTCCGCCAGCAGGAACTGGGCTTCTTCCGCCTTGTTCTGCCCCTTAAGCGCCTTGACCTTGCCCATTACCGCCCAGGGGATCGCCTTGAGGGCGACGATCGCATCGAAAACCTTTTCCGCCTCGGCATTGCGCCCCAAACGGAGCAGGGCTTCCCCCTTCATGCGCATGGCATCGACCCAGTACTTGTTCTTGCTTTGCAGCAAGGGTTCAAGCTTCTCCAGGGCCGCATCCAGCTCGTCATGGTCCAAGGCGGTGTAAACGTCGTGGAAATAATCCTTCTTTTCCGTCAGCGTCATCACCCGCTTGCCCAGCACATCGGCGGTAAAGGGTTTGACCAGGTAATCGTCGGGCATGAAATCGGCGGCGGCCACCACGCGGTCCTGGGTGCGCTCGGCGGTCACGATGATGAAAAGGGTCTTGTGGCTGATGACCTTGGTGCGCCGCACCAGTTCCAGCAGCTGCTGGCCGTCGGTGGCGTCCCCCAGGTAGTAGTCGCAAACGATCAGGTCGTAAAACTTGCCTTTCATTTTATCCACCGCCTCCCGGGCGGTGGATGCGAGGTCGCAATCCTCGATTCCCAGGTTGGCCAGGGTGGTGCGCATGGACGACCGCATGCCGGCAATATCGTCGATGACCAAGGCCTTCTTCCCTTTCAAATACATACACGCACTCTAGAAATGAATTAAAATTACACTGACGCTTGATTCTAGCAGACGAGCCGGCTTACTAAACAAAGCCTTTGAAGATAAAGACCGGCGCTCCCCCTACTTGCTGAGCAAAACCCATGGCAGAAAAACCTTCCATCGAAGGCCTGGTATCTTCACTTCTGGACGCGGCTCCACCCGCCAAGGGCAAATCCGCCGCCGCCAAGAAAAAGATCAGTGTCGAGGAACGGCGACGTTTTCCCCGCTACCTGGTCAAGTGGCGCGCGGCCATCGCGCACATCGCCAACGGCGAGCAGACGATTATTCACGGCACCACCAAGGACATCTCCCTGGGCGGCGTTTCCGTTTTCATTCCCCAAAACCTCTTCATCGAAGGCCGCTTTACCCTTTATCTCCAGGTTCCCTTATCCGGCCACAAACCCGGCAACCGGGTCCTGGAAATCAAGGGCCGGATGGTGCAGACGGTTTACGATGGCTCCTCCCATCAGTTCCGTTGCGGCGTCGAATTCATGGAATTCCTCAACCCCCCTGACCGCGCCTTTCTTGAAGAGCGCCTCGCCAACCACCACTTCCCACTCTCCTGAGCAACGGCGGCTTGCGCGCTCAGGCGCATATCGAAAAAAACGCCCTTTCCATGAAAGGGCGTTTTTAACTTCCCGGCTACTGCGCCTTAATGTCCGGCATGGGCGACTATAAAGCGTTTGACCTCCTCCGCATCCGCCTTCACCACCTCAAACCGCTGGGGCAATTGCTCCAGGCCGGCCAAGTCGGCGGGGCGTTCCGGCTCGCGGCCAAGGGCTTCGCGTATGGTTTCCTCGAACTTGGCGGGCAACGCCGTTTCCAGGCACACCAAGGGGATGCCCATTTCCCGATGCTCCAAGCCCACTTTCACGCCGTCGGCGGTGTGGGTATCGATCATCGCGCCGTAGCTTTCGAAAACCCGTCGAATGGTGGTCAGCCGGTCGCCATGGTTGCTGGAGCCGGAGGTGAAACCGAAATCAGCCACTTTTTCGAAATAGGGCGTTTGCGCCAGGTCGAAACTGCCGCCGGCATCCACCTTCTGCCACAACTCCTTCACCACCTGCGGATCGCGCCCCACCAGGTCGTAGACAAACCGCTCGAAGTTGGAGGCCTTGGAAATGTCCATGGAGGGACTGGAGGTATGCGCCGTCTCGGGCCGAGGCCGATAGACGCCGGTGCGGAAGAATTCGTCCAACACGTCGTTTTCGTTGGTGGCGACGATCAGCTTGCGTATGGGCAGGCCCATCTGCTTGGCGATATGGCCGGCGCAGACGTTGCCGAAGTTGCCGGAGGGAACGGAGAAGGACACTTCCTCGTCCTCGCACTTCGTCACGGCGAAATAGGCCTTGAAATAGTACACCACCTGGGCGGTGACCCGGGCCCAGTTGATGGAATTGACGGTGCCGATCTTGTACTTGTCCTTGAAGCCCAGGTCGTTGGACACCGCCTTGACGATATCCTGGCAATCGTCGAACACCCCTTCCACCGCCAGGTTGAAGATATTGGGGTCCTGGAGGGAATACATCTGGGCCGTCTGGAAGGGGCTCATCTTGCCCTTGGGGGACAGCATGAAGACGCGGATACCCTTCTTGCCGCGCATGGCGTATTCCGCCGCCGAGCCGGTATCGCCGGAGGTGGCGCCGAGGATGTTGAGCTCCGCCCCCTCCTTTGCCAGCACGTACTCAAACAGATTGCCCAGCAGCTGCATCGCCACATCCTTGAAGGCCAGGGTGGGGCCATGGGACAGGCCGAGGATGTGCAGGCCCGGTTCCAGGGTCTTCACCGGGGTGATGTCGTCGCTGCGGAACACCTCGGCGGTGTAGGTCTTGTCGAGGATGGCCTTGAGGTCGGCGGCAGGGATGTCGTCGGCGAAGCGGCGAATCACCTCGAAAGCCAGGTCGCGGTAATTGAGCTTGCGCCAGGCGGCCAGTTCCGCCTTGGTGACCTGCGGGTAATTCTCGGCGATGGTCAGGCCGCCATCGGGCGCCAAGCCGCCAAGGAGAATCTCGGTGAAGCTCTTGGGCGGCATGCCGCCGCGGGTGCTCAGGTACTTCATGCGCTCAATTCTTCCATGCGAATCTTGGTGATCTTGCCGCTGATGGACGACAGCCCCTCGATCTTGGCGATGGCCTGGTTGATGGCCTTCTCCACCGCCTGGTGGGTCAGGATGATCACGTCCACCAGCTCCTCGCCCTCGGCGGGCTCCTTCTGAATCATGGCGTCGATGGAGATGTCCAGGTCGGCCAGGATGCGCGTCACGTCCGCCAGCACGCCGGGCTTGTCGAAGGCCTTGAGGCGCAGGTAGTAGGCGGTGCGCACCTCGTCGATGGACAGCACCGGGACGTCGGAAAGCTGGTCCGGCTGGAAGGCAAGGTGGGGCACGCGGTGCTCCGGATCGGCGGTGTGCATGCGGGTCACGTCCACCAGGTCGGCCACCACGGCGGACGCCGTGGGCTCGGCGCCGGCGCCGCGGCCGTAGTACATGGTGGCGCCCACGGCGTCGCCCTTCACCAGGACGGCGTTCATCACCCCTTCCACGTTGGCGATGAGGCGCTTGGCGGGAATCAGGGTCGGGTGCACCCGCAGCTCGATGCCCTTGTCGGTGCGCTTGGTGATGCCCAGCAGCTTGATGCGGTAACCCAACTCTTCCGCGTAGGCGATGTCTTCCTTGGTGAGCTTGGAGATACCTTCCGTATAGGCCTTGTCGAACTGCATCGGGATGCCGAAGCCGATGGCGGCCATGATGGTGAGCTTGTGGGCGGCGTCCACGCCCTCGATGTCGAAGGTGGGATCGGCTTCCGCGTAGCCCAGGCGCTGAGCCTCGGCCAGCACGGTGTCGAAGGCCAGGCCCTTGTCGCGCATTTCGGTGAGGATGAAGTTGGTGGTGCCGTTGATGATGCCGGCGATCCACTCGATGCGGTTGGCGGTGAGGCCCTCGCGCAACGCCTTGATGATGGGAATGCCGCCGGCCACGGCGGCCTCGAAGGCCACCATCACGCCCTTCTCCTGGGCGGCCTTGAAGATTTCGGTGCCGTGCACGGCCAGCAGGGCCTTGTTGGCCGTGACCACGTGCTTGCCGTTGGCGATGGCCTTGAGAACCAGCTCCTTGGCGGGGGAATAGCCGCCGATCAGCTCCACCACGATGTCGATGTCGGGGTTGTTCACCACGTCGTTGGCGTTGGTGGTGAGGGTCAGATCGCCGGCGATGGCCTTGGCCTTTTCCAGGTTGCGCACCGCCGCCATGGTGACGCGGATTTCGCGCCCGGCGCGGCGGGTGATTTCCTCGGCATTGCGGCGCAGCACCGTGAGGGTGCCGCCACCGACCGTGCCCAGACCTAACAAGCCTACATTGATGGGTTTCATAGTCGTTTCAACCGAAAGTTATTGTTCGTGAATCGGCAGTGGCGGAGCTCGCCGCCGCTGCCGCCGGAAATCAGGTTCCGTGGCGCTTGCGATAATGCTCCAGGAAGCGCGCGATGCGGCCGATGGCCTCCTGCAGGTCGTCCACGTTGGGGAGGAAAACCACGCGCAGATGGTCCGGGTGGGGCCAGTTGAAACCGCTGCCCTGGACCAGCAGGACTTTTTCCGCCTCCAACAGCTCCAGAATGAACTGCTGGTCGTCGGCGATGGGATACAGCTTCTGGTCCAGCTTGGGGAACAAGTACATGGCCGCCTTGGGCTTGACGCAGGAAACCCCCGGGATGTCGTTCAGCATGCTCCAGGCCAGGTCCCGCTGCTTGGCGAGCCGACCGCTGGGCGCCACCAGATCGTTGATGCTCTGGTAACCGCCCAGGGCCGTCTGGATGGCGAATTGGGCCGGCACATTGGAACACAGGCGCATGGAGGACAGCATGTTGAGTCCCTCGATGTAGTCCTGGGCATGGCGCTTTTCGCCGGACACCACCAGCCAGCCGGCGCGGTAGCCGGCAGCGCGGTAATTCTTGGACAGGCCGTTGAAGGTAATGACCAGCAGGTCCTCCGCCAGGGAGGCGATGGAAGTGTGGACGTTGCCGTCGTACAGCACCTTGTCGTAGATTTCGTCGGCGTAGATGATGAGCTGGTACTGGCGCGCGATCTCGATCACTTCCTTGAGGAAGGCTTCGGGATAGAGAGCGCCAGTGGGGTTGTTGGGGTTGATCAGGACGATGGCCCGGGTATTGGGGGTGATCTTGCTCCTGATGTCGTCCAGGTCCGGCAGCCAGTCGGCCTGTTCGTCGCAGATGTAGTGGCGCGGCGTGCCCCCGGCGAGGCTCACCGCCGCGGTCCACAGGGGGTAATCCGGGGCCGGCACCAGCACCTCGTCGCCGTTGTTGAGCAGGGCCTGCATGGCCATGACGATCAGCTCCGAGACGCCGTTGCCGATGTAGATGTCGTCGATGGTCACCCCGGCAATGCGCTTCTCCTGGGTGTAGTGCATGATCGCCTTGCGGGCGGCGAACAGGCCCTTGGAGTCGGAATAGCCGGAAGCGTTGGGCAGGTTGTGAATGACGTCCTGGATGATCTCTTCCGGCGCCTCGAAACCGAAAGGGGCCGGGTTGCCGATGTTCAGCTTGATGATGCGCTGCCCATCTTCTTCCATCTGCCGGGCTCGCGCCAGCACCGGGCCGCGGATGTCGTAGCAGACGTTGGCGAGTTTGGCGGATTTGAGTACGGGTTGCACGGCGGATTCCTTCTTTCGCGCTTGACGCCTCGGTTTCCTCAAGGGAGGTCCTCGATCAAGTGTCGCCGGCAAGGGCGCGGAATTATTGCAAAAACGCGGCCAACCGGCTGATTCGTAAAAATGTACAATGTTACCTGAGCAGCACCCAGCAAGCAATTGGAGCTCCGGCCATGAAACTTCATCTCAGCGACGCCCCCGGCAAGAATCTTTTCACCGGTTACGGCGCAGGTTACGTCCTGGTCAACGGCATTCGCCACGAAAACAACCTGATTGTGCGCCCTGAGAGTGTCGAGGCCTGGAAAGAAGGCGGCATGGCGAACCTGGCCGCAGAGGATTTCGACCGTCTGGCCACCCTGGGGGTAGAAATCGTGCTCCTGGGCACAGGCACGGCATTGCGCTTCCCCTCCCCTTCCCTCGGCGCCAGGGTTCTGGGCGCCGGGATCGGCCTGGAGGTCATGGACAGCGGGGCCGTCTGCCGCACGTACAACATCCTGGTGGCAGAGGGCAGGAGCGTGGCGGCCGCCCTGATCGTCGAATAGCTAGGCGTTATCCGCCACCGGACGGCATGATATCGTCGAAGCTGTCCAGGGCGACAAACTCTTCCGTCTCCTTTTCCGGCTGCCGGGTGTCGGGCCGCCGGACTGCACGTAGAAAAGCGATGCCATAATCCCGCGCCGAACGCAAAACCGGCAGGCTGTCGTCCACCAACAGCGTGCGCGCGGCGACGAAGGGCTCCACCCGCTGCAAACGCCCCCAGAATTCGCCGTGCTCCTTGGGAATGCCGAAGTCATGGGCGCAGATTACCGCGTCGAAATACTCCTCCAAGCCGGTACGGCGCATTTTCAAGTCCAGGCTTACGCGGTGGGCATTGGTCACCAGGGTCGCCCTTTTCCCAGCCTGCCGCAGGCGGGATAGGAATTCCGGCACTCGGGGATGGATATCGATGAGATGGGCCATCTCTTCCTTCAGGGAGGCGATATCCAAATCCAACTCCCCCGCCCAGTAATCAACGCTGTACCACTCCATGGTGCCGAGCATCCGCTCATAGCGGCCAAGAAGATTCGCCCGGGCATCCTCGTAGCTCAGGCCATGTTTCTCGCCATAGCGGACGGGGACGTGGTGGAGCCAGAAATGGGTATCGAAATGCAGGTCGAGCAAGGTGCCGTCCATGTCCAGCAGGACGGTGTCCACCTCGCTCCAGGGAAAAACGCTCGGCGTCAGAGCAGCGCGTCCTTGGTGACCCCTTGCCGCTTCAGCATGGCGCGCAGGGATTGGAGGGACTCCATCTGGATTTGGCGCACCCGCTCCCGCGTGATGCTGAGGCTCTCGGCCACCTCTTCCAGGGTGCTGATTTCCTGGCCGTTGAGCCCGAAACGCCGCTCGATCACCCAGCGCTGCTTGTCGGTCAACTGCCTCAGCCACTCCTGGACATACACCTGCACCTTGCTGTTGTGCAACTGCAAGTCGATGGGAACGTTATTGTCGTCCGGGATGGCTTCGCCGATGGACAAGGAGGGATCGATATCCAAGGGAGCGTCCAGGGATGCGATGCGCTCGTTGAGGGACAGCACCTTGCGGACCTCTTCCGGCGTCTTGCCCACGAGGAAAGCCACGTCGTCCACCGTGGGGTCCATTTCGCCATGGGATTCCAGGTGGCGGAAAGCCCGCAGGCAGACGTTCAATTCCTTGATGATGTGAACCGGCAGCCGGATGGTGCGGGACTGGTTCATGATCGCCCGCTCGATGTTCTGCCGGATCCACCAGGTGGCATAGGTGGAAAAGCGGAAGCCCCGCTCCGGATCGTACTTCTCCAGGGCGTGCATCAGCCCCAGGTTGCCTTCCTCGATCAGATCCAGCAGGTCGAGGCCGCGGTTGACATAGCGCTTGGCAATATTCACCACCAGGCGCAAGTTGCACTCGATCATCCGCTGCCGGGCATCGAAATCGCCCTGCCGCACGAGCCGGGTAAGGCTGAGTTCTTCCTCCGGCGTCAGCAGCGAGTTCTGGCCGATCTCGTTCAGATAGGCCTGGGTCACGTCCCCCTGCAAATCGACGAGGGATATCCCCTCCTCCTGCGCCTCCGGTTCTTCCGCAAGAACCTCTGCTTCTTCTTCCGGAAGGTCTTCGTCTTCTACGCTATCAATGTCTGCCATCAGGATTTTTCGTTGAGATACTTCAATGGATCAACCGGCTTGCCTAAGCGCCGGATCTCAAAATGCAGCTTCACCCTGTCGGTGTCGCTGCTTCCCATCTCACCGATTTTCTGCCCCTTTGTCACGGTCTGCCCTTCCTTCACCAGAATCCGGTTGTTATGGGCATAAGCGCTCAAGTAGGTCTTGTTGTGCTTGATGATAATCAGTTTGCCGTAGCCTCGCAATCCACTGCCGCTGTAGACGACCTTGCCATCCGCGCTGGCCACGACAGGCTGCCCCAGCTTGCCGCCGATATCCACTCCCTTGCTGCCGCCATCGCCAAACCCGGCAAGCACTTTCCCGTTTGCAGGCCATGCCCACTTCACCGCCTCGTCGTCCCCGGCATCCGCATCCGGCTTGTCGGCCGGTTCAGCCTTTTCAGCCACCTTGGGCTCGGGTTTCTCTTCCACCTTGGCGACCTGAGGCTTCGCTTCCTCCTGGGGAGGCTTTTGCGCCTTGGCCAAGGCTTGGTCGGAGTAAGGCTGCTTAAGGGCCTTGGGCTGGGTCACCACTGCCGGCAAACCATCTTCAGGGGGGCGTGCCGTCACCTGTTGGGCCTGAAGAGGTTTGACCACAACGCCAGCGGGAGGTTTCAACCGCAATTCCTGCCCCACCAGTATCCGGTTGGGATCATCGACGCCGTTCCACTCGGCGATTTCCCGATAGTCGAAGCCGTATTCCAGAGCGATGCTGTAAAGGGTATCCCCCTTCTGCACCACGTAACTGTTAGGCCGCCAGTCGGGCTCGCCCCGCTTCCCGCGATACTTGGCGCTCTTGAGCGCCCGGTCGGACACGGGCGCCGGATAATTGGAGACGCAGCCCCCCAAGCCCAGCGACAAAACAATGACGGCCACCAGCCATCGCAGGGATCGCCCCACGGCCATGCGCTAAATCACTCCACCCAGAAGCGGCACGAACTTCACCGCCTCCAGCGTTGTTTCCCGGTACTCGGTGCCGGTGTGTTCGATCAATACCAGGCGTTGCTCGCGCGCCCCGACGGGGATCACCAAACGCCCCCCCGGCGCCAGCTGCTGCAGCAGTTCACGGGGAACATGGGTCGCCGCCGCCGTTACGATAATCCCCTCGAAAGGGGCCACCTCCGGCAGCCCCATGCCACCATCCGTATGTTTGAGCCTGACGTTGGTGATGCGCAATTCGTGAAAATGCTTACGCGCCTTGGCCATCAACGGCGCAATGCGCTCGACGGAGTAAACTTCTTTGGCCATCTTGGACAGCACCGCCGACTGATAACCGCACCCGGTCCCCACTTCCAGCACCTTGTTCAGGGCGCCTTCGGCAAAGAGTATTTCCGTCATGCGGGCAACGGTATAGGGGTTGGAGATGGTCTGCCCGAAGCCGATGGGCAGGGCGGTATCCTCATAGGCCCGGCTGGAAAGGGCCTCATCCACGAATATATGCCGCGGAATGGACCCCATGACGGCGAGCACCTCCTCGCTGGTGATGCCCTGGGAGCGCAAGCGTTCCTGCATCCTCGCCCGGGTGCGCTGCGAGGTCATGCCGATGCCGGAAATCCGTGGGTCGCTCATTTTGTCAACCAACCCTTCACGCCGTCCATCTGGCTGAACCGCGTCAGGTCAATCTGCAGGGGCGTCACGGATGCCATGCCATGCTCGACCGCATGGAAATCCGTCCCTTCGCCCCCATCCTGGGCACCGCCAACCGCCCCCACCCAATAGACGGTATCGCCGCGTGGATTGACGGACTTGACCACCGGCTCGGCCTTGTGGCGCTTGCCGAGGCGAGTGACCGCCACGCCGCGCAGGTCGCCGAATGGGATATCGGGCACGTTGACGTTCAGCAGAAACGCTTCGCGGTAAGCCTCTCGTTGATAACGCTCCACCAGCATGGCGGCAATCCGGCCGGCTGTTTCGAAATGCCTGCCTTCGTGGCTGGCGAGGGATATGGCGATAGCAGGAATACCAAGGAGGAAACCCTCGGTAGCAGCCGCCACGGTGCCGGAATAAATGGTGTCGTCACCCATGTTGGCGCCGAGGTTGATGCCGGAAATCACCATGTCGGGCAATTCGGGCAACATACCCGTCACCGCCAGGTGGACGCAATCGGTGGGCGTGCCGTTGACGTAATAGAACCCGTTGGTAGCCTGGTTCAGCATCAGCGGACGATCCAGGGTCAGGGAATTGCTGGCACCGCTGCGATTGCGCTCCGGCGCCACCACCGTGACCTCGGCTAGCGGAGCAAGCGCTTTAGCAAGGCAGGCCAAACCGGGTGCGAAATAGCCGTCGTCGTTACTCAGCAGGATCCGCATCGGCTCAGTTTCTTGTAGATGATGTATGGTCCCAATCATATCAGCCAACTCCTTCTCAGCCAAGATTGGCGGCCATTCCCGGACCAGAAAAAACAAAGGCGTACCGAAAACGGTACGCCTTTGTTGGGGTTAAGTCTGCAATCGTTCGATTGCCTACTTGGATTGGTCGGGGCGAGAAGATTCGAACTTCCGACCCCCTGCACCCCATGCAGGTGCGCTACCAGGCTGCGCTACGCCCCGAAAGCCGTGCATTATAGCGAAGAGCTTTCGCAAAAGCTACTAGGCTCGCAATAATTCCAATACGTTTTGAATTTCCCGCCGCAACAAGCCGGCGTCCACGCCAGGCAGCGCGGCTGCGACAGGCGCCGACAGGGACTCGGCGTCCTCGAGGGAATGCTCGGCAGCTTCCTCCAGAAACTTGCCGCCACTCTCCTCCAGGCGGTTGCGGGCGCCGCTGATGGTGAAACCCTGCTCATAAAGCAGCTCGCGGATGCGACGAATCAGCAGCACCTCGTGATGCTGGTAGTAGCGGCGGTTGCCGCGCCGCTTCACCGGCTTGAGCTGGGTGAACTCCTGCTCCCAATAGCGCAGGACATGGGGCTTCACCCCGCACAGCTCGCTGACCTCGCCGATGGTGAAGTAGCGCTTGGCGGGGATCGGCGGCAGCTCGACCTTAGGCGCTTGTTCCTGCATTGGCTTCCGCCACTAGGGCCTTGAGTTTTTGGCTGGCATGAAAGGTCACCACGCGACGGGCGGTGATGGGAATCTCTTCGCCGGTCTTTGGGTTGCGGCCGGGGCGCTGGGGCTTGTCCCGCAGCTCAAAGTTGCCGAAGCCGGACAGCTTTACGCCATCGCCGGTTTCCAGGGCGGCGCGAATCTCCTCGAAGAACGATTCCACCATGTCCTTCGCCTCGCGCTTGTTCAGCCCGACTTTCTCAAACAGAATCTCGGCCAGTTCGGCCTTGGTCAACGTCATAACCGCTCCTTAATACCATTTACTTACGTGCGCAGTTTGGCATCAAACCGCGTGGTCAAAACTTGCACCAGGTGCGCCATCGCCGCGTCCACTTCTTCGTCGGTCAGAGTCTTGCGAGTATCTTGCAAGAGGACGCTAAATGCAAGGCTTTTTTTATCGGAATCAACACCTTTTCCGCGATACACGTCAAACAGGGTTAAATTCACGACGGTCTCCGGCAGGGATTCCTGCAATGCGTCCAGCAAGCTCTGGACCGCTGTTTCCTCCCTCACCACCAGCGCCAAGTCCCGCCGCACCGGCGGGAATTTGGAGACTTCCTGGTAAACGGGTTTCTCCCTTTGCAGCAAGGGCTCCACATCCAGCTCGAACATCGCGGGCGCGGCAGGCAGATCATAGGCCTGGCGCCAGCGTGGATGGAGCACCCCCACCCAGCCGATCGCCTTGCCATCCAGGGAAACCCTGGCCGACTGGCCAGGGTGGAAGGCGGGATGCTCGGCGGCTTCGAAGCGCGCCACGGCAGGCCACAACAGGGCTTCCACATCGGCCTTCGCATCGTAGAAATCCACCGGACGCGCCGTCTCTCCCCACTGTTCGGGCATCGCGGCGCCGTAACACAGTCCGCCGATACGGTTGGGCTGCGCGAACCCTCCCCCTGCCTTGGCAAAACAGCGTCCGCTTTCGAAAATCCGCACCCGGGCTTGCTTGCGGTTGAGGTTGGCGCGCAGGATGTCCACCAGGCCGCCGACCAGCGTGCTGCGCATCACGCTCATATGGGCGGCGATGGGGTTCAGCAGCCTCACCGGGTCCGCATTGGCGGCGAAATCCCGTTCCCAGGACTCGTCGACGAAGGCATAGCTGACGATTTCCTGATACTCCCTATCCACCAGCAGCCGCTTCACCGCCGACAAGCTTCGCGCCGATTCGGTGGCGGGCAGCATGGTCGTGGCCGCCTTCGGCGGATGGGCGGGGACATTATCGTAGCCATAGAGGCGGGCCACCTCTTCGATGAAATCCTCTTCGATGGCGAGGTCGAAGCGGTAGCTCGGCGGCGTAATCTCGAATACGCCGTCTTGCTCGCCATAGGCCAGCCCGAGACGACCCAGCATGTCGCCGATGGTTTTGCCGTCGAGGGCGATGCCAAGCACCCGTTTCACCCGCTCGACGCGAAGCCGTACCGGCTCGCGCTGAGGCAACTCGGCCATGGCCTCGGCGACCGGGCCGGGCTGACCGCCGCATATCTCGACGATCAACTGAGTGGCGCGGTCCAAGGCCTTGAGCGTCGCGGCGAAATCCACCCCCCGCTCGAAACGGTAGGAAGAATCGGAGCCGAAGCCCAGGCGGCGGGAGCGGCCTGCGATAACGCCCGGCGCAAAAAAAGCGCTTTCGAGGAAAATATCCGTCGTGGCATCGCCGACCGCGCTCGCCGCTCCTCCCATGATGCCCGCCAGGGCCAAAGGTCCGGCCTGGTCCGCGATCACCAGCATATCGGCTTCCAATTTGACGGTCTGCTCGTTGAGCAGGGCAAGCCGTTCTCCTTCCTTGGCGAAACGCACCGTGATACCGCCCTGGATTTTCGCCAGATCGAAGGCATGCAGGGGCTGTCCCATTTCCAGCAGGACGTAGTTGGTGACGTCCACCAGGGGGCTGATGGCACGAAGGCCGCTACGCTCCAGGCGCTGGGCCATCCAGTCCGGGGTTCGCGCCTTGGCATTCACGCCGGCAATCACCCGCCCGGCATAGCGGGGACAGGCTGCCGGGGCCTCCAGCGCCACTGGCAGCGTCTTGTCGCAGACCGCCTGGATTTCACCGACTTGCGGGACATTCAAAGGAGTGCCGGTAATGGCGGACACTTCCCGCGCGATACCCAGCACCGACAGACAGTCGCTGCGGTTAGGCGTCAATTTGAGGGTGAAGAGCTGATCGTCCAGGTCCAGATACTGCCGAATGGATTGGCCAACGGGCGCGTCCGCCGGCAGAACCATCAGCCCCTGCGCTTCCTCGGCCAGCCCCAGCTCCTTGGCCGAACACAGCATGCCGAAGGATTCCACGCCGCGAAGCTTGGCCTGCTTGATGGCCAGACCGCCCGGCAGGGCCGCCCCCACCAGGGCGCAAGGCACTTTCAATCCTGCCGCCACATTGGACGCGCCGCAGACGATCTGCAGGGTTTCGCCGCCGGCGTTCACCTGGCAGACGTTGAGGCGGTCGGCATCCGGGTGCTTGACGAGGGACAACACCTCGGCCACCACGACTTTCTCGAAAGGCGGCGCGGCAGGCTCCAGTTCTTCCAGTTCAAGACCCGCCATGGTCAGGGCATGCCCCAACGCCTCACTGGATAGCGAGGGGTTCACAAAAGTTCTAAGCCAATTTTCTGAAAATCTCATGGTCGATTCACACCACGACGAAAGTTAGGGGGCGGTCAATTGAACTGCTTCAGGAAGGCGAGATCGCCCTCGAAGAACAGGCGCAGATCGTTGACTCCGTAGCGCAGCATGGTCAGCCGGTCCGGTCCCATGCCGAAGGCGAAGCCCTGGTAGCGCGTCGGATCGATGTTGACGTGGCGCAGCACGTTCGGATGCACCATGCCGCAGCCGGCCACCTCCAGCCACTTGCCGCGATTGGCGCCGCTCATGAAAGCGACGTCGATTTCCGCCGACGGTTCGGTAAAGGGGAAGAAAGACGGCCGGAAACGGACTTGCAAATCGCCGGTTTCGAAAAAGCCGCGCAGAAAATCGCTCACCACGCCCTTCAGGTCGGCGAAGGACACGTCCTCGCCCACCCACAGGCCTTCCACCTGATGGAACATGGGAGAATGGGTGGCGTCGGAATCGACGCGGTACACCCGGCCGGGAGCGATCACCTTGAGCTCCGGCAGGCGCTCGAGATGGGCGTGCTTGGCCACGTGGGCCAGCATGGTCCGTACCTGCACCGGACTGGTATGGGTCCGCAGCAGGTCCCCTCCCTCCACGTAGAAGGTATCGTGCATGGAACGGGCGGGATGGTCCTCGGGGGTATTGAGGGCGGTGAAATTGTGGAAATCGTCCTCGATCTCCGGTCCCTCCGCCACCGAGAAACCGATGGAAGCGAACAGCCGCTCGATGCGCTCCAGGGTCAGGGTCACCGGGTGCAGGCCGCCCTGGCCATGGCCACGGCCCGGCAGGGTGACGTCCAGGGATTCCTGGGCCAGCTGCTTCTCCAGCTCTTTTTGCTGAATGGCGTCGCGGCGGGCCTGCAGGGCTTGTTCCACCTGCTCCTTGACCTGGTTGATGCGCGCCCCGGCTTCGCGCCGCTCTTCCGGCGCCATCTTGCCGAGCCCCTTCAGCAGCTCGGTCAGGGCGCCGCTTTTGCCCAGATAACGGGCCTTGACCTGTTCCAGTTCGGCGGCATTATCCGTTGCCGCGAAAGCGGCCTGGGCTTCTTGAAGTATTTGCTCGAGGTTGTCCACGTCTTCGCAAACTCTCTAAATCTGGGGAGCAGGATTCCGCTGCTCCGGAAACAAAAAAAAGGAGGCTTGCGCCTCCTTCTTTTTCCGCTTGCCGCTTAGGCGGAGAGGCTCGCCTTGGCCTGATCGACGATCTTGGCGAAAGCAGCCTTGTCAAACACGGCCAGGTCGGCCAGGACCTTGCGGTCGATGTCGATGGCAGCCTTCTTCAGGCCGTTCATGAACACGCTGTAGGTCATGCCCAACTCGCGGGTGGCCGCGTTGATACGGGCGATCCACAGTGCGCGGAACTGACGCTTGCGCTGACGGCGGTCGCGGTAGGCATACTGGCCGGCCTTCATCACCGCTTCGTTGGCGATGCGCCAGACGTTCTTGCGGCGGCCGCGGAAACCCTTGGCCAGGTTCAGGACTTTTTTGTGACGGGCACGGGCGGTTACGCCGCGTTTTACTCGTGGCATGGTCTTCCCTCCTTAGGCGTGGGGCATCATGGCGCGGATGCGGCCCATGTCGGTGGGACCCACGGCGGTGATGCCGCGCAGCTGGCGCTTCCGCTTGGTGGACTTCTTGGTCAGGATATGACGCAGGTGGGAGTGGCCGCGCTTGACGCTGCCGCTGCCACGGACGCGGAACCGCTTGGCGGCGCCGCTCTTGGTTTTCATCTTAGGCATTGCAACTCCTTTTCTAACATAACGCCGGGCGGCCTCGGAGGACGCTTGATGCCCGATCGTCACTTGTGCCGGCGGTCGATGAATCACCCCCGGGCAAGGACCGCCGTCACTTGCCCGGGCGAAAAACCTATTTCTTCTTCGGCGACAGCACCATCACCATCTGCCGGCCTTCCAGCTTGGGAAACTGCTCCACCGTGCCGACTTCGGCCAAATCGGCCTCGACCCGTTTCAGCAGGGCCAGTCCCAGCTCCTGGTGGGTCATTTCCCGGCCCCGGAAGCGCAGGGTGACTTTCGCCTTGTCCCCGTCCTGGAGAAAGCGGATCAGGTTGCGCAGCTTGACCTGATAATCCCCCTCATCGGTACCGGGACGGAACTTGATTTCCTTGACCTGGATCTGCTTCTGCTTCAGTTTGGCCTCGTGCCGCTTCTTGCTTTCGCGGTACTTGAACTTGCCATAATCCATCAGGCGGCACACGGGCGGAACGGCGACGGGGGAAATCTCCACCAGATCCACTTCGGCCTCTTCCGCCATTTCCAGCGCCTGGGCCAGTGACACGATGCCGATCTGTTCTCCTTCGACCCCGACCAAACGGACCTCCGACACGGTAATCTCGTCGTTGAGCCGCAGTTCCTTATCCTGTGCTATAGCAAACCTCCAATCAAGCTAACCCGGCGACCCAGCCGCCGAAAAATCAAGCCGTGCGCCCTTCGACCTCGCCCCGGAGCCTCTCGATGAAGGCTTCCAGCGGCATCTGCCCGAGGTCTTCGCCACTACGGCTGCGCACGGCCACCTGTCCCGTTTCCAGCTCCTTATTGCCCACCACCAGGAGGTAAGGCAGACGCTGGATACTATGTTCGCGAATTTTATAGGTTATTTTCTCGTTTCTCAAGTCCGATCGCGCACGGAAGCCATTTTGACGCAATTTTTCCGTCACTTGCTCGGCGTAGCCAGCCTGGGCATCGGTGATATTCAGCACCATGGCCTGTACCGGCGCCAGCCATACCGGGAACTGGCCCGCATAATGTTCGATGAGGATGCCGAGGAAGCGCTCCATGGAACCGACGATGGCGCGGTGCAGCATCACCGGCGTCTTGCGGCTGTTGTCCTCGGCCACGTATTCCGCCCCCAGGCGGCCAGGCAGGTTGAAGTCCAACTGGATGGTGCCGCACTGCCACAGGCGGCCGATGCTGTCCTTGAGGGTGAACTCGATCTTGGGACCGTAGAAGGCCCCTTCGCCAGGCTGCAGGTCGTAGGCCAGGCCGTTCTTCTCCAGGGCGGCGGCCAAGGCGGCTTCCGCCCTGTCCCAGGTCTCGTCGGTGCCGACGCGCTTTTCCGGCCGGGTGGACAGCTTCACCAGCACATCCTTGAAGCCAAAATCGTTGTACACCTCGTACAGCATGACGATGAAGGCCGCCACTTCGGACTCCACCTGCTCCTCGGTGCAGAAGATATGGGCGTCGTCCTGGGTGAAGCCGCGCACCCGCATCAGGCCGTGCAGCGCCCCGGAAGGCTCGTTGCGGTGGCAGGAGCCGAACTCCGCCAGGCGCATGGGCAGGTCCCGGTAGCTGTGGAGGCCGTTGTTGAAAATCTGGATGTGGCCGGGACAGTTCATGGGCTTCACCGCGTAGTCCCGGTTTTCCGAGGACGTGGTGAACATGTTCTCCCGGTAGTTCTGCCAGTGGCCGGACTTCTCCCACAGGGTCTTGTCCATCACCGTCGGCGTGCGCACTTCCTGGTAGCCGTGGTCGACGAATTTCTTGCGCATGTACTGCTCCACCTGCTGCCAGATGACCCAGCCCTTGGGGTGCCAGAACACCATGCCCGGCGCCTCGTCCTGGAGGTGGAACAGTTCCAGCTGTTTTCCCAGGCGGCGGTGGTCGCGCTTCTCGGCCTCCTCCAGGCGGTGGAGATAGGCCTCCAGGTCATCCTTCTTCGCCCAGGCGGTGCCGTAGACCCGCTGGAGCATTTCGTTTTTCGAATCGCCGCGCCAGTAGGCCCCGGCCAGCTTCATCAGTTTGAACACCTTGAGCTTGCCGGTGGAGGGGACGTGAGGGCCGCGGCACAGGTCGGTGAAGCCGCCCTGAGTGTAAAGGGACAACACCTGGCCGGCGGGGATGGATTCGATGATCTCGGCCTTGTAGGCCTCGCCGATGGACTTGAAATAAGCCACCGCCTCGTCCCGGGGCACCTCCTTGCGGGTCACGGGCAGATCGCGCTTGGCCAGCTCGGCCATCTTCTTCTCGATGGCTTCGAGATCCTCGGGGGTGAAGCCGCGCTTGAAGGCGAAATCGTAATAGAAGCCGTCCTCGATCACCGGGCCGATGGTCACCTGAGCCTCGGGGAACAGCTCCTTCACCGCCTGGGCCAGCAGGTGGGCGGTGGAATGGCGGATGATTTCGAGGCCCTCGGCATCCTTGTCGGTGACGATAGCCAGATCGCTGTCGGATTCAATGCGGAAGGAAGTATCCACCAGCTTGCCGTTCACCTTGCCGGCCAGGGCTGCCTTGGCTAAACCGGGGCCGATATTCGCGGCCACATCATGAACCGTTACAGGCTGATCGAATCGGCGCTCGGAGCCGTCGGGCAAACGGATAACTGGCATCTCACATTCCGCGGGTCAAAAACAACAAAAGTGCGGGTTCGCCGCACTTTTGTTGGGAAGTTGGTAGGCGCGATTGGACTCGAACCAACGACCCCCACCATGTCAAGGTGGTGCTCTAACCAGCTGAGCTACGCGCCTAAAGAACGCGCATTCTACTTAATCCCATCCGATGTTTCAACTTATAATGCAGCCCGTGAACCTTTTTTACGCCATCGACATCGCCGCCGTCGGCGTTTGCGCCGTTACCGCCACCCTGGAAGCCGGGCGGCGGGAGATGGATTTGTTCGGCGTTCTGGTGGTGGGGCTGGTGGCCGGCATCGGCGGCGGAACGGTGCGGGACGTGCTGCTGGGCAGGCTGCCCGTTTTCTGGGTCTACGATCCCCTGTACGTGGGCGTGGCAATCGGGGCCGCCGTGCTCGCCTTTTTCGCCTCCCGGCGGGTCCGGCTGCCCCGGGACTTTTTTCTCCTCCCCGATGCCGTCGGCCTCGCCCTGTTCACGGTCATCGGCGCCACCGTCGCCCTCTCCCTCGGCACCTCCTGGGTCATCGCCGCCATGATGGGCGTGATCACCGCGGTATCGGGGGGCATCATCCGCGACATCCTATGCAACGAAATCCCCCTGGTGTTCCGCAGCGAGCTCTACGCCACCGCCTCCCTGGCTGGCGGCCTGCTGATGATCGGCCTGCTTCATATGGGGCTGCCGCGGCGGGAGGTCAGCCTGATCGCCATGGCGGCCATCTTCGTCATCCGCGTCGCGGCCATTCGCTGGCACATCCACCTGCCGCGCTTTCGCGGCCCGGACTGAGAGCCTATTTCAGGAGGTTTCGTGCCCCGCGTTGCGGCGAGAAAGGGATGGCTGCGCGAAGCGCGGCGCAGCCAATGGTCGTTCCATTGGCAAGCCGTGCGACAAAGCAGACGCCCTTTCTCGCCGCAACCCGCAGGGCCATGACCATTTGGGGCGCATTGCGTTGTTGCTCGCCGCTTGTTTGCCCCATGAAGGTACTCTGATCCGCTATGGGCTAAAGCCCATGCGGAATCGTATGGGCTGACCAAACGGCGCGGCTCGTGCCTAGCACTGCACCCCAAATGGTTATGGCGCGTGGTACGAAACCTCCTGAAATAGGCTCTAAGACCGCCTATCGCCGCCTCGCCCGGACCACTCCCGGAATATCGCGCACGGCGGTGAGAATGCGCTCCAACTGATCCACCCCCATTACCTGAACGGTAAAGCGCATGGCGGCCTGCAGCCCACGGCTCAGGGTGTTGGTGGCGATGACGTTGACCTTCTCCCGGGTCAGGGCCTCGGTAATGTCCCGCAGCAACCCCTGGCGGTCGTTGGCTTCCACCTCCAGGTCCACGTCGAAGAGGCCGGTCTTCTTTCCCCACTGGGCGGATAACAGGCGTTGCTTGCCCTCCTCCGTCAGGCGCTGGACATTGGGACAGTCGCTACGGTGGATCGCCACCCCGCGGCCCCGGGTAACGAAACCGACGATGGGATCGGGAGGAACGGGCTTGCAGCACTTCGCCATGACGGTGAGCAGATTGCCCATGTCCTCCACCAGGATGCTTCCCCTGGCGGCAGGCAGCGCCCCTTTCGAGAGTGAGAGCCGCCACGCTTCCGCCGGTTTCGGCGCCTCTTCCTGGACGGCGGCCACGGCCTGCTTGGCGGAGACGTCGCCCCGGCCGACGGCGGCGAGAAAATCATCGCTCTTGTCGTAGCCGAACTTCTGCGCCATGCGCTCCAGGGTAGGGAGCGTCATGCCCTGACGATGGGCTTCTTTTTCCAGGCTGTCGCGCCCCTGGGCGGCGTTCTCCTCGTAGTGCTGGTACTTGAACCAGTGGCGGATTTTCGACCGGGCCCGGCTGGTTTGAACATAGCCCAGGGCCGGGCTGAGCCAGTCACGGCTCGGCCCGCCCTGCTTGGCGGTGAGAATCTCCACCCGCTGCCCGGTGTGCAACGGCGTGGTCAGCGGCACGATCGCCCCGTCCACCTTGGCGCCACGGCAGCGATGCCCCAGGTCGGTATGCAGGTGGTAGGCGAAATCGAGGGGCGTGGCGCCCTTGGGCAAGGGGATGACCTTGCCCTGGGGAGTCAGAACATAGACCGTATCCTGGAACAGACCGGTCTTGAACTGCTCCATGATTTCGCCGGCATCCTCGACCTCCTCCTTCCACTCGAGAATTTGCCGCAGCCAGGCGATTTTCTCCTCGAAGCGGACGTCCTGCTTTCCGCCCTCCTTGTAGCGCCAATGGGCCGCCACCCCAAGTTCGGCGTGGCGATGCATGTCATGGGTGCGGATCTGCACCTCCAGGGCCTTATCCTCCGGCCCCACCACCGCCGTGTGCAAGGACTGGTAGGCGTTGCCCTTGGGACGGGAAATATAGTCGTCGAACTCCTTGGGAATCGGCTGCCACAGGTTGTGGACAATGCCCAGGGCGGCGTAACAGTCGGCCACCGTTTCCACCAGAAGACGAACGGCGCGGACGTCGTAAAGTTCCGTGAAGTCGAGGCCCTTGCGCTTCATTTTCTTGTAGATGCTGAAAATGTGCTTGGGCCGGCCGCTGACTTCGGCGTGAATGCCCACCCTGGCCAATTCGGTCCGGAGCCTTTCCTTCACCTCTTCGATGTACCGTTCCCGGTCCACCCTGCGCTCATCCAGCAGCTTGGCGATTTTCTTGTACAGTTCCGGGTCGAGGTAGCGGAAGGCCAGGTCTTCCATTTCCCACTTGATCTGCCAGACACCGAGCCGGTTGGCCAGCGGCGCGAACAAATCCTGGATTTCCCGCGCCACCCGGCGGCGGGTTTCGTCGTCGGCCTTGGCCACGAAGCGCAGGGCCTGGGTCCGTTCGGCAAGCTTGACCAGCACCACCCGGACGTCTTCGACCATCGCCAGCAGCATCTTGCGCAGGTTCTCCACATGGGCGTCTGCCTGCTTGGCGTTTTCCCCTGCGGGCGGGCTGCTGAATTCACGTATCTGCCCCATGCGCCAGATGCCCTCCACCAAGGTGGAAATTTCCCGGCCGAAGCGCTTCTCCAATTCCACGGCGCTGCTTTCCACGCACTCCGGGATGGCATGCAGCACCGCGGCGGCAAGGGAAGCGCCATCCAGACGCAAGCCGGCCGCGATGTCGGCGGTACCGAGGGCATGACTCAGCAATGCCTCGCCTTCCGCGGAACTCCTGCCGCCATAGCACTCCGCCGCATAGCCACAGGCACGGCGCAGCATTTCCAATTCTTCGTCGCCACGGCTGCCCTCCAGGGCTTGCAACCACGCCTTCCAGTCGGAGTCGCCCTGAATTGGATTCAAACGGGAATCAGCAATGTAAACCACGGCACAACACCATCGGATAAGAAAAAGGACACATTATGAACCATCCGCTCAAACAGCGCGGGGCGAGGAGCCTTGCCAGCCCCCCGCCCCGCAACGGTAGACAGCGGAACCGTTAGAACAGTTCAACCGGGCTGCCCTGCTCCTCGCCCTGGATTGCCATGTTCTCTAGATGCTGCAGCACGAGGCTGCTGGCATGCTCCATCTGATTGGAATTTTGCAATGCGCCTTCGAAATCGCCCTCGAAAAACTTTTCCACGGCGGCCTTGCCCCTGGCGTGGACGTCCTTGTGAGGATTTTCGATGTCCTTGTAGGCCCCCAGGCTGGAGAAACACTCCTTGCCGTCCCCCTCGTAATACCACTTGCCGAGGCGGCAGGCCGTATGGCTGGAAAAATCGGCGGCGGTCTTCTGGGACAACCCCATGAACACCTTGTAGATTTCCATCTTGTAGATCAGGTGATCAACCTTCGCCACTTCGACGAAGGTCCGCAAGGCCGTGCCGCGGATGGTGGCGCGGGTCTGCTCGGAAATGTCCAGCAGGCTCTGCATGCTGGAACGGGCATTCTGCGCGTCCTGCTCGTAACGCGCCGCGTCTTCGGGCGTGATTTCGATCTTCGCCTTGGCGGTGGCGGTTTCCTGCTGAATCGCCGTGACCAGGGATGAAATCTCGTTGGTGGCGCTGGCCGTCCGCTCCGCCAGCTTGCGCACTTCGTCCGCCACCACGGCAAACCCCCTCCCCTGCTCCCCAGCCCGGGCAGCCTCGATGGCCGCGTTGAGGGCCAGGAGGTTGGTCTGGTCGGCGATCTCCTTGATCAGGTTGACGATGCCGCCGATCTGGCTGGCCCGGTCGTTGAGCGCGTCCACCGTGGAGGCGACATCCTTGGTCTTGTCCGACATGCCGTGGACGTTGGCGGAGATTCGCTGCACCGAGGATAAATTGGTGTTGGTGGCCTGGGCGGTGTAATCGGCGGTTTCCGCCTCCTTCTTCATGGAGGTCGCCAGATGGGCCAGGGATTTTTGGGATTCCGCCAGGCTCTGGCTGAACATCAACACGTTCTGGAACAGGCCGGCATGAAAGGCATCCTTCGCTCTTTCACCCTCCAGGGCAGCCTGCAAGGCCCGCCTCTCGCTTTCCCACTGCTGGCTTGCGGCGAGATGATCGGCCTCCATTTGCTGAGCCCTCATCTTGAGCGCGGCGATTTCCTGCTTCAGTTGGCTGCATCCGAACATTTTCTTTTGTCCTGTCGTAATTGCCGTTGTAAATCCCTACCCCCCGCTGGGGAGCATCCCCTTTTCGGCATTTTTCCAACAATTCAAGCGGATGTAAATGCCTATCGCACCGGCGCCGGCTCATTCCAATAACGAACCCGGCTCGACCGCCATGGCTGCAACTCCAGCCGCCCGGCAGCGAAACGCATGGAGACCGCGCCATCGCGGTCGGTACGCAGGAAAACCGCCCCCTCGCCCTGGTAACGCCGCGCCACTTCAGCCGCCGGGTGCCCGAAGCGGTTGCGATATCCCGCCGACACCACGGCAAGACGGGGACGCACCGCGGCCACGAACTCCTCCGTCGAGGAAAACCTGCTGCCATGGTGAGGCACCACCAGGACATCGGCGGCCAGCTCTTCGCCATAACGCGCCACCAGCCTTTCTTCCGTG